>CAMLBO010000024.1 GCA_946478305.1 uncultured Enterobacterales bacterium
CCGGTCTGGCGCTGCTGTCCAATCTGGAAGGATGCCGCCTCAATCCGTACCAGTGCAGCGCCGGTGTCTGGACGTCGGGCATCGGCCACACCGCCGGAGTCAAACCCGCGCAGGCGATCACGGAGCACATTGCTGCGCAAAACCTGATTAGCGATGTGCTGATGACCGAGCGGGCGGTCGATAAGTGTATGTCCGTCGCCATGCCGCAGCCGGTGTATGACGCGGTGGTCAGCTTTGCGTTTAACGTTGGCACGGGTGCCACTTGCCACTCCACGCTGGCGGTTTTCATCAACAAAGGCGAATGGGACAAAGCCTGTCAGCAGCTCCCGCGCTGGGTGTTTGTTAACGGCGTGAAAAGCGGCGGCCTCATCAACCGGCGCGCCGCCGAACTGAATCACTGCCTTAAGGGGGCGTCATGAGAGTGGCGGTAATTTTGCTGCTGGTCTTACTGCTTCTGCTGGCCGTTGCCCTGACGGGCTTGCAGTCGGTGAGAAACCGTCTGGCGGCGGCCAATGAGAGCATTAGCCAGCTTAAACGCGACCTGAGAATCAGCGGTCAGGCGCTGGATGAGTTGACGGCCAGCGCCAAGCGCAACGAGCGCGCGCAGGTCGTTTTACGCGAGCAGATTGTCGCCGCCCACCGGCTTGCGACGCGCCGCAACCAGACCATGACGAGGCTACTCAATGAAAATGAAACCCTGCGCCGCTGGTATCAGTCTGCTTTGCCTGATGACGTTGCAAGGCTGCACAACCGCCCCGAGTTCGCCACCCCCGACGATTATTTACGCTGGCTGTCCGAGGGTCAGCAGTTGCCCGATACCGGCAAGCCAGCCGAAAACTAACGGCGATCTGAGCGACGATATTCGTCAGCTTGAGGGGGCGCTAGTAAGCTGTGCGCTGCAAGTTGAAACCGTGAAACAGTGTCAGGAAAACCACGATGTTAAAACCGGCCAGCCTCAAAAAAGCGCTCTTTAAATCGGTGCCGCTGCTGCGCCAGAATCCCGACATGCTGCGCCTGTTTGTTGATAACGGCGCGATTGACGGGACGCTGGCTGCCTCGCTGTCGTTCGAAAATCGTTATTCACTCGACGTGACCGTGACCGACTACACCGGTGATTTAAATATGCTGCTGGTACCGGTGACCGCGTGGCTGCGTGAGAACCAGCCCGATATCATGACCACCGATGAGGGTAAGAAACGCGGGTTTACCTACGTTGCCGATATTAATAATGATGACAGTATCGACCTGCGTATGTCGTTACGCCTGACCGAACGCACCATTGTGAAAGAGGAGAGCGACGCGCTGCACGTGACGCAGCTCGGGGAGCCGCCGGAGCCTGAGCCGGTTATTCGCCCGACGATGCTTTACATCAACGGCGAGCTGGTGAGTCAGTGGGATGAGTGATTTTAAAGCCTTTGACGACAAGCTGGCCGGACTGCTTGCCAGTCTGTCACCGGCCAGCCGCCGCCAGATGGCCGCCGAGATTGCCAAGCGGTTACGCGCCAGCCAGCAGAGCCGCATCAAACGCCAGCAGGCACCGGACTGCTCCCCGTATGCGGGCCGTAAACGCCAGCCCATCAAAGGAAAAAAGGGGCGGGTAAAGCGGGAGATGTTTGCCAAAATGCGCACCGCCCGTTACCTCAAGGCTAAAGGTTCTCCCGAGGCGGCGACGGTGGAGTTTGCGGGTAAAGTTCAGCGGATTGCGCGCATCCACCAAGAGGGGCTAAAAGACAGGCCAAACCGCCATAGCCAGCCGGTGCAGTATGAGGCACGTCCGCTGCTGGGGTTTGGTGCCGCCGACCGCCAGATTGTTGAAGATGTGATCCTTTCCGGTCTTAGTCCATAAAGATGCGCATAAAAAGCGGATTAACCTGCACTAACGGCTAGTCTTATTCAAAATTATAAAACCTTTGCTATTATGTGGGTTTAGCACAGCAAAGAAGGATTTTTGACAATGGCAATACCCGCATATTTGTGGCTCAAGGACGATGGCGGCGCGGACATTCGAGGTTCCGTCGATGTAAATGGACGTGAGGGCAGCATAGAAGTCGTAGGTTTTAACCACAACGTGAGCATTCCTGTCGATGGCCGTACGGGAAAAATCACCGGCACTCGTGTGCACGGCTCAATGAATCTGGAAAAGGAGTTTGATAGTTCTTCGCCTTATCTCTATAAAGCTGTGACAAAGGGGCAAACCCTAAAATCGGCTGAATTGAAGTGGTATAAAATCAATGATGCCGGTCAGGAGGTTGAGTATTTCAACATGCTTATGGAAGGGGTGAAAATCGTATCGGTCTCCCCCGGCATGATTAACTCAAAAGATCCGGCCCACATCCATTTAAACCATTTGGAATCCATTGCTATGCTATATGACAAGATCACATGGAAATATTGCGACGGTAATATGATTTATTCAGATGCATGGGAAGATAGATAAAAGCATTGCGTTCAAAGGCAATGCTAATGATTTTTATTTATCGCAAATTGCGTAATTTATTGATTACGCAATTTGCGATGATATATAAGATTGCCGTTATAATAATCAGCATCGCCACATCAATGATTAGTTCAATGTTGCTGTCTTCATACCCACTATCCAGCCAATGCACTTGTGAGTCCGTAAGTGTGCCGGAAAAGAACTGATAAAGTTTATATGCCACACTGTCTAAGCCAGATAAGCGGAAAATAGCGACAGATACGATGAGACATACGATCATCAAGGCCAGCTTGATAGCTTTATTTTGGAAGCGTACATGAGCCAAAGTTACTACTCCCTGTAACATCAATTCGACCATATGCCATGAGTGAAGATTTGCCCGGTACTTTAAATTTTTTCCGAGCAACTATAGCTTTTCTGACGGAGTTGAAATCAGCCACGTTATAAAATGTTATACATCCCCACGATTCCCCCTCTCCGTTTGGTCGCAATGGATGAAGTCTGAATGCGCCACGTTCGATACCGTTTACAAAAACATGATCTGACATAGTTTGTGAGCTGAACAATCCTAGCCATTGATCATGTGAGGTACCGTGAATCATATCGAGAAAACCGCCTCGGACCTGATTGGCGAATCCACCGGCTGGGCGATCAACGATCCAGTATTGTCCCGGTGGCAAGGCGGCATTTTCTACATAAGAGCATTCAGGATGATTGATATATCCGGGCTTTCCTGAAAATACATCGAAGTTGCCTATGCCATAAACATGTAAAGTGGCTCTTTGTCTATTTTGGCTAAGGTCGTTGTAATCCATCCGACAAATTTGCATATATAAAGTCCATTTAGTTTAAGTGGGTATTTTACTTATTATTTAGATAAATACACGTTTCAGCGAAGATAATCTCATGATTAGGCATTTTTAGAGAAAATGAAATTCGGGAAAAAAAACATCAAGCAACCTACTGATAACCAATATTCCTCCATTTTCTTGGTGGACTCTATCCCTCTGTTGTATCAACGATAGTCCTACGCCCTCACGTTGTCGCCGGATCCCTCCGGCGGCATCCTCTCCTTCATGAATACACTCGAAACCTTCGCAGAACTGGCTCGCGCGGTGCGCGACCTCATCCGAATTGGCGTGGTATCTGAAATTGATACTGAGCGAGCGCTATGCCGCGTGCAGACCGGCGAGCTGGTCACTGACTGGCTGCACTGGCTGGCGCCCCGCGCAGGCCGTGCACGCGTTTGGTGGTCGCCGTCCGTGGGTGAGCAGGTTTTGCTGCTGTCCCTTGGCGGCGAACTGGATACCGCCTTTGTGGTTCCGGGCGTTTTCTCTGACGACTACCCCGCGCCGTCGGCCTCGGCTGACGCGGTGCATATCGCTTTCCCTGACGGCGCAGTGATCGAGTACGAACCAAAAACCGGCGCGCTGCTGGCTACCGGCATTAAATCCGCCACGGTCAACGCCTCGGAAAAAGTTGCGGTGACGTCTCCGCTGATCAACTGCGTCGCAACAACCCGCATTACGCTCGACGCCCCGGAAGTGGTTTGCACCAACAAGCTGATCACCGGCTCGCTGGAGGTTAAACAGGGTGGAACCATGACCGGCAATATTTCGCATTCTGGCGGCAGTATCACGTCTAACGGCATCGTGCTGCATACCCATAAGCACAGCGGCGTGCAGACCGGCGGCGGCAATACCGGAGGCCCGCAATGACCAACGCGAAATACATCGGTATGAGTCGCGGCACCGGGCGCAGCGTCGAAGACCTTACCCATATTCAGCAATCTATCGCGGACATTCTGGCGACGCCCGTCGGTAGCCGCGTTATGCGCCGTGATTACGGTTCGCTGTTGTCTGAGCTGCTTGATAGCCCGCAAAACCCTGCGCTGCGCCTGCAAATTATGGCGGCCTGCTATGGCGCGATCCTCAAGTGGGAGCCGCGCGTCACCCTGACAGGTCTCACCGTTGACACGACGGCGGACGGAAAAATGGTGGTCAATATCACCGGCGTTCGCAGTGACACCTCCGTCGATTTCTCTCTTACCGTTCCAGTGAGCTGACACCATGGCAACTATCGACCTGAGCCAGTTACCCGCCCCGACCGCCGTCGAGATGATTGATTACGAAGTGCTGTTAGCCGAGCGCAAAGCGACGCTTGTGTCACTCTATCCGCCTGAACAGCAGGCCGCTATCGCCCGCACCCTGACGCTGGAATCTGAACCCATCGTGAAGCTGTTGCAGGAGAACGCCTACCGCGAAGTGATCCTGCGCCAGCGGGTAAACGAATCGGCGAAGGCGGTCATGCTGGCCTATTCCACCGGTGCTGACCTCGACAACATTGCCGCGCGGTATGACGTCGAGCGCCTGATTGTCCAGCCTGCTGATATCACGGCGATCCCGCCGGTCACTGCGGTGATGGAAACCGATGCGGATTTTCGTATCCGCGTGCAGCAGGCGTTTGAGGGGTTGAGCGTCGCCGGGCCGGTGGGTGCGTATGAGTTTCACGGACGCTCTGCCGACGGGCGCGTGGCCGATATTTCGGTGATCAGTCCGTCGCCCGCCTGCGTCACCGTCTCCGTGCTGGCGCAGAACGGCAATGGTTCCGCCTCGGCTGACCTGCTGGAGGTGGTGCGAAACGCGCTTAACGATGAGAACGTGCGCCCCGTTGCGGACAGGGTGACGGTGCAGTCGGCCAGCATCGTAAATTATGAAATTCAGGCCAAGCTCTATCTTTTTCCCGGCCCCGAAGCGGAGCCCATCAAGCAGGCCGCCGAGGCCAAGCTCAAGAAATACGTCAGCGCACAGCACCGTTTAGGGCGCGACATTCGCCTCTCAGCCATTTACGCCGCCCTGCACGTTGAAGGCGTCCAGCGTGTCGAGCTGGCAAAGCCCGCCGGCGACCTTGAGCTCGACAAAACGCAGGCGTCATTTTGCACTGCCTACGCGCTGACCATCGGGGGCTACGATGAGTAACCGCCTATTGCCTGTTGGCTCATCACCGTTGGAAGTTGCCGCCGCAGCTGCCTGCGCCAAGCTTGAAAACGTGCCGGTGCCGCTGCGTGAGCTTTGGGATCCGCTGGCCTGCCCGCTGGAGTTTTTGCCCTATCTGGCATGGGCGCTGTCGGTTGACCGTTGGGACGAGAACTGGCCCGAAACCGAGCCTTATCTGCGCCGTGATGCCTCACCCGACCTCACACGGTCAGCAAACCTTCCTGATGTAAAATACAAAAAAGCCCCGAAATACGGGGCTTTTTGCTAACTATGATTCACGATGTGGTCAATGTGTGGACATTGCTTGAAATAAATCCTTTTATTTCAGTTGCTAACAGGGAAATTAGTATCACCATCCCTGTCTTCCCCACCGAAAGGTGGGGCTTTTTTTTGCCTAATCAATGGGCAAGGACTCACGCAAAAGCGCAGTAATCGCTGTACCTTCGGTTACTGTTCAATCTTACGACACTTATCTCGTATTATCAGTCAGATGAATCCCTGAACAATGCTATTCTTAGGATAGACGTTTCTCCTGACGCCGTGTTGAGTTGGCGCGGTTTACTATAGCTTTCGCGATTGACGTCTACTTTAAGGCACATTTTTATGCAGATAGCACTGTTCCAGGCTGGCGCTAGGCTTGCTGCTGTGCCCGGAAAATGTATTGTAAAAACAGCGTGGATCAGTAAATTGCCCAAGGGTTAGCAGAGTAAGCGAATTCTTGCTGACTTGAATCAATTCAGCAATGCCGTTTTGTTATACTATTAGGATCAAACGGCATTCGCCAACGAGTACCAGAAATATCCGGGCCAATAGGCATGCTCAAGAATTCTTAAGAAATTGCATCTACAAGTTCAGAGGTAGTCATGATTAAAAAAATCGGTGTACTGACAAGTGGTGGCGATGCCCCAGGCATGAATGCTGCTATTCGCGGTGTTGTACGCGCAGCTTTATCAGCAGAGTTGGAAGTTTTCGGTATTGAAGATGGCTACCTTGGCATGTATGAGAACCGCATGCGGAAACTGGATCGCTACAGCGTTTCCGACATGATCAACCGCGGCGGTACTTTCCTGGGTTCAGCACGTTTCCCGGAATTCCGTGACCCGGAAAAACGCAGAATCGCCCTGCAGAACATGAAAGACCGTGGTATTGATGGCCTGGTGGTTATCGGCGGTGACGGTTCTTATGCAGGTGCAGATCTGCTGACCAAAGAAGGTGGAATTAAATGTATCGGTTTGCCAGGTACCATCGATAATGATGTGGCCGGTACTGACTACACCATCGGTTTCTTCACCGCCCTGGGTACCGTTGTTGAAGCCATTGACCGCTTACGTGATACCTCTTCTTCACACCAACGTATCTCAATCGTTGAAGTGATGGGCCGTTATTGCGGTGATTTGACCCTGGCCGCTGCCATTGCCGGTGGTTGCGAGTTTATCGCGATCCCTGAAGTTGAATTCAAACGTGATGATCTGGTTGCTGAAATCAAAGCCGGTATTGCGAAGGGTAAAAAGCACGCCATCGTTGCCATCACTGAAAAGTTGGATGATATCGATGAGCTGGCGAAATACATTGAGAAAGAAACCTGCCGCGAAACCCGTGGGACTGTTTTAGGCCACATCCAGCGTGGCGGCGCACCAGTAGCCTATGACCGTATTTTAGCTTCCCGTATGGGCGCTTATGCTGTTGACCTGCTGTTGCAAGAAGATCGTGATTATTCTCAGGGCGGTTTCTGTGTGGGTGTTGAAAACGAGAAAATGGTGCATGAGTTAATCTCAGTTTGTATCTCCCCAGAGAATAAGAAAAGTAAATTCAAAGAAGACTGGTATGACACGGCGAAGAAATTGTTCTAAACAGCTTGTCGCCTGAGCGAGAGAGCCTCCACAAGTGGGGGCTTTTTTTATGCCTATTCTTCCTTTATTCCTGAATGGAATAGCAGAACACTTTTTAATCTTTAATTGTTTTATTCATCTCTGGCAGGCTCTCCCTATCTGATTCGGTTAATCCAATCCATTGAACTAGTTCTGGGAGAAGTGCGATGCATAAATGGGGTTTAGGTCTGGCATTACTGTTGGTGGCGACTGGCGCTATTGCGAAAGATATTCAGATTTTGAACGTATCTTATGATCCAACGCGTGAATTCTATGAGCAATACAACAAAGCATTCAGCAAATACTGGCAAGGTAAAACCGGCGATACGGTGACCGTTCGTCAGTCACACGGTGGCTCAGGTAAACAGGCAACGTCAGTGATCAACGGTATTGAAGCCGATGTGGTAACACTGGCACTGGCCTACGATGTTGATGCTATTGCTGAACGTGGACGTATTGATAAAAACTGGATCAAACGCCTGCCGGATAACTCCGCACCTTATACCTCAACCATCGTTTTCCTGGTGAAAAAAGGTAATCCAAAACAAATCCATGACTGGAATGATTTAATCAAGCCGGGTGTGTCAATTATTACGCCGAACCCAAAAACCTCAGGCGGCGCACGCTGGAACTATCTGGCAGCATGGGGTTACGCCTTACATCACAACAATAATGACAAAGCCAAAGCACAGGATTTCGTTAAGGCCTTGTACAAAAACGTGGAAGTGCTGGACTCCGGCGCACGCGGCGCGACCAATACCTTCGTTGAACGCGGTATCGGCGATGTGCTGATTGCCTGGGAGAATGAAGCCCTGCTGGCAACAAAGGAAGTGGGTCAGAATAAATTTGAAATCGTCACGCCGAGTGAATCAATTTTGGCTGAGCCGACGGTTTCTGTGGTCGATAAAGTGGTTGATAAACGCGGCACCCGCGAAGTGGCCGATGCTTATCTGAAATACCTCTATTCTCCGGAAGGCCAGACCATTGCTGCGGAAAATTATTACCGTCCGCGTGATGCTGCCGTCGAGAAGAAATTCGCAGCTGAATTCCCGCAGTTGAAACTGTTCACCATTGAGCAAGTGGCCGGTACCTGGGCCGAGGCGCAGAAGGATCACTTCTCTACCGGGGGAATCTTCGACCAGATCAGTAAGCGCTAATGCCTGTCATACTTGAAGCGGTCTCTGTGTTGGAGGTGTTCACTTATCAGAATCACTGACAAAATCAGCCAATAAAAAACCCGGCTCTGTGAAGAGTCCGGTTTTTTTTATGCTGACGCTAATCGCGGGTCAGAAAAGCGAATTACGCTTTTTTCGCTTCTGCAGCTGCTTTCACGATAACCGCGAAGGCGTCTGCTTTCAGAGATGCACCGCCAACCAGTGCGCCGTCGATATCAGGCTGCGCAAACAGTTCGGCTGCATTTTTATCATTCACAGAACCGCCGTACTGGATGATCACTTGTTTAGCGATCTCAGCGTCTTGCTTGGCGATATGGTCACGGATGAATTTGTGAACGGCCTGTGCCTGAGCTGGAGTGGCAGATTTACCGGTACCGATAGCCCACACTGGCTCATAAGCAACAACAGCGCCTTCGAATGCTTTCGCACCCAGAGTGTTCAGTACGGCGTCGAGTTGTTTGGCACAAACCGCTTCCGTTTTGCCCGCTTCGTTTTCTGCTTCAGTTTCACCGATGCACAGAACCGGAATCAGGCCTGCCGTTTTCAGTACACCAAATTTCTTGGCGATCAGCTCATCACTCTCTTTGTGATAAGTACGACGTTCTGAGTGACCGATGATGATGTATTTCGCACCAATATCTTTCAGCATGTCGGCAGAAATTTCACCGGTGAATGCGCCAGACAGGTTGGCATCAACGTTCTGTGCGCCTAAAGCTATGCGGCTGCCAGACAGAGCGTGTTTCGCCTGTGACAGATAAACTTCTGGTGGTGCGATAGCAACGCCACAGCCTTCAACGGTGGTCAGTTCGGCGCGCAATGCAGCGATCAGTTCGTTAACCATGTGGGTACTGCCGTTCAGTTTCCAGTTACCCATCACTAATGGATGTCGCATGTTTTTTCCTCCAAAAGGGGACGCGAGTGTCGATTAAAATTTCTGCCAAACAAGCAGATTACCTGCCCAACAGTATAGAGATAATTGAAGGTAAAGGCTTTGCTTTTTGTCATTAATTGCCGTCATACCGGCCTTATGAAAGCGCGAGTTTTACCGGTTCTACCGCGAAGGTCAGCCCTTTTTCACCGTTGTCGGAGATCACATAACGTATGGCTCCCAACTGCTGCTGATAAAATTGCTGCCCTTTGCCTTTCTCGATAAGCGAGGTCACTTTGGCCACACTTTGTTCCACTGACAGACTGGCATCGAATTCCCGCATCAGATTGGCCATATAACGTATGGCCAGCGCACGGGCGGCTTTCTCTTCAGCCCCCTGAATTGGCAAGTAGGTGATTTGCAGCGTTTTTATTTTGCCCGTTCCCTTCTCAAGCGCCGTCGAGGCGTAGAGGTTCTCATTTATTTTGCTCGCCGCACGGGTCAGCATCTCATTAGGGGCGGTGTCACTGATGGCACGGAATTCGTTGATCTGCTGCGTCGGATTCGCGGCGTTGTATTTCTCGCGAAAATTCACCAAGGTCATTTCAAATGTTGGCGCGCCAGCCAGCAGATAAGGCGCTTTCGGCATCTCTTCAACCGTCTGGTGGTCAGCGGGCTCAGCGGCGCAGGCTATGTTCAGACCTGAAAGCATCAGCAGCGCAGGCAGAGCCAGACGTATAAGCAATTTTGCGGTCATAACGTTGTTCTTTTGTGGAGACAATGGTCGATTAAAGCGGTGATCCGGGGTGAATGTCAAAAGGAGTACGTAAACATTGTCATCGCGTTGTCAGGCTGGGGTACACTTTGGCGCAGCTTTTTTGCCACTCAAATGATATGTCTCTTGATGGAATTAACCCCCGATGACACTGCAACACGCCTTATTTTCGTTTAATGGCCGCATGGGCCGCCGTGATTTTTGGATCTGGATGGTCACCTGGCTGGTATTGATGGTGGCAGCCTTTACGTTTGCCGACCGTCAGTGGATTGAAGTCAAAACAGCAGCATTTACCGTGGTGGTTTTACTCTGGCCGACGGCGGCTGTCATGGCGAAACGTCTGCACGACCGCAATCGGTCTGCCTTGTGGGCATTTCTGTTTATTCTGGCGTGGATGCTGGCGGCTGGCCATTGGGATATGATGCCGACCCTATGGCAGTGGGTCGTGGGGCGACTGATACCGATTATCTTATTTGTGCTTTTGATTATCGACTGCGGCTTATTCGCCGGTACGCCGGGCGCAAATCGTTTTGGCCCGGAGCCGGAAAATGTCAAACTGAAATAGATTGGCGACGCGTTACCAGTAATGTTCGCTGGTCATATGCCCCGGTTTGCGTTTGAGATGCTTACGCATGCCGCGGCTGTCCTTGAGGACCTGCTGGGTATCGCGCACCATCTGCGGGTTACCGCACAGCATGATATGGCTATTGTCTGCATCCATTGTCAACCCGACGGCAGCTTCGAGCGAACCGTCTTCAATCAGCGCAGGTACACGCCCCGTCAGAGAGCCAGGTGTTTTTTCTCGGCTGACAACGGTCTGGATATGCAGTTTGCCGTTGTAACGTTGCTGTAGTTGCTGCATTAATGGCAGATAGCTAAGGTCCTGCGAGAAGCGTGCAGCATGGACCAGAACAATATTCTGGAATCTCTCCAGGCCAATCCCTTCCTGCAAAATCGACAAGTAAGGTCCGATGGCCGTACCGGTCGCCAGCATCCACAGAGTGTCGCACTCGGGTACTTCGTCTATGACGAAGAAGCCTGCTGCCTCTTTGGTCACCTGAATTTCACTGCCAATCTGCATTTCATGCAGACGTGGGCTGAGTTTGCCTTCCGGCACGGTCACCAGATAGAACTCCAGATTAGGGTCGCTCGGTGCATTGACGTAGGAATAGGCGCGCTGAACTCGCTCTCCCTCAATCTCCATCGACAATTTGGCGAACTGTCCCGCTTTGAATGTATCGACCGGGGCGTTCACCGTGATGCTGAACAAACTGTCGGTCCAGTTTTCAATTTTGGTGACTTTACCGTTAACCCAATCCGCCATAACAAAATGCTCCCGTTGCAGGTCTGTCCCGGGCGCAGAGATCTGCTGCCCGATTTACCGCGCTGATTTTATTTCACATTCTGCGAAACGATTATCGATTAAATGTTATCAGCCTGTTTTCCGCTGGTTAGATAGCCTCGCAGTCGTACAATTATCTTTACGAAAATGGCACTAAAGTCCGCCAGTGTTGTAAACACCATTTTCCGTCAGCCCCTCGCTTATTCACTCCAGTTTGTTAATTTATGCGCCCGACGGCTTAACGGCGCCAGCACTGGCTTATTATGCTGATATCTGGCAATCCGACTGACTAATCGAACTGAAAAATGAAAAAACTGGAAAATATTCACCTGCTTGTGATGTTAATTTTGCTGGTTGCGGTAGGACAGATGGCACAGACCATCTATGTGCCGAATATTGCGGATATGGCACAGAGTTTGTCGGTAAAACCGGGTGCTGTGCAGCGGGTGATGGCAGCCTACTTGATGGCTTATGGATCATCGCAGCTGTTTTATGGTCCATTGTCGGACAAGGTTGGACGCAAACCAGTGATCCTCACCGGCATGATGGTTTTCCTGGTGGGGGCGGCGGTAGCCATGCTGGCCCAAAGCCTGACCCTGTTAATCGTGGCAAGTGCAATACAGGGCATGGGTACCGGTGTTGCCGGCGTGATGGCACGTACCATGCCACGTGATTTATATAGCGGCGGTGCACTGCGCCAGGCTAACAGCTTGCTCAATATGGGCATACTGGTCAGCCCGTTAATTGCCCCGATGATTGGCGGTGCGCTGGCTGCCTGGTTGGGCTGGCGTGCCAGCTTTGGTTTCCTGTTGCTGCTTTGTGCGGGTGTGGCGTTTTCCATGTACCGCTGGTTGCCGGAGACCCGACCTGTGAGTCAGGAACCGCGCGGAATGTTGAGCAGTCTGCGCCTGCTTCTGGCGGACGGTAACTTCAGTCGCTATCTGGTGATGCTGGTCGGTGCACTGGCCGGTGTGGCGGTGTTTGAAGCCAGCTGCGGCGTCTTGATGGGGGGCGTGCTGGGGCTGAATGCGATGACTGTCAGCATTCTGTTTATCCTGCCCATTCCTGCCGCTTTCTTTGGTGCCTGGTATGCCGGGCGTTCGGAAAAAAGCTTCCAGCAATTAATGTGGCACTCGGTATTCAGCTGCCTGCTGGCGGGCGTGCTGATGTGGATCCCCGGCTGGCTGGGTGTGATGAATATCTGGACGCTGATCGTTCCTGCGTCGTTGTTCTTCTTTGGCGCGGGAATGCTATTTCCGCTGGCGACCACCGGTGCAATGGAGCCTTTCCCGTATCTGGCGGGAGCGGCGGGTGCATTAGTGGGTGGCATGCAGAACGTCGGATCGGGCCTGATGGCATGGATGTCCGCTATGCTGCCACAAACCGGTCAGTTCAGTCTGGGCCTGCTGATGTTTGCGATGGCAATGCTGATATTGCTCTGCTGGTGGCCGATGGCCAATCGCCAGCAAGAGCAGGGGCATACGATTTAGCCCTGAGCTTAGCGCATAAAAAAAGCAGAGCCGCCATGGCTCTGCTTTTTGGCTTTCTGCATCGTTGTCAGATGATAAATTCGTGCAGGGCGGCGTCTTTACGGTCGAGATAGTGCGTCGAACGTATACGGCGGATGGTACGGGATTTACCGCGGATCAACAGCGTTTCGGTGGTCGCCATATTACCCTGACGGCTGATACCTTCCAGCAAGTCGCCTTTGGTGATACCGGTAGCGGAGAAAATCACGTTATCGTTGCGCGCCATATCGTCGAGCTGCAAAACTTTACCGGCTTCGATACCCATCGCTTTACAGCGCACCAGCTCCTCTTCGCCCATGCGGCGGTTCTCCGGTGTATCACCTTTCACATGGTGCCGGGCCAGCAGACGTCCCTGCATATCGCCGTCGAGTGCGCGGATCACTGCGGCGGAAATTACCCCTTCCGGTGCGCCGCCGATGCCGTATAATACATCGACTTCACTGTCTGGCATGCAGGTCAATATGGTCGCGGCGACGTCACCGTCGGGGAAGGCGAATACCCGCACGCCAGATTGCAGCATTGCGCGGATGGCGTCGTCATGACGCGGTTTTGCCAGGACAGCAACCGTCAGTTCACTGAGTGGTTTATTTAGCGCCTTAGCAATGTTGGTCAGATTTTCTGCCAGCGGCAGATCCAAATTAATTGCCCCTTTAGCACCGGGACCGACGGCAATTTTTTCCATGTACATGTCGGGTGCATTGAGGAAGGAACCTTTATCGCCCACGGCCAGCACGGCCAGCGCGTTGGACTGCCCCATAGCGGTCATACGGGTACCTTCAATAGGGTCCACGGCGATATCAACGGCATCGCCGTTACCGGTCCCGACTTTTTCACCGATATACAGCATGGGCGCTTCATCAATCTCGCCTTCACCAATCACGATCTGGCCGTCGATATCGACCTTATTCAGCATGATGCGCATCGCCTGTACGGCAGCGTTATCGGCGAGGTTCTTGTCGCCGCGACCCAGCCATTTATAACCGGCCAGTGCAGCAGCTTCGGTCACGCGGGAAAACTCGATAGCTAATTCACGTTTCATGGATAAATCCGTTTGCAGAAAAGAAGGGAGGAGGTGCATGTTCATCTCTGGCGCTGATTTTAGCACAGGGGTTTGTGGCCGGGCTCCCATAAAAAAACTCCCCATAAAGGAGAGTTTACAATGTGGTGCCATTTGTCAGACGTGATGTCCAATATTCAGAACATTATTCGTCGTGATCTTCCCATGAACGTACGCGCGCCACGGCTTTTTGCCAGCCTTTGTAACGTACATTGCGCTCGGTGGTTTCGATGCTTGGACGGAATTCACGCTCAATGGTCGCTTTACTGCGGACTTCATCGAGGTCATTCCAGAAGCCGACAGCCAGACCAGCCAGGAATGCCGAACCCAGGGCCGTGACTTCCAGCACCGCAGGACGCTCCACACGGGTTCCAAGAATGTCAGACTGGAACTGCATCAGGAAGTTGTTGGCAACTGCGCCACCGTCAACGCGCAGGGACTGCAGGCGGGTACCTGAGTCTGCCTGCATCGCATCCAGCACATCACGAGTCTGATAAGCGATAGATTCCAGCGTTGCACGGATAATGTGGTTGCTGTTAGCACCGCGACTCAGGCCGAAGATTGCGCCACGAGCATACGGGTCCCAGTAAGGGGCACCCAGACCCGTGAAAGCAGGCACGACGTACACGCCGTTAGTGTCTTTGACTTTGCCGGCAAAGTATTCTGAGTCCGTAGCGTCGCTGATCAGTTTCAGTTCGTCACGCAGCCACTGGATAGATGCACCGCCGACGAAGACGGCCCCTTCCAGCGCATAGTTCACTTCGCCGCGCGGGCCGCAGGCAATAGTGGTCAGCAAACCATTTTTCGAGGCAACCGCTTCAGTACCCGTGTTCATCAGCAGGAAGCAGCCGGTGCCGTAGGTATTTTTTGCCATACCCGGCTGTACGCACAACTGGCCGTAAAGTGCGGCTTGCTGGTCACCCGCAATACCGGCGATAGGAATACGCGTCCCGCCTTTACCACCAATGTTGGTCTGACCATAAATCTCGGAGGACGGACGTACTTCCGGCAGCATTTCGCGCGGAATATCCAACGCCTCCAGCATGCGCTCATCCCATTTCAGATCATGGATGTTGAACATCATGGTACGGGAGGCGTTGGTGTAGTCAGTAACGTGAACACGTCCCTGAGTCATTTTCCATACCAGCCAGGTATCTACAGTACCGAACAGCAGTTCGCCGCGTTTAGCACGCTCACGTGAGCCCTCAACGTTATCGAGGATCCACTTCAGCTTGGTACCAGAGAAATACGGGTCAACCACCAAGCCAGTGTTATGACGGATGTACTCTTCCATCCCGTCTTTTTTAAGCTTTTCACAAATCTCAGCGGTACGGCGGCATTGCCATACGATGGCATTGTAAATCGGCTTACCGGACTCTTTTTCCCACACGATAGTGGTTTCACGCTGGTTGGTGATACCGATACCGGCGATCTGATCTGAGTTGATGTCGGCCTTCGCCAGCACTTCAACCAGAACCGAACTTTGTGAAGCCCAGATTTCCATCGGGTCATGTTCAACCCAGCCAGATTTTGGATAAATCTGGGTGAATTCACGCTGTGACACACTGACGATATTGGCGTCGTGATCCAGAACGACGGCGCGGGAGCTGGTGGTGCCTTGATCGAGTGCGACGATATATTTTTTTTCGTGAGTCGTATCTGCTGACATAATAATATTCCTACGAATTAGAGTGCTGTAAACAGTTTAGCCGATCAGGCTTTGCGTTGTTTTGCTGGCTGCTGGAGAGCTTCTTCTTCTGCTTCATGAATTTCATAAGGCAGGTGGCGACCAATCAGCGCTTTGTAGCAGAAGGCACCGAGCGATGCGCCAATCAGTGGGCCAAAAATCGGCACCAGGAAGTAAGGGATGTCGCGTGCACCGGTGAAAGCAACTTTGCCCCAGCCAGCGAAGTAAGCGAATATTTTAGGACCGAAGTCACGTGCAGGGTTAAGGGCGAAGCCGGTCAGTGGACCCATTGACGCACCGATAACCGCGATCAGAATACCGATCAGCAACGGTGCCAGTGGGCCACGCGGAATACCGTTACCGTCATCGGTCAGGCCAAGGATCAGCGCCATGAGAATCGCTGTGATCACAGTTTCAACGATGAACGCCTGTAATACGCTGATATGTGGGTTTGGATAGGTAGAGAAGATACCGGCAAGATCCAGACTTTCGACACTGCCGCGCACCATGTTGTGACTTTGCTCGAAATCGAAGAACAGGTTGTAGTACAAACCGTAAACCAGTGCGGCGGCGCAGAAGGCACCGGCTACCTGCGCGATGATGTAAGGCAGAACTTTGCGTCCTTCAAAGTTTGCAAACAGACAAAGCGCGACGGTTACCGCTGGATTAAGATGAGCGCCGGAAATGGCTGCGGTCAGGTAAATGGCCATAGCCACACCAAAGCCCCAGACGATACTGATTTCCCACTGGCCAAAGGATGCTCCGGCAAGTTTCAGCGCAGCCACACAGCCTGCACCAAAAAAGATGATAAGCCCGGTACCCAGAAACTCAGCGATGCACTGACCTTTTAATGTGGAACTCATGGTTTGGCTCATAGTCGGATCCTATAAAGGATAATGTTAAGGGTAAGTTATAATTTTTCTTACTAGAAGTACGTGAACGTAATCGGAATAAGACGTTCATCATCAAATGAGAACGTAATGTGAATTTATCGTTAACGAGCATAAACGAGAAATAGCGAAATCAAATTTTGCGTGTTGTGTCATAAAAATGAGCGAATTCGAGTGTGATGAACATTCAACCCATCTTCAAAAGCGGCTCTGACTCCTCTTTTGAGCATGATTTATGGTACTCAAAGTGAATTTGTTTCAAACCCGTTCCGTCTGATGATTGAAGCTCTCCGCGCACGTTATGCGAAATTCAGTCAAGGATCTCGCGACAACTCGCGCTTTTTAAGCTTTTGCTGATAGTTTTGACCACAAATTTGCAACAGACTGCGTGCAGGGCCGGTATGTTGCTAGACAGGGCAAGACTGGCTACATACAATCGTGTTTCAAGACATCGACAGATTTGACGGCGTTTCGCTCAGGAAATATCAGGAAAATCTGTGCGGTGCGAGAATTTTTGAGCCGTATCCGGACGATGCGGCAGAACTTACCAGATGTGCGCCTTGCGAACATAAGAGGACCGAACAATGTCATTTGAAGTATTTGAGAAATTAGAAGCTAAAGTTCAGCAAGCAATTGATACCATTACTCTGCTGCAGATGGAAATCGAAGAACTGAAAGAGCAGAACAGCACCCTGGCGCAGGAAGTTCAGCAAGCCAGCGGTAACCACGAGTCACTGGTGCGTGAAAATGCGCAGCTGAAAGAAGAACAACACGTATGGCAGGATCGTCTGCGCGCGCTGTTGGGTAAAATGGAAGAAGTCTGAAGCCTGACTTTTTCCCATTAAAAAAGGACGCCGCGGCGTCCTTTTTTTATTGCGCTGTTTCAGCCGCAAGAGAAAGGGTTATTCAATATCCAGCGGGTCTTCTGACAGGATGATGCCAGTATTATCAGCATATAAATGATCGCCGGTAAAGAAGGTCACGCTGCCGAAATTCACGCGGATATCACTTTCGCCAATACCTTCGCTGGCGGCACCGGCCGGGATTGCAGCCATTGCCTGAATGCCGATATCCAGGTCCTGTAAGTCATCCACTTGGCGAACCGCGCCATAAATCAGGATACCTTCCCACTGGTTTTCCAGCGCCAGCGCAGCCAGGTCAGCGTCAAGCAGTGCGCGGCGAACCGAGCCACCCCCATCAACCACCAGAACCCGGCCTAAACCGTTTTGTTCAAGCAGGTCATAGAGCAAGCCATTGTCTTCGAAGCACTTCACCGTGGTGATCTGCCCGCCAAATGAAGTACGTCCACCAAAGTTGGAGAACAAGGGTTCAACGACATTCACTTCTTCGTGATAGATGTCGCATAGTTCGGAAGTATCGTATTTCATAGGATTTCATCTGGTTGCTGCATGAGTGTTCAGTATATCCCTTTCTGAAGGGTGTTGGCAAAATCATCAATTGTTAAATTTTGCCAACGGCGAAAGCGGTGCTCAGCCTGTTAATTAAGCAACAGACCTACCGCGAACAACACGTTAGTCAGTAAAGCTGCTTTCACCATGTTTTCCAGAAGGGGGCGAATGCCTTCAGGGTTGAGTTCACGCATCACCTGAGAGACATGTTTTACCAGCATCGGAATGGCCAGCACAAACAGCCATCCGGACCAGCTGTGCAGGTATAGTAAGGCAAACAGTGCCAGGCAAATCACTGCGGCAGAGATAATGACGGCATGATACCGGCGGGCATTTTGGGGACCCAGACGCACTGCCAACGTATTTTTACCGTTGGCGCTGTCAGTGTCGATATCACGCAGGTTATTGATATTGAGCACCGCCGTTGCCAGCAAACCTGTCGCTGTGGCGGGCAACATCACTACCCAATCGAAGTGTCCCGCCTGCAAATAGAAAGTCCCGGCAACGCTAATCCAACCAAAGAAGATCAGTACCGAGATATCACCCAACCCCATATAGCCGTACGGGCGGGTCCCTACGGTGTAGGTAATAGCGGCACCAATTGACAGCAACCCCAGGATCAGGAAACCCAATACGTCGCTGGGCTTCTGGCAGGCTACCGCAATCAGGGCAATGCCTGAAAGTACCGTCAGCACCACCGTCAGCATGATGGCCTGCTTCATCTGCGGGGCCGTGATCAGCCCTTTTTGCATCCCACGCAATGGCCCGATGCGGTCCGGCGTATCGCTGCCTTTTTCCGCATCGCCATAGTCATTGGCCAGATTGGATAAAATTTGCAGCAGGCCGGCCGTCAGTAACGCTAGCAGGGCAGTCAGTGGATGGAATACGCCTTGCAGGCTGGCAAGGGCGGAACCCATAACGATAGAAGCAAAGGCCAGAGGCAATGTGCGTAAACGCAGACTTTCCAGCCAGGCTTTGACAGGCGATGTGGTGGTGCAGGGAGTCATTATGCTCATATTATTTTTCGCTCAGTAAAACAGGAGTTCCGTTTAGAAATAATAAAGGGAGGCATAACGCCTCCCAATAGATCACTTTCGGAACGTATGAACGAATTATAAGATAAATCGGCTCAGATCTTCATCAGCTACCAGCTGATCAAGGTGGCTTCTAACATAATCTGCATCAATGTTTATGGAGATACCGTTACTTTCACTGGCGTCATAGGAGATATCTTCCATCAAACGTTCCAGAACCGTATGTAAACGACGGGCCCCGATGTTCTCGGTGGTTTCGTTAACCTGCCATGCTGCTTCAGCAATCCGGCGGATACCATCAGCAGTAAAATCAATGGTCACGCCTTCGGTCGCCATCAGGGCTTTGTACTGATGCGTCAGCGATGCGCTTGGCTCGGTCAGGATGCGTTCGAAGTCTTCCGTAGAGAGTGCCTGCAACTCGACGCGAATCGGCAGACGCCCCTGCAATTCCGGAATTAAATCAGACGGCTTGGCAGTCTGGAATGCGCCTGAGGCGATAAACAAAATGTGGTCGGTTTTCACCATGCCGTGTTTAGTCGAGACAGTACAGCCCTCCACCAATGGCAGCAGATCGCGCTGAACGCCTTCACGTGATACATCCGGACCTGAACTTTGGCCGGCACGCTTACAGATTTTGTCGATCTCATCGATGAACACGATACCGTGTTGTTCCACGGCTTCGATCGCTTGCTCTTTAAGCTCTTCAGGATTCACCAGCTTGGCCGCTTCTTCTTCCACCAGCAGCTTATAGGCTTCTTTGATGGTCATTTTTCGCGGCTTTTGCTTCTGGCCAGCCATGTTCTGGAACATAGATTGCAGCTGGTTGGTCATCTCTTCCATGCCCGGCGGGGACATAATTTCGACGCCCATTGGTGCTGCGGCAACATTGATTTCGATCTCTTTATCGTCAAGCTGGCCTTCGCGCAGTTTCTTGCGGAAAGACTGACGTGCCGCAGAAGGTTCCTGCGCTTCGTCTGGCTGGCCCCAATTATTCTTGGCGGGTGGGATAAGGACATCGAGAATGCGCTCTTCGGCCAACTCTTCGGCGCGGTTACGGTTTTTGTCGATGGACTGCATACGCACCATTTTCACGGCTGAGTCAGTCAGGTCGCGAATAATGGAGTCGACTTCTTTACCGACATAACCCACTTCGGTGAATTTGGTTGCTTCAACTTTGATGAACGGCGCATTAGCCAATTTAGCCAGACGGCGGGCGATTTCGGTTTTACCGACACCGGTCGGGCCGATCATCAGAATATTTTTTGGGGTCACTTCATGGCGCAGCGCTTCGTCAAGCTGCATGCGGCGCCAGCGGTTGCGCAGGGCGATGGCTACAGCGCGTTTGGCTTTGTCCTGGCCAATGATGTAGCTGTCTAATTCGCTGACTATCTCGCGCGGGGTCATTTCAGACATAGTTTTCGATCCTTACGCTTTAGAAGACAATTCTTCAATGGTGTGGAAATGGTTGGTGTAAATACAGATATCCCCGGCAATACTCAGCGATTTCTCAACAATTTCGCGGGCGCTCAGTTCTGTATTTTCCAGCAACGCGCGGGCAGAGGCCTGGGCGTAAGGGCCACCGGAACCGATAGCAATCAGGTCGTTCTCCGGCTGGATAACGTCACCGTTACCGCTGATGATCAGCGATGCATTTTCATCGGCGACGGCCAGTAATGCTTCAAGACGGCGCAGCATGCGGTCGGTACGCCAGTCCTTTGCCAGTTCCACCGCGGCTTTGACCAGATGGCCCTGATGCATTTCCAGCTTGCGCTCGAACAGCTCAAACAGCGTGAACGCGTCAGCAGTACCGCCAGCGAAACCGGCAATCACTTTGTCATGGTAGAGGCGACGCACTTTCTTCACGTTGCCCTTCATCACCGTATTTCCCAATGTGGCTTGGCCATCACCACCGATAACGACCTGGCCGTTGCGGCGTACACTTACAATTGTTGTCACGAGCAGTTCCTCGTTGCAGACGGAAAAGATCCCCGCGCTCTTGTGTTACACACTGCGTGTCACACAAGAGTACGAGGCATATTGAAGTTATAGATTGGGGAGGAAAACGGGTTTTCAACCCCCGGTTGCGAGGGGAATGCAACCGGAGATACCTGCGCTCTTCAGGCGGGACAGGGTGCCATCGGCACCTGAGCGATTATTGTAAGGACCTATTACCACACGATTCCAGCCGCCACCGGTGGTTATCCGGCCTTCAAAGCCTTCAAATGCCAGTTTAGCGCGCTGCGATTCTGCCTGTTCGGTTCCTTTGAATGAGCCACACTGCACCATGAAGTGCTGCGTCGGCTTATCTTTGGGTTTCTCAGGTGCGACCTGAGTGATCGCAGCAGGTTGCTGTTGCTGCAGTTGCGGCTGCTCTTTCGGTTTTGGCTTCGGCTGAACAGGCTGAACCTGTGGCGCGCGAACCGGCTGAGTTTGTACCTGTGCCTGCGGTGCACGAACCGGCTGTTGCGGAACCACCGGCTGAACGTTTCTGTGCGTCGTCACAGGTTGTTGCGTATTTTGCTGATAAGCCGGCTGTTGCGTATAAGGTTGCTGAGTTGTGGTCTGGCGCTGAACGGGAGCACTACGTGTAACCTGCGAAGGATCATTATATGGGACTTCAGACAGTGTGGTTGGCGTCTGGCGCATATCGGCCTGCATTTGGTCGAGTAACTGGCGCTGTTCCGGCGTCAGTTGGGTTTTGGTCTGCGCTTCACCACCGGCGGTCGGCTCGGTTGGTGTGGCGACACCCATCTGCCGGTTTTCCAGCTCTTTAATATAGCGCCAGCGCTCTTCTGGTTTAGGTGGCAGGCCGTTACCCGGCCGCACCGGGTGCGTCGGCAGAATGGCAGCATCTTCAGCTTTATTGTGCGTAATGAAATAGAGGCCACCGATAAACACCACCAGGACCGCAACGGCTAATACCACCATGGTTTTGGAGATCATCGGGGAACTGCTTTTTTTCTTCCGGCTGGTACTTTTCCGCCGCGCTCCTGAGCGCCCACGGCTTACATAGTCTCTTTGTGCCACTATCGTTTCGCTGTGTCGTTGTAATGTGAGAAGTGCGTCATGTTACTGAACCCTGAGCTTTTACTGAAACGAAAACTTGCTGAAGGAGAAACATCTTATCAGCGCCGGGGAGCAGCGGTACTGCCACGGACGATTAATTCGCTTTCCAGCAAACGCGAGCCACTTTGTACCGAATTTCCGTACAACTGTTCAAGTAATAATAACATGGCCTGACGTCCAAGCTGGAATCTTGGCTGTGCAACGGTAGTCAGTGGGGGATCGAAGTATTGACTGAGCTTAATGTCATCAAAGCCCACCACGGATAAATCCTGAGGAATATGCAGCCCCATTTTTTTTGCCTGGTACATCGCACCAATTGCCATCACGTCGTTATGGCAAAAAATCGCTGTTGGCGGCGCCGGCTGATTCATTAACTCCGCCAGCGCCAGCGCACCTGATTCATAGCTGAAATCGCCTTTGGCTGTATAACTGCTTTCCACCATCAGCCCGTTGCGGCGCAAAGCCTGGACGTATCCCTGAGAGCGGTATTGGCAGAGCGGCATGTTGTCTGGTCCTGCAATACAGCCGATGCGCTGGTGGCCCAGACCAATCAGATAGTGTACGGCTTCATAGGCGGCCGTCAGGTTGTCGATATGCACCGTCGGTAATTCAAGTTCCGGCGCGAACTCATTTGCCATCACCATCGGCGGCAAGTTGCGTTGCTCTTCTTTACTGGCATCAAAAGGAAGGTCTGAGCCTAGCAGCAGCATGCCGTCTATCTGCTTGGTAATAATCAGATTGATGAAAGTTTTTTCTTGCTGATTCTGTTGCGCGCAATCACCAATCAGAACCAGATAGCCATTCTCGGCGGCAGTGCGCTCGATCCCCTGGATCACATCGGCGAAATAGGGATCGCAGATGTCGGGGACGATCACCAGTATCGTTCGGGATTCATTGCGCTTAAGATTACGTGACAGGGCGTGAGGGGAATAACCCACGGCCATCACCGCCTGCTCCACCTTTTGGCGCGTCGGGGCCGAGACCTTTTCCGGGTTCATTAGGGCGCGAGATACGGTTGCTGTCGAAACACCTGCCATTTCAGCCACATCTTTCATCGTAGCGGCGGTTAATTCTTTCTTTTCGTCCAACGCATCTCTCCTTGCAACTGCATCATTCTGATACGACAACATGGAATTTTCCTCAACGCTACCCTGGTTCCCTGAGATTCAGCCTCTGCAAATCCGGCGCTTAGCGCGTCCGGCTAACGATGGCTGCGTAGCTCATCACATTCTAAACAGTTTGTGGTTAGGATTTGTTACCTAATTTGCATGAAAAGTGTGACCCAGATGCTTTTTTCCGATCCATACCGCAGAAAACCTCAGGGCTTTCACGCATCAGCTGTCGATCGGGTCAACATCCAGTGTCCATTTCACCTTTCTGGCCTGCGGTAAATTGGCGATCAAAGGTTGAGAGTTTTTAATCAAATGCTGCAAAACCCGACGAGAGGGGTGCTGCAATAAGAGCTGCCAGCGGAAGCGCCCATTACGCTTGGCGGCCAGTGCAGGAACCGGGCCCAGAATCCACAGGGATTCATCTTTTAGCTGGCTGGCTTCATACAAATTACGCAACTGCTGTAAGAACAGCGCGGATTGTTGATTGTCGTGATCTTCTGAGCGAATCAAAATATGGCTGGTATAAGGCGGTAAAAATACGCTTTTTCTTTCGGCCAGCGTCTGTTTGGCAAAGGCGTCATAGCCATGCTCAAGCAGCACTTTTAATAACGGATGTTCGGGATGGTGCGTTTGTAACACCACCTCACCCTCTTTACCGGCACGGCCTGCACGGCCTGAAACCTGCGTATACAGCTGGGCAAAACGTTCTGCCGAGCGGAAATCAGCCGAGAACAGGGCACCATCGACATCAAGCAGTGAGACCAGCGTGACGTCCGGGAAGTGATGGCCTTTGGCCAACATTTGCGTACCGATGAGAATACGCGCGCCGCCGCGATGGACCTCCGCAAGATGCTGTTCGAGTGAGCCTTTACGGCTGGTAGTATCGCGGTCAATGCGGGTGATCGGCGTGTCGGGAAACAGCGGTGCCAGTTCGTGCTCAAGTTGTTCTGTGCCTACGCCGACCGAGACCAGCTGTGTCGAGCCGCAGTGCGGACACTGATGAGGCACTGCACGCTGGCTGTCGCAGTGGTGACAGCGCAGCTGGCGCTGATTTTGGTGCAGCGTGTAGTAGTGATCGCAGCGCTGACACTCCGCTATCCACCCGCATTCATGGCATAACAGCGCCGGGGCATAACCACGACGGTTAAGGAACAGCATCACTTGATTGTCAGCTTTCAGATGTTGCTGCATACGCTGAATCAGTGGCTGCGAAAGGCCGACTTTCAGCGGCATTCCTTTCAGATCAATCAGGTGCTGTTGCGGTGGTTTTGCATTTCCGGCGCGTTTGGTCAATTTTAGCTGACGATATTTACCCAGTTCGACGTTGTGCAGAGTTTCCAGAGCAGGTGTCGCGGAGCCCATGATGATAGGGATATTTTCTTCGTGCGCGCGGAACACCGCTAAATCACGGGCGTGATAGCGCCAGCCTTCCTGCTGTTTATAGGAGCCGTCGTGCTCTTCATCAATAATGATCACGCCCAGCCGGGCAAAGGGCGTAAATAAGGAAGAGCGCGTGCCGATGACAATACCCGCCTCGCCATTGCGCGCCCGCAGCCATACGGCCAGGCGCTCACTGTCGTTCAAACCGGAGTGCAGCACATCAACCGGCGCGCTGAAACGCTCGCGAAAACGGGCTATCGTCTGGGGGGTCAGGCCTATTTCCGGCACCATCACCAGCGCCTGACGCCCCTGTGCCAGAATATTTTCCAGCACGCTTAGATAGACTTCCGTTTTCCCTGAACCGGTCACGCCTGCCAGCAACCAGGCGGAGAATTGCTGATCTTCGCTGCGAATGGCCCCGACGGCGGTAGCCTGTTCGGTATTGAGACGCAGGCGTTCTCCCACGACGGTAAAATTCGTGCGCCAGTCTTGTGCCGCAGGCGCGATGCTGCGCAAATCCGCTAGTCCTTTGGCGCGTAACGCCTGAAGGGCAGCGTCAGTCAGCTCAAGGTCACTCACCTGATGTCGATAAACACCACCTTGCATCAGAGCGGCCATGGCTTGCTGTTGTTTGGCTGCCCGTTTAAGGCTGTCGAGAGGCGTGGCGCGTCCCTGTTCGGTAGCAAACCACTGCCATAACGGCGTGAGTTCGGCGGGTTTACCTTGGCGCAGCAACACAGGCAGGGCGTGAAACAGCACTTCGCCCACGGGGAAATGGTAGTAGTCGGTCGCCCACAAAAGAATGCGCCATAAATCGGGTGTAAACAGGCTGGTTGAATCGAGCACTTCACGCACCGGCTTGAGTTTCTCCAGGCCGAATTCGCTGGTGTCGCTGATGCCCGTCACAATGCCAATCGCGTCGCGTTTACCAAAAGGCACGCTGACGCGGCAACCTTTCACCACCTGCATACCCTCAGGTAAAAGATAGTCAAACGTGCGGGAGAGCGGAACGGGTAAAGCAACGTGGGCAACAGGCATCGGGGGTCCAGACTTTAAAAAAATGACGAGATAGTGTACACTGTGTCACTCGAAATGCATGAACATCATTGCGCGGCCTGCTGTGATTCTGTATGATTCGCCGCCTTTGGTGCATTTCGCATCAAAACCTATCATCCACTACTACGCGTGGTGTCCGACGAAACAGGGTTGGATAGCGACGCGGCCTTAAGAAGAGGTTTTCCATGAAAAAAGGTATTCACCCTAAATACGTAGAAGTTACTGCATCTTGCTCATGCGGTAACGTAATCAAAACTCACTCAACTGTGGGTCATGATCTGAACCTGGACGTGTGTGGCGAATGTCACCCGTTCTACACTGGTAAGCAACGTGAAGTCGCTACCGGTGGCCGTGTTGACCGCTTCAACAAGCGTTTCAGCATGCCAAGCAGCAAGTAATCGCTGTTTGAGAGCAAAAAAACCCGCTTCGGCGGGTTTTTTGTTGCCTGTCATTCAGGCATATCAATAGTTTACAGCACAAACGCTTTTCACAACCAATGATGCCTGCACGCCAGTACGCACAGGCTGTACATCACTTCACTTAATATTCCCAAGTATCAGGATCCACACCCAGTTCACGCATCAGGATCTTCGCCGCTTCAGGAATTTCATCACTGCGTTCTTTACGCAGATCTGCATCATTCGGTAAAGGCTGTCCGGTAAAGGCGTGCAGGAAAGCCTCACACAGCAATTCACTGTTGGTCGCATGACGCAGGTTATTCACCTGGCGACGTGTGCGTTCATCGGTGAGAATTTTGAGGACTTTCAGCGGAATGGATACCGTAATTTTCTTAACTTGTTCGCTTTTCTTACCGTGTTCAGCGTATGGGCTGACATATTCGCCGTTCCACTCAGCCATGGGACACCTTAAATTTATCAAAAAAAATAATATTCTGAAATCCGGGGAGATTATGCCCGATTTTCGCTGATCTCACTAAATAAATGTCCCTATGGGACCGGGTAATATCAGAGAAATGTGCGCTGTGCTGTTCATTCGGTCAGCGGACAGTCCTGTCTACGCCCCACCGGAACCTTCTGATACTCATAACGCTATAATTTTAGCGGGTATTGCCCTGTTGCTCAATCTATACGCAAAGAAGTTTAGATGTCCAGATGTATTGACGTCTATCTCGCCAGCGATTAATCTTTGTTACCTCATCCTCAGCATCCCGGCAGAGAGAAACAATTATGACACGCAAGCAAGCGACGATTGCCGTCGGCAGTGGCCTGAACAGTGACCAGCAATATGGCTGCGTTGTTCCGCCAATTCACCTCTCAAGTACCTACAATTTCGAAGATTTTAATCAGCCAAGAGCCCATGACTATTCTCGACGCGGAAATCCGTCGCGTGATGTGGTGCAGCGTGCGCTGGCCGATCTCGAAGGTGGGGCGGGGGCGGTGATGACCAGCAGCGGTATGTCGGCCATTCATTTAGTGTGCACGGTGTTTCTCAAGCCTGGTGATTTGCTGGTCGCGCCGCACGACTGCTATGGTGGCAGCTACCGTCTGTTTGACAGCCTGAGCAAACGTGGCGCATATCGCGTGCTATTTGTCGATCAGGGTAACCCGCAGGCGCTGGCCGCTGCGCTGGCTGAAAAGCCTAAGCTGGTATTAATTGAAACCCCAAGTAATCCGCTGCTGCGCGTGGTGGATATCCAGGCGATTTGTGATGCCTCACATGCAGCTGGCGCGCTGACCGTGGTCGACAACACTTTCCTCAGCCCGGCCCTGCAACAGCCACTGAAACTCGGTGCGGATTTAGTGGTCCATTCTTGTACTAAATATCTTAATGGTCACTCAGACGTCGTCGCGGGTACCGTGATCTCCAAAACGGCTGAGCATGCCACCGAGCTGGCCTGGTGGGCCAATAATATCGGCGTCACCGGTGCTGCCTTTGACAGCTATTTATTGCTGCGTGGCCTGCGAACCCTAACGGTGCGTGTGAGACAGCAGCAAGAGAATGCGCTGGCGATTGTGACGTATTTACAGCAGCAATCTTTAGTGAAAAAGCTGTATCATCCGTCCCTGCCAGAGAACCAGGGGCATGAGATTGCATGCCGTCAGCAATATGGCTTTGGTGCAATGATCAGTTTTGAATTTGACGGAGATGAAGCGCGTTTACGACACTTCCTCTCTCAATTGAAGCTGTTTACTCTCGCAGAATCCTTGGGCGGGGTTGAGAGTTTGATTTCCCATACGGCCACCATGACCCATGCAGGCATGGCGCCTGAAGCGCGTAAAGCGGCCGGGATCTCCGACAGCCTGCTCAGAGTTTCTGTCGGACTTGAAGACAGCGAAGATTTGATTGCCGATCTGGAACACGCATTCCAGGCGGCGGCAACGAGGTAAGCATGAATGCAATAGCGGTAGCAGCACCGGCCGGAAGCCGGCAGTTGCATAAATTTGGTGGTAGCAGTCTGGCCGACGTGAAGTGTTATTTGCGCGTGGCCGGTATCATGGCCGAGTACGGTAACCCGGGCGACATGATGGTGGTGTCCGCTGCGGGTAGCACCACGAACCAGCTGATAAGCTGGCTGAAGCTCAGTCAGACCGATCGCCTGTCGGCGCATCAGGTCCAGCAGGCATTACGCCGCTATCAAAGTGAGCTGATTGCCGGTCTTCTGCCACCGGAAATGGCTGAACCGCTTATTGTAAAGTTTATTCAGGATCTCGAACGTCTGGCATCCCTGCTGGATGGCAAAATCACCGATGCCACCTATGCCGAAGTGGTCGGGCATGGGGAAGTGTGGTCAGCAAGGCTTATGGCCGCTGTGTTGGCAACTAAAGATTTACCTGCCGCGTGGCTTGATGCGCGTGATTTCCTGCGTGCAGAACGCGCTGCGCAGCCTCAGGTTGATGAAGGGCGCTCCTATCCGCTGCTGCAACAGCTGCTGGCGCAACATCCGCAACAATATCTGGTGGTGACCGGTTTTATCTCGCGTAACGAAGCGGGCGAAACCGTGCTGCTGGGCCGTAATGGCAGCGACTACTCTGCCACGCAGATTGGCGCGCTGGCAGGCGTTAACCGGGTGACTATCTGGAGTGACGTCGCCGGGGTCTACAGCGCTGATCCGCGCAAAGTGAAAGATGCCTGTTTGCTGCCTTTATTACGCCTTGACGAAGCCAGTGAGCTGGCTCGTCTGGCTGCGCCGGTGCTGCACACCCGTACCTTGCAGCCCGTTTCTGGCAGCGATATCGATCTGCAACTGCGCTGTAGTTATCAGCCGGAGCAGGGGTCAACCCGCATTGAACGCGTGCTGGCCTCCGGCACCGGTGCAAAAATCGTCACCAGTCATGACGATATTTGTTTGATTGAAATTGTTATCCCGTCTGAACACGACTTCCAACTGGCGCATAAAGATGTCGACGTGCTGCTTAAGCGTGCTCAGGTGAAACCGCTGGCGACCGGCATTCATTCCGACCGTAACCTGCTGCAACTCTGCTACACCTCAGAAGTAGCGGGCAGTGCCTTGCAGGTACTGGAAGACGCGGGCTTACCGGGGCGCTTAACCCTGCGCGAAGGACTGGCGCTGGTGGCGCTGGTGGGGGCTGGCGTATGCAAAAATCCTCTACACAGTCACCGTTTCTATCAGGAGCTGAAAGATCAGCCGGTTGAATTTATCTGGCAGGCGGAAGATGGCATCAGTCTGGTGGCCGTGCTGCGCCTCGGGCCGACCGGGCATCTGGTTCAGGGTTTGCACAACACGCTGTTCCGCGCTGAAAAACGCATCGGCCTGATGCTGTTCGGCAAGGGCAACATTGGTTCACGCTGGCTGGAATTGTTTGCCCGTGAACAGAAAAATATTTCCGCCCGCAGCGGGTTTGAATTCGTATTGGCAGGCGTGGTGGACAGTAAACGCAGCCTGCTGAATTACGAAGGGTTGGATGCCAGCCGCGCGCTGGCCTTCTTTGATGACGAAGCGCGCGATCACGATGAAGAGTCACTGTTCCTGTGGATGCGTGCCCACCCGTTCGATGATTTGGTCGTGCTCGACGTGACCGCCAGCGCAGAACTTGCTGACCAGTATCTGGATTTCGCCAGCTACGGTTTCCACGTGATCAGCGCTAATAAAGTCGCGGGTGCGTCCAGCAGCAATCAGTATCGCCAGATACGTGACGCTTTCGCGAAAACGGGCAGCCACTGGCTGTACAATGCTACCGTCGGTGCCGGTTTGCCGGTCAACCATACGGTGCGGGATCTCCGCGAAAGCGGTGACAGCATTCTGGCCATCAGCGGAATCTTTTCCGGTACCTTGTCCTGGCTGTTCCTGCAATTTGACGGCACGCTGCCTTTCACCGAACTGGTGGATTTAGCCTGGCAGCAGGGACTGACAGAACCCGACCCACGCGTTGATCTCTCCGGCCAGGATGTGATGCGTAAACTGGTGATTCTGGCGCGAGAAGCGGGCTATGACATCGAGCCTACGCAGGTGCGCATGGAGTCTCTGGTACCCCTCGGTTGCGAAACCGGCTCGGTGGATCAGTTCTTTGAAGACGGCGAGGCACTGAATCAGCAAATGCTGCAACGTTTGGAAGCGGCGCGTGAAATGGGTCTGGTGCTGCGTTATGTGGCGAGATTCGATGCCAATGGTAAAGCGCGTGTTGGCGTTGAAGCCGTTCGCGATGACCATCCGCTGGCATCCCTATTGCCATGCGATAACGTCTTTGCTATCGAGAGCCGCTGGTATCGTGACAACCCGCTGGTGATCCGCGGGCCGGGTGCCGGGCGTGATGTCACGGCGGGTGCCCTGCAGTCTGACCTTAACCGTCTGACGCAATTGCTTTAATTTTATCCAGCCCTTCCGGCGCCGGCCGGAAGGGCTTCATGTTTTTCTCTCATCACCTCCTGCTGCAAAACCTCCAACTTGAAATTCCTTCAATTTGAATGAAGATTAATCATATGCGGATGCATTTTTGCCGTTGACAGTTTTGCTGAGTTCCGTCATTGTCTATCCATACGTTTAGACGTCTAGACGCTTACAAGATAAGCCAATAACACGACGAAGTAAGCAACGAGGTAGAGAACATGAGTTTTTTCCACGCTAACCAGCGCGAAGCGTTGAACCAGAATCTGGCCGAACTGCAAGGCCAGATTAACGTCTCTTTTGAATTTTTCCCGCCGCGTACCAGCGAAATGGAAGATACGTTGTGGAGCTCAATCGATCGTCTAAGCAGCCTCAAGCCAAAATTTGTTTCCGTGACTTACGGCGCTAACTCCGGCGAGCGCGACCGCACGCACAGCATTATTAAAGGCATTAAAGAACGTACTGGTCTGGAAGCGGCACCGCACCTGACTTGCGTGGACGCCAGCCGCGAAGAACTGATTCAGATTGCCCAGGATTACTGGCAGAGTGGGATTCGCCACATCGTGGCATTGCGTGGTGACCTGCCACCGGGCAGCGGTAAGCCTGATCTGTATGCCACCGATCTGGTGCATTTGCTCAAAAGCGTGGGTGATTTTGATATCTCCGTCGCGGCTTATCCTGAAGTTCACCCCGAAGCGAAAAGCGCGCAGGCAGATCTGATTAACCTGAAGCGTAAAATTGATGCCGGTGCGAACCGCGCTATTACTCAGTTCTTCTTCGATGTGGAAAGCTATCTGCGTTTTCGTGATCGCTGTGCAGGGCAGGGTATTGATGTAGAAATCGTGCCGGGTATTCTGCCGGTGTCCAACTTCAAACAGCTGACCCGCTTTGCCACGATGACCAACGTGCGCGTCCCGCACTGGATGACCGGTCAGTTCGAAGGCTTAGATGATGACCCGGAAACCCGCAAGATGGTAGGTGCGAATATCGCGATGGACATGGTGAAAATTCTCAGCCGCGAAGGCGTGAAGGATTTCCACTTCTATACTCTGAACCGCGCTGAGATGAGCTACGCTATCTGTCATACGCTGGGCGTGCGTCCGGAAGCGGTTGCGCCAATCCGCGCCGCGGTCTGATACTCTTCTCAGTTAATGTTTTCTGACCTCAACGTCAGGCGAAAAAAAACCGGCTTAATCGCCGGTTTTTTGTTTTTGTCGTTCTGCTAGCCGGTGTTACGCATACCTGCCGCGACACCCGCGATAGTCACCATCAGCGCCTGTTCAACACGGGCATCCGGTGTATCGCCATCTTTGTCCAGTTGACGCGAACGGTGCAGCAGTTCCGCCTGCAGTACGTTAAGCGGGTCAGTGTAGACGTTACGCAGCGCAATGGACTCGGCAATCCACGGCAAATCGGCCATCAGATGATCGTCGTTGGAGATCGCTAACACCACGTTGATGTCGCTTGCCAATTGGTCACGCAGTTTCTGGCCCAGTGGCCACAGCGCCTTGTCCACCAGACGCTGATCGTAGTATTCCGCCAGCCACAGATCGGCCTTGGCAAACACCATTTCCAGCATGCCGATACGGGTGGAGAAGAACGGCCAGTCACGGCACATTGATTCCAGCTCGTCGCGTTTCCCAGCATCCACTACCGCTTGCAGACCGGCACCGGCACCTAACCAAGCGGGCAGCATCAGACGGTTTTGTGTCCAGGCGAAGATCCACGGAATAGCGCGCAAACTTTCGACGCCGCCATTAGGCTTACGTTTTGCCGGGCGTGAGCCCAACGGCAGTTTACCCAGCTCCAGCTCCGGCGTTGCTGCCCGGAAGTAAGGGACGAAGTCTTTGTTTTCGCGCACGTAGCCGCGGTACATCTCGCAGGAGACGTCAGAGAGTTGCTCCATAATTTCCACCCAGGCCTTTTTCGGCTCCGGCGGTGGCAACAAGTTGGCTTCCAGAATTGCGCCGGTATAGAGCGCAAGGCTGCTGATGGTCACTTCCGGCAGACCGAATTTGAAGCGGATCATCTCGCCCTGTTCGGTGACGCGCAGGCCGCCTTTCAGGCTGCCTGGTGGTTGTGACAGTAGTGCTGCATGGGCAGGTGCGCCGCCGCGACCAATCGAGCCGCCGCGTCCGTGGAACAGCGTCAGCAGCACTCCGGCTTTCTCGCAGGTTTTGATCAGTGCGTCCTGTGCGCGGTACTGTGCCCAAGAGGCTGCCATCACACCCGCATCTTTGGCTGAGTCGGAGTAACCGATCATCACCATCTGTTTGCCCTGAATACAGCCACGGTACCAGTCAATACTCAGCAACTGAGTCATGACGGAGTCGGCATTGTTCAGGTCATCCAGGGTTTCGAACAGCGGTGCAACCGGCAGGGCGAACGGGCAACCGGCTTCTTTAAGCAGCAAGTGTACCGCCAGCACGTCTGACGGCGTTTTCGCCATCGAGATCACGTAGGCCGCGATGGAGCCTTCTGGTGCTTCGGCGATCACCTGACAGGTGTCGAGCACTTCTTTGGTGTCTTCGCTCGGCTCCCAGAAACGTGGCACCAGCGGACGCTGAGAATTCAGTTCACGGATCAGGAATGCCTGTTTGTCAGACTCTGACCAGCTTTCGTAATCGCCAAGACCCAGATAGCGGGTGATTTCGGCAATCGCATCCGTGTGGCGGGTGCTCTCCTGGCGGATATCGATTCGTACCAGTGGAACACCGAAGCAGCGAACGCGGCGTAGCGTATCCAGCAGTTGGCCGTTGGCAATAATGCCCATGCCGCAGGCCTGCAATGACTGATAGCAGGCATACAGGGGTTCCCACAGCTGATCGTTATTGATCAGTAAATCATGCGGACGTGGCAGACGTTCACCTTTCAGACGCGCTTCCAGATAAACTTGGGTAGATAGCAGCTGCGCACGCAGACGTTTCATGATGATGCGGTAGGCTTCGGGCTCTCCCTCGCCACCGGCCAGTTCACGTAGCTCTGGGGTGCACTCGGTCATGGAGAGCTCTGAGACCAGCACCGCGACATCGCGCAGGAACAGATCGGTAGCTTTCCAACGGCTCAGCAGCAGGACATGGCGGGTAATATCGGCAGTAACGTTCGGGTTACCATCGCGGTCGCCACCCATCCAGGACGTAAAGCGCACCGGAACGGCCTCAACCGGCATTTTATAATCAAGCGAGGTTTCCAGCTGTTCGTTAAATTCGCGCAAGAAAGCCGGTACGCCTTCCCACAGGCTGTTTTCAACCACGGCAAAACCCCATTTGGCTTCATCAACCGGGGAAGGGCGGTGTTTACGGATTTCATCGGTATGCCATGACTGGGCAATCAGCTGGCGCAGGCGGCGCATGATCTGTTTGCGTTCGTAGTCGGCCAGATCGTTGTGATCGAGCTGTTTCAGACAGCTGTTCACTTCCACCAGTTTGTGGATCAGCGTACGACGGGCAATTTCGGTCGGGTGCGCGGTTAACACCAGTTCGATGGAGAGCTGTTCAACTGCGTCACGCAGTTGTTGAGAAGTCAGGTTTTTGGACTTCAGACGTTCAATAAGTTGCGCCAGCGCATCCGGATTACTCGCGGCTTCACCGTGCGGCGAAATGCTGTGATATTGCTCGGCAACGTTGGTTAAATTCAAAAACTGGCTGAAAGCACGGGCCACAGGCAGCAGTTCGTCATTGGACAAATTTTGCAGCGTGGAAAGCAGCTCCTTACGATCTGCCTCATTACCGGCACGTGAGGATTTGGATAACTTACGAATTTTCTCAACACGATCAAGGATATGCTCTCCCAACGTATCTTTGATCGTGTCGCCAAGCAGTGTACCTAACATACTGACATTACTGCGCATTGCGGAATATTGTTCGTTCATATCGCCTCTGACCCTCTACCCGTTCTTTTATTTAAAATTATATTTTCTGTAAATAACTATCACCCGTAAGACGCTGTCGCCTTGATTCATTTTTACACTGCGAACTTGATCACATTTTTTAAAACAGCACCTGTTTTACCGCAAAACGACCGATCCCCTCACTAGAAAAATGGTGTTTTTGACAAACTTGCTGAATTTTCATCATCGCCAGCCCGATATCAGTTTGGCTAATCACGCTTTTGTACAGTATCAAAGGGCACCCGCAGGTGCCCTGTTTGTTTCTGCCACATCCGTAATACAGGATTAGTGGTAGCAGAAATGGTGCACGACCTGCGTGATCAACTCGCGGGTCGGTTTGATAAAGGCCGTATCAAGGTATTCATCTGGCTGATGAGCCTGTTCTATCGAGCCGGGGCCTAGTACCAGCGTTGGGCACAGCTCCTGAATAAACGGCGCTTCCGTACAGTAGTTGACGATCTCAGTTTCAACGCCGAGCAGCTTTTCTACCACCTGCACCAGCTGGTGGTCTGGTGGACATTCGTAACCTGGAATGGGTGGATGTAACTCTTCGATTGCGATCCGACCCGGCCAGCGACTGCTCACCGGTTCCAGCGCTTCCTGTAACAGCCCGTCGAGATCGGAGAGTGTCAGCCCAGGCAATGGGCGGATATCCATATGCAGTTCGCAGCAGGCGCAGATGCGGTTAGCCGCATCGCCGCCGCTGATGTGGCCGAAGTTCATGGTTGGGTAAGGAATGACAAAACCACTGTGGTTATAACGGGTTTTCAGCGTATTACGCAGGCCAATTAACTGGGTGATGGAGTCATGCATCAGGTCGATGGCGTTAACGCCGCGCCCCGGATCGCTCGAATGGCCCGACTGACCGGTAATGCGGATGGCGTTCGAGATGTGGCCTTTGTGCGCGCGTACCGGTTTAAGTGACGTCGGTTCGCCGATGATCGCGCAGTCCGGGCGAATCGCCGTATTTTTCGAAAAATAGCTGGCGCCGGCCATGGTGGTTTCTTCATCGGCGGTTGCCAGAATATATAGCGGTTTAGTCAGTTTGGTGATGTCAACATCACGCAGCGCATCGACGATAAAAGCAAAGAAACCTTTCATGTCTGCGGTACCCAAACCGTACAGCTTATTTTCGTGTTCTGTCAGGGTGAAAGGGTCACGGGTCCAGCGGCCATCGTCGTAAGGAACGGTATCGGTATGCCCCGCTAAAAGCAGGCCACCGGCACCGTCACCTGTGCTGGCCAACATGTTGAATTTATTGCGAGTATTCGGCACGGGTTGAATCTCAACCTTAAAGCCAAGATCGCGGAACCAGCCAGCCAACACGTTGATTAAGGTTTCATTACTTTGATCCAATGCGCTGTCGGTAGCACTGATCGAAGGTATCGCGATTAACGCCCGGTAAAGCTCAATAAAAGGAGGTAATTTCATCTTCACTGTTGACAGCCTTTAGTTAGGGTAGTATTCATATTCATGCATTTTATGTGAATAAAAATACAATAAGCCAGTGCGTAAGGAAACCGGAAAAATTCACCGGGTTCGTAAAACGAAATGGTCGAAAATTTCGCGGGTGAACGGCGTATAACGCGGTGACCCCTGTTACCTAAGTAGTACGCTGTATCGCAAGGCCATACAGTTAAGTTGAGAAGGTGAACAGACCCCATGTTGAATACGCTGATTGTTGGTGCCACAGGTTATGCCGGAGCCGAGCTTGCGGCTTACCTGAGTCGTCACCCCCATATGAACATAACCGGTTTAACGGTTTCAGCGCAAAGTGCAGATGCAGGAAAAATGCTTTCTGATTTGCACCCGCAGTTAAAAGGCATCGTTGATCTGCCGGTTCTGGCAATGACCAATGTGCAGGAAGCCGCGAAAGGCGTCGATGTGGTTTTTCTGGCCACAGCTCATGAAGTCAGCCACGACTTAGCCCCGCAGTTTCTGGCGGCCGGTTGCGTAGTGTTTGATTTATCCGGTGCATTCCGCGTCAACAAACCCGAGTTTTACAGCGAATTCTACGGCTTTGAACACCAGCATTTGGACTGGCTGGACAAGGCGGTATACGGCCTGGCCGAATGGCAGGCTGAAAAAATCAAAGACGCACAGCTGATTGCCGTACCGGGTTGTTACCCGACAGCCTCGCAGCTGGCGCTCAAACCTCTTCTCGAAAACGATCTGCTTAACGACAGCCAGTGGCCGGTGATCAATGCCACCAGCGGCGTCAGCGGCGCAGGACGTAAAGCCTCTATCGGCAACAGCTTCTGTGAAGTCAGCCTGCAGCCTTACGGTCTGTTCAATCATCGTCATCATCCGGAAATTGTTGAGCACCTCGGCGTGCCGGTGATTTTCACGCCGCATCTGGGGAATTTCCCGCGCGGTATTCTGGCGACCATCACCTGCCGCCTGAAAGCGGGCGTGACGGCGCAGGACGTGGCTGAAGCCTTCCACAACGCCTATCACGATAAACCGCTGGTGCGTCTCTACACCAAAGGCGTTCCGGCACTGAAAGATGTGGTCGGGCTGCCGTTCTGTGATATCGGTTTTGCGGTCAAAGGTGAACACCTGATTGTGGTGGCAACCGAAGACAATCTGCTCAAAGGCGCATCCGCGCAGGCTGTGCAATGTCTGAACCTGCGATTTGGTTTCCCCGAAACACAATCACTGCTATAAAAACCTTAGATAAAATCAAGTACATACTTTTAACCGGTTGAGGCGCAAACAGCTATGAATCCGTTAGTTATCAAATTAGGTGGTGTGTTGCTGGACAATGAAGAAGCGCTTGAGCGCCTGTTCATGGCGCTGGTGACATACCGCCAGCAATATCAGCGCCCATTGGTGATCGTTCACGGTGGTGGCTGCCTGGTCGATGAGCTGATGAAAAAGCTAAATCTGCCCGTGGTGAAAAAGGCCGGTCTGCGCGTCACACCGGCAGATCAGATTGACATTATTACCGGCGCACTGGCTGGCAGCGCCAACAAAACCCTGCTGGCATGGGCGATTAAACACGATATTAATGCGGTTGGCCTCTCTTTGGCCGACGGCGGCTCCGTCACCGTGACGCAGTTGAGTGAAGAGCTGGGTAACGTCGGTAAAGCCGAAGCGGGTTCTCCTGCGCTGATTAACACCCTGACCGGTGCGGGTTATCTGCCAATTGTCAGTTCTATCGGCATCACTGCGCAAGGTGAGCTGATGAACGTCAACGCCGATCAGGCCGCGACCGCTCTGGCTGCAACGCTGGGCGCCGATTTAATCCTGTTGTCAGATGTCAGCGGTATCCTCGATGGTAAAGGCCAGCGTATCCCTGAGATGTCGGCGCAAAGAGCCGAACAGCTGATTGAGCAGGGCATTATTACTGACGGCATGATTGTGAAAGTTCATGCCGCACTGGATGCAGCCCGTGCGTTGGGACGCCCGGTAGACATCGCCAGCTGGCGTCACGCCGAGCAGTTACCTGCACTCTTTAATGGCACGGCGATTGGCACCCGTATTCTGGCGTAAACGCCGTAGTGCAATCCCATTGACTGACTTATTGAATCAATAAAATTTTTTAAAGGAAATCATCATGGCAGCAACCAAAGGCATTAAGAAAATTGTTCTGGCTTACTCCGGCGGTCTGGATACTTCGGCCATTATTCCCTGGCTGAAAGAGAACTACGGTGACTGCGAGGTTGTCGCGTTTGTGGCAGATATCGGTCAGGAACGTGGCGATCTGGAAGGCATTGAGCAAAAAGCGCTGCGTACCGGCGCTTCTGAATGCCACGTGGTTGACCTGCGTGAAGAGTTCATCAAAGACTACGTTTACCCGGTACTGAAATCTGGCGCTTTGTACGAAGGCAGCTACCTGCTGGGTACCTCAATGGCGCGTCCGCTGATTGCTAAAGCCCAGGTTGAACTGGCGCTGAAAGTCGGTGCTGATGCACTGTGCCACGGCGCGACCGGTAAAGGTAACGATCAGGTGCGTTTTGAAACCACCTACACCGCGCTGGCGCCACAGCTGAAAGTGGTGGCACCTTGGCGTGAATGGGATCTGCGTTCCCGCGAAGCACTGCTGGACTACCTGAAAGAGCGTAATATCCCGACGACCGCATCGCTGGAAAAAATCTATAGCCGCGATGAAAACGCCTGGCACATCTCCACCGAAGGTGGCGTGCTGGAAAGCCCATGGAATGCAGCCAATAAAGATTGCTGGGCATGGACCGTTGCACCGGAAGATGCACCGGATCAGGCCGAAACGGTCACCGTAAAAGTCGCCAAAGGCGAAGTGGTTGCCGTAAACGGCGTTGAACTCAGCCCGTTCCAGTGCCTGGAAGCGCTGAACGTACTGGGTGTGAAACACGGCATCGGCCGTATCGACATCGTTGAAAACCGTCTGGTTGGCATCAAATCCCGCGGATGCTACGAAACTCCGGGAGGTACCATCATGATGGCGGCACTGCGCGGCGTTGAACAACTGGTTCTGGACCGTGACAGCTTCAAATGGCGTGAACAGCTGGGCCATGAAATGTCTTATGTGGTTTATGATGGCCGCTGGTTTGCACCGCTGCGCGAATCCATTCAGGCAGCAACAGATTCCCTGGCGCAGGACGTCAACGGTGAAGTCGTTATCAAACTCTATAAAGGCACTGCGACCGCGATTCAGAAGCAATCGCCAAACAGCATGTACTCAGAAGAGTTTGCGACCTTTGGTGAAGATGAAGTGTATGATCACAGCCACGCGGGCGGCTTCATCCGTCTGTTCTCGTTGTCGTCACGTATTCGTGCACTGAACGCTAAGAAGTAAAATAGGCTATTTTACTTGCCATTTTGGGCTTGGGCAGTGCTCGAAATCCTCACGTACTGTATGACTGTATGTATGTACGCTGCGGTTCCTGCGCGCTGTCCGCACCCAAACTGGCTGCGAAAATAACGCCTATTTATTGATTATATTAAGGGCGCACATGCTGCGCCCTTTTGCATACATTAAAGGAGTACAGGTTATGGCACTTTGGGGCGGACGGTTCAGCCAGGCAGCCGATCAACGGTTTAAAGAGTTAAATGATTCACTGCGGTTTGATTACCGTCTGGCGGAGCAGGATATCGTCGGGTCAGTGGCCTGGTCGAAGGCGCTGGTCACGGTCAACGTATTGACCGTTGATGAGCAGGTGCAGTTGGAAGCCGCACTGAATGTCCTGCTGGAAGAAGTACGCGCGAATCCGCGTGCGATTCTGGCCAGCGATGCCGAAGATATTCATAGCTGGGTTGAAGGCAAGTTGATCGACAAAGTCGGTAACCTCGGTAAAAAACTGCATACTGGACGCAGCCGGAATGATCAGGTTGCTACTGACCTCAAACTCTGGTGCAAAGCTCAGGTGGTTGAGCTCGGCGAAGCGCTTCATCATTTACAGCAAGCGCTGGTTGCCACGGCCGAAGCCAATCAGGATGCCGTGATGCCGGGCTACACGCATTTACAGCGCGCACAGCCAGTGACGTTTGCCCACTGGTGTATGGCCTACGTTGAGATGCTGGCGCGTGATGAAAGTCGTTTACAGGATACCCTGAAACGTCTGGACGTCAGTCCGCTCGGCAGCGGTGCGCTGGCCGGTACCGCCTATCCGATGGACCGCGAACAGCTGGCCGGTTGGTTAGGTTTTGCCTCTGCCACCCGCAACAGTCTCGACAGCGTATCCGACCGCGACCACGTGATGGAGCTGCTCTCCAATGCAGCCATCAGCATGGTTCACCTGTCGCGTTTTGCCGAAGACCTGATCTTCTTCAACAGCGGCGAAGCGGCGTTTGTCGATTTGTCTGATCGCGTAACGTCAGGTTCTTCACTGATGCCGCAGAAGAAGAATCCGGATGCGCTGGAATTGATTCGTGGTAAATGCGGCCGTGTGCAGGGCGCACTGACCGGCATGATGATGACCATGAAGGGCCTGCCGCTGGCGTACAATAAAGACATGCAGGAAGATAAAGAGGGGCTGTTTGACGCGCTCGATACCTGGATGGATTGCCTGAACATGGCGGTTCTGGTGCTCGATGGTATTCAGGTGAAACGCCCGCGTGCCAAAGAAGCCGCGCAGCAGGGCTACGCGAACTCCACTGAGCTGGCCGATTACTTGGTCGCCAAAGGTGTGCCGTTCCGTGAAGCACACCATATTGTCGGTGAGGCGGTGGTTGAAGCCATTGCTCAGGGTAAAGCGCTGGAAGCTTTACCGTTGGCGGACTTGCAGAAGTTTAGCAGCGTGATTGGCGATGACGTCTATCCGATCCTTGAACTGCAATCTTGTCTCGACAAACGTGCGGCAAAAGGTGGTGTGTCACCTGAACAGGTGGCGCTGGCGATTCGCGAAGCGAAGGCGAGACTGGCATAACATTTAGCGAAAGAATAAAAAAAGGCGGACCTAAGGTCCGCCGAATGTTCACGTAGTCATACTTTGTTTTATTATCGTAATTCTTATCTTAACGCGTCGTCTTATTGTGCAACTTCACACACTTCTGCTTCGCTGTTCAGATACACATCCAGATCGTCGCTTCCCCCGATGTGGCGACCTCCGATAAAGACTTGTGGCACAGTTGCGCGGCCCGTTACGGCACGCAGACTGACAGTCGTCGCATCTTTACCTAATACAATTTCTTCATACTGCATGCCGCGTTCTTGCAGCATTTGTTTGGCTTTTGAGCAGAATGGGCAGCCAGGTTTAGTGAAGATCGACACCGATTCCTGCACTTTAAAATCTGGGGCCAGATACTTCAGCATGGTGTCGGCATCGGACACTTCAAACGGGTCACCCGGCTTGTTGGGTTCGACAAACATTTTCTCTACCACGCCGTTACGCACCAGCATGGAGTACCGCCATGAGCGCGGACCAAAGCCTAAGTCGGCTTTCTCAACCAGCATGCCCATGCCTTTGGTGAATTCACCGTTGCCGTCAGGAATGAAGGTGATGTTGGCGGCACTTTGCTCGGCCTTCCACGCATTCATGACGAACGTATCGTTGACGGACACGCACAGGATGCTGTCTACGCCGTGGCTCTTAAACACGCCCGCCAGTTCGTTGTAGCGTGGCAAATGGCTTGAAGAGCAAGTCGGGGTGAAGGCACCCGGCAATGAAAATACAATCACTGTCTTATTTTTAAACAACTCATCGCTGGTGAGATCAATCCATTGATCGCCCTGACGGGTATGGAACGTAACTTGCGGTACTTGTTTCCCTTCGTGGCTTGCAAACATGAATAACCTCTTAATTTTTCTTAATAAAAAACAAATAAAATCGTTTTTTTGGCTGCGCCATTTCGTTGAGAGACATTATTGACGATTGTTGTTGATAGTTATAATCGTTGATTGCTATCTTATCTATCGCCGCGAGCTATCGTCGCGACCCGTTATGGGAATGGAGGATTAATGAATATTCGTGATTTAGAGTATCTGGTCGCACTGGCTGAATTTCGTCATTTTCGTCGTGCTGCGGATTCTTGTCATGTGAGCCAGCCGACATTAAGCGGACAGATCCGCAAGCTGGAGGATGAGCTGGGCGTCATGCTGCTGGAAAGAACCAGCCGCAAAGTGTTATTCACCCAGGCAGGTTTGCTGCTGGTGGATCAGGCGCGGACCATACTGCGGGAAGTCAAAGTACTGCGCGAGATGGCCAGCCAGCAGGGCGAAGCAATGTCCGGGCCACTGCATATTGGGCTTATTCCCACCGTCGGGCCTTATCTGCTGCCACAGATTATCCCAACGCTGCACAAGACCTTTCCAAAGCTGGAGATGTATCTGCATGAGGCGCAGACCCAGCAACTGCTGGCGCAGCTCGATAGTGGTAAGCTCGACTGTGCGATTTTAGCGCTGGTCAAAGAGAGTGAAGCCTTTATCGAAGTGCCGTTGTTTGATGAGCCAATGAAACTGGCAATTTATGATGAACATCCGTGGGCGTCGCGCGAGCGCGTTGCGATGGCCGATCTGGCTGGTGAAAAGTTATTGATGCTGGAAGATGGGCACTGTCTGCGCGATCAGGCGCTGGGTTTCTGCTTCCAGGCCGGGGCTGATGAAGATACGCATTTTCGCGCCACCAGTCTTGAAACGCTACGCAATATGGTCGCTGCAGGCAGCGGTATTACGTTGTTACCCGCGCTGGCCGTACCGAAAGAGCGCAGCCGCGATGGCGTCACTTATTTGGTCTGTGACAAACCAGAACCGAGACGCACCATTGCTTTGGTATATCGTCCCGGTTCTCCGCTACGTGGCCGCTATGAGCAGCTTGCCGAAGCCATTAAGGTTCACATGCAGGCTCATATGGATGCTGCGGCCCTAAAACAGGCGGTTTAATCCGTTCAGTGCCGCCACGCGGTAAGCTTCGGCCATGGTCGGATAGTTGAAGGTAGTATTCACAAAATACTCGATGGTATTACCTTCGCCTTTCTGTTCCATGATGGCCTGACCGATGTGGATGATTTCTGCTGCGCGTTCTCCAAAGCAATGAATCCCCAGGATTTCCTTGGTTTCACGATGGAAGAGCAGCTTCAGGCTACCCACATTCATACCGGCAATTTGTGCACGGGCCAGATGTTTAAACTGAGCGCGGCCCACCTCGTACGGCACTTTCATCGCCGTCAGTTCCTGCTCGGTTTTACCGACAGAGCTGATTTCCGGAATGGTATAAATGCCGGTCGGAATATTTTCGATTAAGTGTACTTTGGCCTCGCCCTGGATCATCGCCTGTGCGGCGATGCGTCCCTGGTCGTAAGCCGCAGAGGCCAGACTCGGATAGCCAATGACATCACCGACCGCATAAATATGCGACAGTGCGGTCTGGTACATGCTGTTTACTTTCAGTAAACCGCGGCTATCGGCGACCAGACCGATATTTTCCAGACCCAGCTTGTCGGTGTTACCGGTACGTCCGTTGGCATATAACAGGGCGTCCGCTTTGACTTTCTTGCCTGATTTAAGATGCATGATGACGCCATCGTCGACCCCTTCGATCTTCTCGAACTCTTCGTTATGGCGGATGACTACGCCGTTGTTCCAGAAGTGGTAGGAAAGGGCGTCTGACATCTCCTGATCGAGGAATGACAGCAAGCGATCACGGGTGTTGATTAGGTCGACTTTGACGTTCAGCCCGCGGAAGATCGACGCATATTCGCAGCCGATCACACCTGCACCGTAGATAATGACATGGCGCGGTTCATGGCTCAGTTCGAGAATTAAATCGCTGTCGTAAATGCGCGGATGGCTGAAATCAACGCCGTGTGGACGGTACGGACGTGAGCCGCAGGCGATAATAATGTTATCGGCAGTCAGCTGCTCGTGTGTGCCATCGGCATAGCGAACGCTGACGGTATGTTCATCAACAAAGCTGGCATCACCGGCGAAAAGCTGACACTGATTACGCTCATAGAAGCCCTGACGCATACGGGTCTGCTGATTAATGACCGAGTCGGCATGGCGTAAAATATCGGGAAAGCTGGAACTCATGGTGCGGGAGTTGTCACTGTAGAGCGGATTTTGGTTGAATTCGATAATTCTGCTGACGGCGTGGCGCAGGGCTTTGGAAGGGATCGTCCCCCAGTGAGTACAGCCGCCACCGACGTTATTATAGCGTTCGATGACCGCAACTCTGGCCCCTTGTTTAACCAGTCCCATCGCGGCGCCTTCTCCGCCAGGGCCTGAGCCAATGATGATGGCATCAAAATGAGATTGCTGTTGCATGGTTCGAAACCTATTTTTATACAAAATAACAACGAGAAAGTAACATATTAGTCCGGTTTTCCCTACACGCAGTTGTCAAATCGTGGGAAAACCGCAACATTCTGACCCACTTTATGCTGCAGTTTCTTTCCTTCGGGTGATCAAAAACTTTGGTATAGTAAAATTGCATTGGGCTAACAGCTAATAAGAAGAAAAGACTCCGTATGAAGGTTATGGGCGTAAGAGCACAACAAAAAGAGCGCACGCGTCGCTCACTGATTGAGGCGGCATTCAGCCAACTCAGTGCCGAGCGCAGCTTTGCCAGCTTGAGTTTGCGTGAGGTGTCCCGAGAGGCGGGGATTGCGCCGACCTCATTTTACCGGCATTTCCGTGACGTGGATGAACTCGGTCTGACCATGGTAGATGAGAGCGGGTTAATGCTTCGTCAACTGATGCGTCAGGCACGCCAGCGTATTGCTAAAGGTGGCAGCGTGATCCGCACATCAGTTTCCACCTTTATGGAGTTCATTGGCAATAACCCTAATGCCTTCCGACTGTTGCTGCGTGAACGCTCCGGCACCTCTTCGGCGTTCCGCGCCGCGGTCGCCCGCGAAATTCAGCACTTTATTGCGGAACTTGCCGACTATTTGCAACTCGAAAATCATATGCCGCGCAGTTTTACCGAAGCGCAGGCAGAAGCTATGGTGATCATCGTGTTCAACGCCGGTGCCGAAGCGCTGGATGTCGACATTGCTCAGCGGCGTCAGCTTGAAGAACGGCTGGTGCTGCAGTTAAGGATGATTTCCAAAGGCGCGTATTACTGGTACCGCCGTCAGCAGGAGAGAACGGCGTCATCTCCAATCAACAAGCCCCGAGGTACAGAAAATGACCGAACAACCGAACCAGGATAATGGCACCCTGGTCCTGGCTCTGATTGCCGGACTGTCGATCAGCGGCACGTTCGACGCGTTTTTCAGCTCCGTTGTCGCTTTCTCTATTTTTCCGATCGTTGCCCTGGTGCTGGCGGTGTATTGCCTGCACCTGCGTTATCACCAGTCAGAAATGCCTAAAGGCTTGCCGACTCTGGCTGCCGTCTGTTTTCTGCTGGGCATTCTGCTTTACAGCACGATTGTGCGGGCAGAATATCCGCAAATCGGTTCTAACTTCCTGCCATCCGTCATCTGCGTTGTACTGGTTTTCTGGATTGGCATAAAACTTAAAAAGCGTAAATCGCAGCAGATTTGATCTCTTCTTCCAGTGACATTTCGCCACTAAAGAAGCAAGTGTAAGGGCAGCCGTGGGTTGCCCTTTTTATTGCCCTCCTGCTTTCATGACCCCAGCATGTCGAAAATGCCTAAAATCCATGAATTAATGAACTGCCATTTCATTAATTTAGAACTCATGTTTAATATTTAGACGTTGATCGTCCACATCTTCATTTTTTTGCCATAAAGTCATCAGGGATGGCAAAACAAGAAAGGTTTTCATGTTGCTCCATAGCTAATTTGAATCATGGCAGTTCGGCCAATGTCGTCCGCATTCTGCCAACGTATATCGGTGATTCAATCAGGGGCATGATGGCAATGAAAACACGGAAAATCGGATTACTGAACTATCTGGCCTATGGCTCCGGGGATTTTCTCGGCGCAGGCACTACGGCGTTGACGGCGGCCTGGCTGCTCTATTTCTACACTACGTTTTGCGGCCTGAGCCCTATTGAAGCCACCTTTATATTCGCCACTGCCCGGGTGGCGGATGCCGTCCTCAGCCCGCTGATGGGGTATCTCACCGATAATTTTGGTGGAACCTGGCTCGGTAAACGCTTTGGCCGCCGTAAGTTTTTCATTCTTCTGGGAATTCCCTGCGTTTTTAGTTACAGCTTTATGTGGGTCGGCGATATGGGGTACGTCTACTACCTGCTGACCTATCTGCTGTTCGACATTGTCTACACCATGATCCTGGTGCCTTATGAAACACTGGTGCCGGAAATGACCGACGATTTCAAACAGAAGACCAAGTTCTCCGGTGCACGTATCGCTCTGGCACAGTTGTCAGCGATTCTGGCCGCGTTTCTGCCGGGGATTCTGCTTTCGTATCTCGGCAAAGATAACCCGGTTTCCTTTTTCTACTCGAGCCTGGTGTTCTCGGTGATATGCGCGCTGGTGCTGACGCTGGTGTACTTCTTTACCTGGGAGCGTCCGCAAGAGCTTAAGTCGGAAGCCATGCTGAAGATTGAGCGGGAACGCCAGCAACTGACGCTGGCACAAAGCTTGAAACGCTTGAAAGTGGAACTCACTTCAACGTTGCGCATTAAGATTTTCCGCCAGCACCTCGGGTTGTATCTTGGCGGTTATATCGCTCAGGATGTTTTCAACGCGGTGTTTACTTATTACGTGGTGTTTGTACTGATGCAAAGTGCCACGGTGGCATCGAACCTGATGGGCATGATGGCTATCCTTCAATTTGCGGCGGTTATTGCCATGATCCCGCTCTGTATCCGTTTTGGGCCCGCGCCCTCTTACCGGCTGGCGGTTACTCTGTTTGGTTTAGCGGTGATCTCCTATGGCATTCTTTATTTCACTCATATGAGCGACTCGATGTCGCTGTTGCTGTTGATCTCGGCGCTGGCTGGGCTTGGGCGTGGCGGGATTAACTATGTGCCGTGGAATATTTACACCTACATCGCCGACGTTGACGAAACGATTACCGGGCAGCGCCGAGAGGGGATTTTCGCTGGCGTGATGACGCTCACCCGGAAAGCCTCACAGGCCGGTGCGGTGATGCTGGTGGGGATTATTTTGCAACTGGCCGGTTTTGTCTCTGGCAAAAGTGAGCAACTGCCGTCGGTAGGTCACACTATTCTTGGCGTGCTGACCCTGGGTTCGCTGGTGATGTTGAGCATGGGCTTCATTATTTCCCTCTATTTTCGCCTGAATCTTAAAACCCACGGCGTGCTGGCCCGGGAAACGCAGAAGATGCGCGACGCCAACCGCATCGTTCCTGAGCAGATCACGCCGCAAGACTGCGCTACTGTTGAGATGCTGACCGGCATGAAATACGAATCGCTGTGGGGCAATAACAACATTGGTTATTTGCATCGCCACAATCCGCCGCCGCAAAAATTGACCCCCGACACCGCTTCCGGCTTGCCGGTTCAGCCGTCCGGCCCCCGTTTATAATTCAAGGAGAACGCCATGCAGGTTTTTGAAGTTAAGCACAGCGCATTACTGAGACAGCCGGAGCATTTTATTTCACGCAGTGAGTTGCAGGGGCTGATCCGCAAAGTGACGGATAATCTGGTGAATATCGAAGATAAAACCGGTGAGTTTTTGCTGTGCCTCGACGATGGCCGGGTGATTGATACCAAAGGTTGGGCTGGTTGGGAGTGGACGCATGGCATCGGCCTGTACGGAATTTATCAGTATTATCAGCAGACCGGTGAGGAACCGATGCGCGCCATCATCGACGACTGGTTCACCGCACGACTGGAAGAGGGCACACCGACCAAGAACGTCAATACCATGAGCCCGTTCCTGACGCTGGCGTACCGCTACGAAGAAACCGGCAATCCGTTATGGCGGCCTTATCTGGAGCGCTGGGCGGAGTGGGTGATGCATGAGATGCCACGCACCGATAAAGGTGCGATGCAGCACATTGTTTACAACAATGAAAATCATCAGCAGATGTGGGATGACACGCTGATGATGAGCGTCCTGCCATTGGCGAAAATCGGCAAGTTGCTGGGTAGACCTGAATATATAGAAGAAGCGACCTATCAGTTCCTGGTGCACGTGCAGTACCTGATGGACCGTGAAACCGGTCTGTGGTTTCACGGCTGGACGTTCGATGGTCATCATAACTTTGCCCAGGCTCGCTGGGCGCGCGGCAACAGCTGGCTGACGATCGCCATTCCCGAATTCCTCGAGCTGGTCGATTTACCTGAGAATAACGCCACCCGCCGCTATTTACTGCAGGTATTGGAGAGTCAGGTAGCTGCCCTGGCGAAGTGCCAGGACGCCAGCGGCCTGTGGCACACGTTACTCGATGATCCACACTCTTATCTCGAAAGCTCAGCGACGGCAGGTTTCGCCTACGGAATGTTGAAAGCGGTGCGTAAGCGTTATATCGATGCGTCTTATGCGCCCGTGGCGGAGAAAGCCATCCGGGGTGTGATCAAACACATCAATCCGGTGGGTGAACTGACGCAAACCTCTTTCGGCACGGCGATGGGCAGCGATCTGGATTTCTATCGTCAAATTGCGCTGACGTCTATGCCGTACGGGCAGGCGATGGCGATTTTGTGTCTGTCAGAGTATCTGCGGGTATATCTGTAAAAGGAGAGGGGGAGATCTTCTCAATAAAAATGGGCACGCCGGGTGCCCATTTTCTTATTTAAGCCCAGTATCCGCCGGTCAGATTTTTTCCAGCAATACGCCGCATTCCATATGGTGCGTGTAGGGGAACTGATCGAACAGCGCCAGTTTGGTCAGACGGTGAGTCTGGCTCAGCGTTTCAAGGTTGGCGCTCAGCGTTTCAGGGTTACAGGAGATATAAAGGATGCGGTCGTAACCCTGCACCATTTTCACCGTATCTTCATCCAGCCCGCTGCGGGGGGGATCGACAAAAATCGTATTGCAGTTGTAGGCGGTCAGTTCGATGTCTTTCAGACGTCGGAACTCGCGCACGCCGTTCATCGCCTGGGTGAAATCTTCAGCGGCCATGCGGATAATCTGCACGTTGTCGATGTGGTTAGCCGCGATATTGTACTGCGCGGCAGCCACCGACGGTTTGGCGATTTCGGTCGCCAGCACGCGGTTAAAGTTGCGCGCCAGTGCCAGCGAGAAGTTACCGTTACCGCAGTAGAGCTCCAGCAAATCACCGGTTGACCCTTCGGTCACGTTCAGCGCCCACTCCAGCATCTGAATATTCATCTCGGCATTCGGCTGGGTGAAGCTGTTTTCCACCTGACGGTAAATCATGTCGCGGCCAGCGACCGGTAAGATTTCGTCGATATAGTCCTGGTCCAGCATGATTTTGGTTTTGGAGGCTCGGCCAATCAGCTGAATATCAAAACCCTGCTCACGCAGTTGGTCGCGCAGTGTCGTGGCGGCTTGTGTCCACTCATCATCCAGCTTGCGGTGGTAAAGCAGTGATGCGATTACTTTGCCGCTGCGGGTAGACAGATAATCAATCTGGAAGATTTTACGACGCAGGGTAGGGTCTTGTTTGATGGCGGCGATAAGGACCGGCATCAGACGGTTGATTATCTCGCTGGCAGCAGGGAACTGGTCCACCCGCACGCGGGCTTTCGTCTGCTGATCGAACATGATGTGGTACAGGTCACCTTCGTCATGCCAGACGCGGAATTCGGCACGCATACGGTAATGGCTGACCGGCGAACGGAAAACGTCAGGCTGCGGCGCATTAAAAGGCGACATCATCGCCGTGAGACGTGCGGTCTTTTCCGCCAGTTGGTCGTCGTACTGTTCAATGGGCAGGTTTTCAGGCGTCATCGGTTTTCTCGTCTAACAGGGAATAAATGGGCGAACTTTGCGGGGGATTTTAGGGAATGTCCCCGCTATGTCCAGTCTTGTCGTCATTTCCTGGGGGAAGGGCGTTCTCTACGATGGATGTCTGGATTTCCAAACGGGTTGATCGTAGGATGCCATTCGGCCTCAATAACTGAGTTAAAAGGGAATCCGGTGTGAATCCGGAACTGGCGCGCAGCGGTATGGGGAAAGCACGGCGATAGCATATTCATTATGCAGACACTGTCTTCTTCTTATTCTTTATTTATAAGGGAGAGAAAAGAGGAGATGGGAAGTCATCGCCCGGTGGCGGTTTATTATTTCTTTCTTTAATAACCAACAAATCCTAAGTCCGAAAACCTGCCGATATTACGTCGCAACTTCACTGTCGTCGCGAAAACGTCGGTGTCTTTCTGCGGCATCCGCCAATTAAGTTTGGATGCTCGATTCATGACAATTAAAAAGCACGCGCTGCTGACGGTATTATCTGTCACAGCTTTTTCAGGGTGGGCGCAAGACAGCACCTCTTCTTCGAATAACAGCGACGACCTCGTTGTTACCGCCAACCGTTTTCCACAGCCGGTCTCATCTGTATTAGCACCAATGGATATTGTCACCCGTGATGATATTGACCGCTGGCAGTCCACATCGGTGGTGGATGTTCTCCGCCGCTTGCCGGGCGTGGATATTGCACAGAATGGCGGAATGGGGCAGCAAAGCTCTTTATTCGTTCGTGGCACCAACTCCAGCCACACATTAGTGCTGATGGATGGCGTGCGTTTAAATCAGGCCGGCGTTTCCGGCGCTGTCGATCTTAGCCAAATCCCGATTTCTCTGGTGCAGCGTATCGAATTTATTCGCGGCCCGCGTTCGGCCGTGTATGGCTCTGACGCCATCGGTGGTGTGGTTAACATTATTACCACCCGCGATAAGCTGGGTACGACGCTGACTACCGGTATTGGCTCTAATGGTTACCAGACCTATGGCGGTTCTACCCAACAGAAACTGGGGGAAAACACTGTCGCAACGGTGGCTGGTAACTATACCTACACCAAAGGCACTGACGTCGTAGCTAACTTACCGGACAATTATGGCGACCCGCGCCAGCCGGATCGTGATGGCTTCATGAGTAAAACCATTTGGGCCGGGCTTGAGCATCAGTTCAACGAACAGTTCAGCGGTTTTGCTCGCGCATACGGTTTCGATAACCGCACTGCCTATGACGGCACTTACAGCTACGCCGATCCCGCGCATCCTGATGCCCTGCCGGATACGCGTCAGTTATATAGCCGCACGTATGACACAGGATTACGCTTCCAGCAGGGGATTTATTCGACCCAGTTTAGCGGCAGTTATAGCAATACCAAAGACTATAACTACGATCCGAAATACGGCCCATATTCCGCTTCGGCTACCCTCGATGATTCAGACCAGTACAACCTGCAATGGGGTAATACCTTCCAGGTTGGGCAGGGCGCCGTGAGCGCGGGTGCGGACTGGCAGGAACTCAGTACCCAGCCGGGTACCAACTACATTACCGATGGTTATACCCAGCACAACACCGGCGTGTATGTTACAGCCCAGCAGAAGGTCAGTGATTTTACGCTCGAAGGCGCAGTGCGTAATGACGATAACTCGCAGTTTGGTTCACACGCCACCTGGCAAAGCAGTGCGGCGTGGGAGTTTATCGACGGCTACCGCTTCATCGCTTCCTACGGCACAGCGTTCAAAGCACCGAATCTGGGGCAACTCTATGGCAGCTTTGGCGGCAACCCCGACCTGAAGCCGGAAGAGAGTAAAGAGTGGGAAGGTGGGCTGGAAGGTCTGACCGGCCCGTTGAGCTGGCGTTTGTCCGCCTATCGTAACGACATCGATCAGATGATCAGTTACTACAATCAGCAACAGGGCTATTACAACGTCGATAAGGCCACGATTAAAGGTGTGGAATGGACGGGTAACTTTGACACCGGTCCTCTGCATCATGGCATCACACTGGAATATTTAGATCCGCGTAATGCTGAGACCAACCAGATTTTATTGCGGCGTGCCAAACAGCAGGCGAAATACCAGCTGGACTGGACGGTGGCTGATTTCGACTGGTCGATCAACTATCAATATCTGGGTGAGCGTTATGACACGGACTTCAATACCAACGAGAATGTAAAACTCGGTGGAGTCAGTTTGTGGGATCTGGCGGTGTCATATCCTGTGACGTCACATCTGACCGTTCGTGGTAGAATTGCCAACCTCTTAGATAAAGATTATGAGACGGTTTATGGCTACGAAACACCAGGACGTGAATACTACCTCACTGGAAGCTATACCTTCTGACAGCTCGATAATTCCTGAGCGCCCGACGGTGCTGGTGTTTGACTCCGGCGTCGGCGGGTTATCGGTTTATCACGAAGTCCGGCAGATGCTGCCGGACCTTCATTATATCTATGCTTTCGATAATGTGGCTTTCCCTTACGGCGAAAAGTCCGAAGAGTTTATTGTCGAACGCGTGGTCGAGATTGTTCGCGCAGTGGCAGCGCGTCATCCCCTCTCTATTATCGTTATTGCCTGTAATACCGCGAGCACCGTTTCCCTTCCTGCACTGCGTGCCAAATTCGACTGCCCGGTCGTCGGCGTTGTTCCTGCTATCAAACCGGCAGCAAAACTGACGCGTAACGGTGTAGTGGGTCTGTTGGCAACGCGAGCAACGGTACAGCGTCCTTATACTCACGATCTCATTGCCCGTTTTGCGACGGATTGCAAAATTCTGATGCTGGGTTCTGCTGAGTTGGTGGAGATTGCCGAAGCGAAGCTGCATGGCGCTGCTGTACCCCTGCCAGTATTGAGGAAAATCCTCCAACCCTGGTTACGCATGCAAGAGCCACCGGACACCGTTGTGCTTGGCTGCACTCATTTCCCACTACTCAGTGAGGAGCTGGCGCAAGTGTTACCGGATGGAACCCGCCTCATTGACTCTGGTTCCGCGATTGCCCGTCGTGCACATTGGTTAATTGAAACGACATACAAGAAAATTCCAGCGAAGAGAGAGGGCGTTGAAATTGAGAGTCTGGCGTATTGCATGGCAGCAACGCCTGAGACGGAAATCCTGCTGCCCGTTTTGCAGGCATATGGCTTCAAAAGCATCCAGGAATTGCCGCTTTAAACGCCGTTTGATGAAAGATTCAGCGGTCGGTAATTTATTTGTATTTTAGGGGTTGCGGCCTTCTGAGAACTCCCTATAATGCGCCTCCACTGACCGGGAACAACGACTGAGAAGTCGCTCGGGCAGGAAGAGAAAAAGACGAAAGTTCGAATGAATAATCTCTTGACTCTTCAGCGGGAAAACGTAATATACGCCTCCCGCGCCGCATAAGATTCCTTGCGAACCGCGGCATGCTCTTTAACAATTTATCAGACAATCTGTGTGGGCACTCACAAGACGATATCAG
>CAMLBO010000025.1 GCA_946478305.1 uncultured Enterobacterales bacterium
CGAGATTTCTGCCTGTCTCGTGGGCTCGGAGATGTGTATAAGAGACAGGGTGGATGACTCCATCGTACGCGGTACCACCTCACAGCAAATCGTTGAGATGGCGCGTGAGGCGGGGGCACGACGTGTTTATCTGGCGTCGGCGGCACCGGAAATTCGCTTCCCGAACGTCTACGGTATCGACATGCCGAGCGCCAATGAGCTGATTGCGCATGGCCGTGAAGTCAGTGAAATCACCCAGATGATCGGCGCCGATGCGTTGATTTTCCAGGACCTCAGTGACCTGATTGCCGCGGTGAAAGAGGACAACATGGATATCGAGCAGTTCGAATGCTCGGTATTTGATGGCGTCTATGTCACTAAAGACGTTGACCAGAATTACCTGGAGTATCTCGAATCTCTGCGCAACGATGACGCTCAGGCGTTACGCGGTCAGCAGGAAGCCGAAAACCTCGAAATGCATAACGAAGGCTGATTTTTAATCACGCCATTCGCGGCGCGCACTGTCTGGTGAACTGACCTGGCAGGCGCGCCTTTTTTTTGAGTGTAATTCCCTCCTCGTCCCTTCAACCCGCGGGCTTGCTTATCCCCGGGCATTGCGGCAAAGTCATCAAAATGACGTGTTGTCAGTCAAAGCACTTTTCAGGTGCAACTCTTCAGAGGCAGTTTTCATGAAACGACTTATTGTCGGCATTTCCGGCGCAAGCGGCGCGATTTATGGGGTGCGGTTACTCGAGGTGCTGCAAGGCGTTGCCGATATCGAAACCCATCTGGTGATGAGCAATGCGGCCCGTCAAACATTGACGCTGGAAACCGACCTGACGCTGCGTGATGTCCAACAATTGGCTGACGTGGTGCATGACTCGCGCGATATCGCGGCCAGTATCTCTTCCGGCTCGTTTAAAACAGCAGGAATGGTGATTTTACCCTGCTCAGTTAAAACCCTCTCCGGCATTGTAAACAGTTATACCGACGGGTTGCTGACCCGCGCCGCCGATGTGGTTCTTAAAGAGAGCCGCCGCCTGGTGCTCTGCGTGCGTGAAACCCCGCTGCATCTGGGGCATTTGCGCCTGATGACCCAGGCCGCCGAGCTCGGTGCGGTGATTATGCCGCCGGTACCTGCGTTTTATCATCGCCCGACCTGCGTTGATGACATCATCAATCAGACCGTAAACCGGGTGATCGACCAGTTTGATATTGAACTCCCACAAGACTTGTTTGTTCGATGGCAGGGCGGCCGCTAACTCAACCTCACCAACTTGTCGCATATTTTAAACAAATTGATAACAACGCACCAAAAATGAACATTTCCTGTTTCATTTTGGTGCGCTGTTATTACACTCTGTTCCTGCACGTTCTACATCCTGCTGATTTTTAGCATTAACCTGCTGCATTTTTAATCGCATCGGGCGAGTGCTGGCCGGTTAACCTGACCGGAACAAAATCGGCATGAAAACTGCATAGTGAAACAGAGGGCAGCCTTGACTCCCATCAGCTGCACCGGCATTACCAATAATAAAAAGATGTTCAGACACAACAGAAATGACCAATCACAACAGACGTTTAATGACTGAGGGTAATGTATGAAAAAGTTGTTCAAGGTTCTTCCGCTGGTTTTGGCTTTAGCCAGTGTCAGCAGCGCCTTTGCTGCCGTCCCGAAAGACATTAAGATCGGGACCGATCCGACCTACGCCCCTTTTGAATCGAAAGACTCCAGCGGAAAACTGGTCGGTTTTGATATCGATCTTGCGACCGAAATGTGTAAACGCGCTGAAATTAAATGTACTTTCGTTGAAAGTGATTTTGATGCGCTGATCCCATCGCTGAAAGCCAGAAAAATCGATGCCATTATCTCGTCTCTGTCCATTACTGAAAAACGTCAGCAGGAAATTGATTTTACTGACAAACTCTATGCGGCTAACGCCCGTCTGATCGCCCCTAAAGGCACAAAAATTGTCCCAACGCTGGACGCGCTGAAAGGAAAAAATGTCGGCGTACTGCAGGGTTCCACTCAGGAGGCCTATGCCAATGCGATGTGGCAACCCAAAGGTATCAACGTGGTGGCTTACCAGAACCAGGACCTGATTTATGCCGATCTGGCTTCTGGTCGCTTGGACGCTGCGTTCCAGGATGAAGTCGCGGGCAGCGAAGGCTTCCTGAAACAGGCTCCAGGTAAAGGTTACGTGTTTGCGGGCCCATCAGTGAAAGATGACAAATTCTTTGGTGTGGGTACCGGTATGGGCCTGCGTAAAGATGATGGCGATCTGAAAATGGCGCTGAACAAAGCCTTTGCTTCAATGCGTAAAGATGGCACTTACGACAAGTTGGCGAAGAAATACTTCAACTTTGACGTTTACGGCGGCTAATCATTTACGCTATGACGTCTGCGGCTTACCGGGAAACTGGCAGGCCGCATTAAGTCACTTCCGTGCACAATTTGTTTTATAACAACCCCTGCGGCAGGTGACACGACGTTGGTCAAAGACAGGAACACAGCATGTTATACGGGTATTCCCAGGTAATTATTCAGGGCACATTGGTCACGCTGGAACTGGCACTCTCTTCGGTTCTGCTGGCGGTGATAATTGGTTTAATCGGTGCAGGCGGTAAACTCTCGAAAAACCGTCTGATTTCAGGCATTTTCGGCTGCTATACCACGCTGATTCGCGGCGTGCCGGACTTAGTACTGATGCTGTTGATTTTCTACGGTCTGCAGATTGTGCTTAACAGCGTGACGGAATCGCTGGGCATGGCGCAGATTGATATCGATCCGCTCGGTGCCGGTATCATTACGCTCGGTTTTATCTACGGCGCATACTTCACCGAAACCTTCCGTGGTGCCTTTATGGCGGTTCCCCGCGGGCAAATTGAGGCGGCGACGGCGTTTGGTTTCAGCAGTGCGCAAATCTTCCGCCGTATTCTGTTTCCTGCCATGATGCGCTTTGCCTTGCCGGGCATTGGCAACAACTGGCAGGTTATTCTCAAAGCAACGGCGCTGGTGTCTCTGCTTGGCCTCAATGACGTGGTTAAAGCGACGGTGTTGGCGGGTAAAGGCACTTATCAGCCGTTTTACTTCGCCATCGTGGCGGGTGTGATTTATCTGGTGTTTACCACGGTTTCCAACGGGGTGCTGTTATGGCTCGAACGCCGTTATTCGCTGGGCGTGAAGAGGGCTGAGCTATGATTGAGATCCTGCAACAGTACGGCATGTCGCTGCTTTATAGCGACGGCTACCGTTTTACCGGTCTGGCGGTCACGCTGTGGCTGTTAATCAGTTCCGTGGTCATGGGCGGGTTGCTGGCGGTACCGATGGCGGTAGGGCGCGTGTCATCGAATAAATTCATCCGTCTGCCTATCTGGCTTTATACTTACGTGTTTCGCGGTACGCCGCTCTATGTACAGCTGCTGGTCTTTTATTCCGGTATGTACAGTCTGGAGATCGTGCGCGGCACTGATTTCCTCAACGCGTTTTTCCGCAGCGGTCTGAACTGTACGATCCTCGCGCTGACGCTCAACACCTGTGCCTACACCACCGAGATTTTTGCCGGTGCGATCCGCGCGGTGCCACACGGCGAAATTGAAGCGGCGAACGCGTATGGCTTCTCACGTTTCAAACTTTATACCTGCATTATTCTACCTTCTGCGCTGCGTACGGCCTTACCGGCCTACAGCAACGAGGTGATCCTGATGCTGCACTCCACGGCGCTGGCGTTTACCGCTACTGTACCGGACGTGCTGAAAATCGCCCGCGACATTAACTCTGCCACCTATCAGCCTTTTTATGCTTTTGGCATCGCGGCGGTGATCTACCTGTGCATCTCCTTTGTATTGATTGGCCTGTTCCGCATGGCTGAAAAGCGCTGGCTGGCGCATGTGAAACCTCAGACTCACTAACAAGCACTCTTTTTATGGACATAACTTTTTGCGGAATAACATTATGCCAGAAAATAAATTAGCGGTTCTCGACCTGCACAAACGCTACGGCGATCATGAAGTCCTCAAAGGCGTGTCGCTCTCCGCCAATGCCGGGGATGTGATCAGCATTATCGGGTCATCGGGTTCCGGGAAGAGCACCTTCCTGCGCTGCATTAACTTTCTTGAGAAACCGAGCGAAGGGTCGATCAGCGTCAATAATCAGGATATCCGTATGGTGCGCGACACCGACGACCAGCTGAAAGTGTTCGACAAAAAACAGCTGCAACTGCTGCGTACCAAATTGACGATGGTCTTCCAGCATTTCAACCTGTGGAGCCATATGACGGTGCTGGAAAACGTCATGGAAGCACCGGTGCAGGTGCTGGGGCTGAGCAAGGCTGAAGCGCGCGAACGTGCGGTGAAGTATCTCGACAAAGTGGGTATTGACGCCCGTGCGCAGGGGAAATATCCGGTGAATCTCTCTGGTGGCCAGCAGCAGCGCGTCTCCATTGCACGTGCGTTGGCGATGGAACCTGAGGTGCTACTCTTCGACGAACCGACCTCCGCGCTGGACCCCGAGCTGGTTGGCGAAGTGCTACGTATCATGCAGAAGCTGGCGGAAGAGGGGAAAACCATGGTAGTAGTGACGCACGAAATGGAATTCGCCCGCCATGTCTCCAGCCACGTTATTTTCCTGCATCAGGGCGTGATTGAAGAACAGGGTAACCCCGCAGACGTCTTTGGCAGCCCGAAATCCGCGCGCTTACAGCAGTTCCTGTCAGGTGCACTTAAGTAAGAAGTAAAGCAGCTCTTAAAAACAGAAAAACCGCCCACTGAATAAGGCGGTTTTTTTATGACTAGAAATCAGCCTTTAGCGGCCAGCAGACAGAGTTGAACCGTCAGTTCGTAGGACTTCACAAATGAGCTGAGCGGCAGGAACTCATACTTTGAGTGGAAGTTGTGCGCACCGGTAAAATAGTTAGGTGTCAGCAGGCCTTTGGCCGACAGTGCGGCGCCGTCAGTCCCTCCGCGCATCGGGATCACTTTCGGCTCGACGCCAATCTCTTTCAGCCCGGCAAAGATCAGGTCAATGGCGCGTTTATCTTCGCCAATCGCGCTGCTGATATTGCTGTAGGTGTCGCTTATCTCAACAGAGACTTTGGCTGTAGGGTATTGGGCGGCGATCTGTTTGGCCACATCTTCAATTTTCTGTTTGCGTGCGGCGAAGCTGGCGCTGTCGAAATCTCGGATTGAGGCGTGCAACGTTGCCCCTTGCTGGGTGGCATTCATACCATTGAACCAGACATAGCCTTCGCGGCCTTCGGTATTTTCCGGGGTTTCTGCACGGTCAAACTGACTCATGAAATCGTGCGCCATCAACATGGGGTTAACCAGCACGCCTTTGGCCGACATCGGGTGGGCGGTCACGCCGGTAAAGGTGATTTCCGCGGCGGCGGCATTGAAGTTTTCATATACCACTTCACCGAGTTCGCAGCAGTCGATGGTATAGGCAAAATCGACGTCAAAGCGTTTCAGATCCAGCGCCTTGGCACCGCGCAGGCCAATCTCTTCATCCGGCACAAAGGCCACCACGATATCGCCATACTGCTGGTCGTCACGCAGGTTCTCCAGCAAGGTCATCACAACAGTCACGGCGGCTTTGTTATCAGCCCCGAGCACGCTGGTGCCGTCGCTGAAGATAATCTCTTCGCCTTTATAAGGCAGAATTTCCGGGCGCTCAGAAGGCCGCAGCCAGATGTCTTTCTCTGCGTTCAGGCAAACGTCGTCGCCGGTAAATGTCAATGTCTGAGGATGAATGTCCGGGCTCAAACCCACGTCGACGGTATCAATATGGGTGATAAAACCAATGCGCGGGCCGCCCTGTTTAGTACCTGGTTTCACGGCGGTGACGGTTGCATGTTCATCAATCTGAATGTTTTGCAGTCCCAGCGTTTTCAGCTCATCTGCCAGCAGTTTTGCCAGAGTATGCTGGCCTGGCGTGCTGGGCAGCGTCGTGGCGTGGGCATCACTTTGCGTGGTGATGGCGAGATAGCGAAAGAAGCGTTCGGAAAGCTGTTTTGCGAGTGTTGTCGACATCTTGACCCCTAAGTTTGCGCACATATAAGACTTTCATATATAACAGAGTATTACAAAGCGTTGCACGAATGTTAATCTGTTTTTGCTTTTGGTACCAAGATCGTTAACACGATCATTAAAGCCTTTAATCACTTCTGACAGGGAAAACGATGAAACAGAAAATATTAAAAATAAGCACGGGATTGATGGCGTTGGCGATGGTGGGTGGTGTATCAGCGAAGACGCTGGTGTACTGCTCGGAAGGCTCACCGGAGCAGTTTAACCCGCAGCTTTATACCTCCGGAACGTCGGTGGATGCCAGCGCAGCACCGATTTATAACCGTCTGGTTGATTTCAAAACCGGCACCACAGAACTTGTACCGAGCCTGGCCGAAAGTTGGGACGTCAGCCCGGATGGCAAAACCTACACCTTCCATCTGCGTAAAGGGGTGAAATTCCAGAGCAGCAAACTGTTCACGCCGACCCGTGACTTTAATGCTGACGACGTGATTTTCTCCTTCATGCGACAGAAAGACGAAAATAACCCGTACCATAAAGTATCGGGCGGCACGTACCTCAACTTTGACAGCCTGAAAATGGGCGACCTGATCGGCAGCATCGACAAAGTGGATGACAATACCGTGCGCTTTAACCTGACCCGCCCGGAAGCGCCATTTGTCGCCGATCTGGCCTGGTATTTCGCCTCTATCCTCTCGGCAGAATATGCCGATCAGATGCTGAAAGCCGGTACGCCAGAAAAAGTCGACATGAACCCGATCGGCACCGGTCCGTTCGAGCTGGTGCAGTACCAGAAAGACACCCGTCTGCTGTTTAAGGCCTTCCCGGAGTACTGGCAGGGGAAATCGAAAATCGACCGGCTGGTATATACCATCACTCCGGATGCCTCGATGCGTCTTGCCAAGCTGGAGAAGAACGAGTGTCAGGTGATGCCATTCCCGAACCCGGCTGACCTCGACCGTATGCGTGCCAATAAAGACATCAATCTGATGAGCAAATCGGGCCTGAATACCGGTTTCCTCTCCTTCAACACCCAAAAACCACCGCTGGATAACGTCAAAGTACGTCAGGCGCTGAGTATGGCCATCAATAAACCTGAAATCATTGAAGCGGTATTCCGCGGTACGGGCACGGTGGCTAAAACCCTGCTGCCGACCGGTGTCTGGAGCTACAACGATAAGGTGGTGGATTACGAATATTCGCCAGAAAAAGCCAAAGCCCTGTTGGCAGAAGCCGGGATGCCAAACGGCTTTGATATCGATTTGTGGGCAATGCCGGTACAGCGTCCGTACAACCCGAATGCACGCCGTATGGCTGAGATGATCCAGTCCGACTGGGCGAAGATTGGCGTAAAGGCGCACATCGTCAGTTTCGAGTGGGGCGAGTATCAGACCCGCATACGTAATGGCGAACATATGGCGGCCCTGATGGGCTGGACCACCGCCAACGGTGACCCGGACAACTTCTTCGGCCCGTTGTTTACCTGTAACGCGGCCAAAGGGGGTTCTAACTCTGCCAAATGGTGTTACCCGCCGTTTGACAAGTTAATCACCGAAGCCAAAGAAACCACCGATCATGAAAAACGGGTAGTGCTGTACGAAGAAGCCCAGCAGGTGATGCACGATCAGGCTCCCGCAGTGTTTATCGCGCACTCAACCATCTTCGAGCCAGTTCGCAAAGAAGTGACCGGCTACGAGATTGATCCGTTCGGAAAGCACATTTTCTATCAGGCAGATATCAAGGAGTGAGGAAAGAGGCGGCTTTCGGGCCGCTTCAACATTATGGGAGGCAGCCCAAATCTGCTTTAAATCTTTAAATTTGAATTTGAAATTAAAACCGCGACTGACGTGTCGGCACACGCCGAAAACTCCACCATACCTGGGCAGTATTAAATAGCACCAGAATAGCGGTCACGAGGAATACCCATCTGAAACCCATCAGGGCGGAGACGCTGGAGCCGAGCAGCGGGCCGATCACGTTTCCCATGTACATAAATGACTGGTTATAGCCAAAAATACGGCCGGTGGTTTGGTCGCTGCTGTATTTCACCAGCAGCGCCTGTACCGCGGGCATCAGCGCGCCGTCACCGAAGCCAAGCATGAAGCGCAGGATCCCAAGCTGGGTGGCGGAGTTGATGGTCGCCATCAGGCAGAACAACACAAAACAGAACACCAGCGCGGCGATGAGGATCCTGTGCGCACCGATGCGATCCCCGAGTTTGCCGAGTTTAGGGGCTGACATCAGGGCCGATACGCCGGGTACGGCAGCGATCACTCCGCTGATAAAGGCGATGTTGCTGGTATCTGAGGAGAGTTCACGAATAAACAGCGTGAGGATCGGGCTGATGGAGCCGTTAGCCAGTTGGATCATCATGGTAGTCACGAACAGGCTGACGATCAGCCACGGATAGGGCAGGGAAGTAAACACGGCTTTGCCGCTCAGGCGATTGGCTTTGGTAACCGGCACCACCCGTTCTTTAATCAGAAATAAGGTGATCAGAAAACTGATAAACAGCATGCCGCTGGTGACGAAAAATACGGTTCGCAGCCCGAGATGGTCAGCCATAAAACCGCCCAGCAGTGGCCCGATGATCACCCCGGAAACCTGTCCGGTGGACAGCGTACCCAGCGCCCAACCGCTTTTATCCCGCGGCACCTGCGAGGCAACCAGCGCCATGGCATTGGGAATATAACCTGACGTCAAGCCCATCAGGGTGCGCAGGATAAACAACTGCCAGACATTGGTAGCAAAACCCTGCAGCATCATGACAATCGCCATGCCGAGCGCGGCGCGCAGCAGCATCAACTTACGGCCTTTGCGGTCGGCCAGACTGCCCCACAACGGCGCGACCACGGCTGACACCAGGAACGTTCCGCTAAACACCAGACCCGACCACAAACTGAGTGACGCGTGGTCAGTGACGCCGAGTTGTTCGATATAAAGAGGCAGGAAGGGCAGGATTTGGCTCATCGCCATGCCGGTGAAAAAGCACCCCAGCCAGACGGAGATTAGATTGAGTTTCCAAGTTTCCATTGCGCTGCGGGGTTGCCTTAATCAAAGAGTGTGAACTACGTCAAGCATAGCAAGTCAGGTGCCGCAAAGGACCGCAAAAAGTGGTAAGAAAAGGCTTCAGCACCAATTTGCTATCCTGTATCAGGCTTTTTGCCTATCACCGCACAAAATGCCGTAGCTGTTGAAAGCACAACATTTAATGCCCAATACTCGCGCCGGAAATATCGGGTTACACCGCCGCTTTGGATATAATTTCACGCAGCCGCTGCTATTGTGTTAAAATCTCCGCAACTGGCGCACTGCAGTTTGTGCCGAATCCTCGTGGTAATGCCTCATTTGCCTCGTCTGATCATCCACTCTTGAAACTGCACCGAACCCCGTTCGGGTTAGAGTGGACTGGAGCTTTTCCTTATATGTCATTTGATTCTCTCGGCTTAAGTGCCGAAATTTTGCGTGCTGTTGAAGAACAGGGCTATCGTGAGCCTACGCCTATTCAGAGCCAGGCTATCCCTGTTGTTCTGCAAGGCCGTGACTTGATGGCGAGTGCGCAGACCGGTACCGGTAAAACCGCTGGTTTTACCCTGCCGCTGCTTAACATGCTCAGTCATTCCAACGCGCAATTCAAAGGACGTCGCCCTGTTCGTGCGCTGATCCTGACCCCGACCCGTGAACTGGCGGCGCAGATTGGCGAAAACGTACAGTCTTACAGCAAATACCTGACTCTGCGTTCGCTGGTCGTATTTGGTGGCGTAAGCATTAACCCGCAGATGATGAAATTACGCGCAGGCGTAGATGTGCTCATCGCGACCCCAGGTCGCCTTCTGGACTTAGAACATCAGAACGCGGTGGATTTATCCAAAGTTGAAATTCTGGTGCTGGACGAAGCAGACCGCATGCTGGACATGGGGTTCATCCATGACATCCGTCGCGTTCTGGCGAAACTCCCAGCCAAGCGCCAGAACCTGCTGTTCTCTGCCACCTTCTCTGATGAAATTAAAGGTCTGGCCAGCAAATTGCTGACTAACCCGGCTTCTGTTGAAGTGGCGCGTCGTAACACGGCGTCAGAGCAGATCGAACAAAGCGTGCATTTCGTTGATAAGAAACGCAAAAGAGAACTCCTTTCTCAGATGATTGGCGAAGGCGACTGGAAACAGGTGCTGGTCTTTACCCGTACTAAACACGGTGCTAACCATCTGGCAGAACAGCTGAATAAGGATGGCATCACCGCCTCCGCGATTCACGGTAACAAAAGTCAGGGCGCACGTACCCGCGCACTGGCCGACTTCAAAGACGGCGGCGTTCGCGTGCTGGTAGCAACAGATATCGCGGCGCGTGGTCTGGATATCGACCAGTTGCCACACGTTGTGAACTACGAGTTACCGAACGTGCCTGAAGATTACGTTCACCGTATCGGTCGTACAGGCCGTGCGGAATCCACCGGTGAAGCGATTTCTCTGGTGTGTGTTGATGAACATAAACTGCTGCGTGATATCGAGCGTTTGCTCAAGCGTGAAGTACCACGCATCGCGCTGCCAGGTTACGAGCCAGATCCCACTATCAAAGCTGAGCCGATCATCAATGGTCGCCAGGGCAGCGGTGGCGGCGGTCGTGGTGCTCCTCGTCAGCGCTCTGGCTCAGGTGCTCCGCGCTCAAGCGCACCACGTTCAAGTGCCCCACGTTCTGCAGGCAGTGGTCAGCGCAGTGGTAACGGCAGCGGTGAAAACCGGGGTTCAGGCGAAGGCCGTCCGGCTGCTCGTCCTGCCCGCGCAGCCAATGCCGGTCAGCGTCGCTCAGGTCCTCCGGGTGGCAGCCGTAACTCGTAAGCCTTCAGGCGGCAATCTGCCGTTCTGATCCCTTTCTTCGTTAATAAGAAAGCAAACCGCCTCATTGCAGGCGGTTTTTTTATGTCTATTGTCTGGATGAAATTTTACAACCAGATACGGTAAGCACAGCGGCGTGCGCCCTGCAAAATATGCTCGGTACGCTCGACGTTAGCTTCCAGTGTGGCGCTGAACACCTCGCGTTCGGCGCGGCAAAACCCCTGACAAGTGGCGGCGGCAGCACAAATCGGGCAATGATTTTCCACCAACAGAAAACTGCCGTCCTCTTCCTCCTGCCAATCGGCCATGTAGCCTTCACGGGTACGGATCGCCGTCAGACGCGCTAAGCGTTCCTGCAACGTATCGGCACCCGTCATCGCTTGCTGATAGGCGTCGCGGGTCTGTGCTTCGCGACCGGAGATCAATTTATCCAGCGCCTTTTCCCCTAACGATGAGCGGATGAGCGTCAGAAGTTGTACGGTCAGATCGGCATGAGCATCAGGAAAACGCGCATGCCCCTGAGCCGTAAGCTGCCAGAACTGCGCCGGGCGGCCGACGCCTTGTGAAACGGACTTCGCCTCAACCAGCCCCTCTTTTGCCAGTTTGACGAATTGCTGGCGTGCAGCCTCACCGGTCGTGCCAAGAATGTTACCGGCGTCACTGGCCTGCAATTCTCCCCGGGTTTTAAGCAACAGCAGTAGACGCTCTGCTACGCTTTGTTTAACTTCTCCGGTATTTTCCAAGTCAATGCTTGACATATCACCTCGGTCAGCTCTAAATTACGGAATGATTTATTATTCCAAGTTATTTCTTGTTTAATATTACCACAACTCAGACGTACTTCAATAAGGTGCGCTGGAACAAGCCAAAGGGATGCAGAGATGTCAGAAAACGAAAGCGGTTGGGGCGGTCTATTCAGCGCAGAAAACCGGGGCAGTGCAGTTGCACTTAGCGCGGGTGTGGCGCTTTATGCGACCAACAGCTATATCGTCATCACCATTTTGCCCTCGGTAGTGCAGGATATTGGCGGCCTTGCGTGGTACGCCTGGAATATGACGCTGTTTGTCGTCAGCTCGATTCTCGGTTCAGCGCTGTCCGCACGCCTGATGCGAAAAGCCGGGCCGCGCGGCAGCTATCTGACAGCCACCGGCATTTTCATGGCGGGTGCTGCACTCTGTGCCGCTGCGCCGAGTATGCAGATTCTGCTGCTGGGAAGGGCGATTCAGGGGTTAGGTGGCGGTTTTCTGTTTGCACTCTCCTACGCGATGATCAATCTGGTGTTCAAAGAGTCTCTGTGGCCGCGCGCCATGGCACTCATCTCGGCGATGTGGGGTATTGCAACCCTGGTTGGCCCGGCAATTGGCGGTATCTTTGCTGAACTGCACGCCTGGCGTTACGCTTTCGGCCTGCTGGTGCCGGTAACATTACTGTTCGGTGTGCTGGTCTGGCGCACGTTACCGGCACAGCAGGCTAAACCACAGGCGGCAGAACCACTGCCGTTCATTCAGCTGGCCTTACTCACCGGTTCGGTGCTGGTGGTATCAGCCGGAAGTTTATCGTCCCACGGCTGGGTGAATCTTGGCGGTATTGTCGTGGCCCTGCTCATGGTTATGCTGCTGCGCCAACGGGAGTTTGGCTCGACAGTGCGCCTGCTGCCGCGCAATTCGTTATCCCTCTCTTCTCCGCTGTGCTGGTTGTATATGACAATGGCGCTGCTGATGATTGGCTTAGGGTGTGAAATCTACGTGCCGTATATGCTGCAACATCTGCATGGCCAGACACCGCTGGCTGCCGGATACATCACCGCTGCTGCTGCCGCTGGCTGGACGTTGAGCGAGATGACCAGCGCAGGCTGGACCGGGCGGCGCGCCAATCAGGCGATTGTCTCCGGCCCGGTAATTCTGGCAGTGGGGCTGCTGTTAATGCTGATTTCTATTCCCGTGGTATTCGGCCCGCCTTGGTTCAATCTGAGCGGTATTGTTCTGGGGTTGACGCTGGCGGGTTTTGGTATCGGGCTTGGCTGGCCGCATCTGCTGACCCGCGTCTTGCAGAAGGCCGACGAGCAGGAAAAAGAGACCGCCGGTGCGTCTATTACGCTGGTGCAATCTTTTGCAGCAGCACTCGGTGCTGCGCTGGCGGGCACCATCGCCAATCTGGCGGGCGTGAATGGTGGGGGAGTCGATGCTGCCAGCAACGCCGCCTTCTGGTTATTCCTGGCCTTCATCATTCCATCAGCACTGGGTATTTTTACTGCATGGCGCTCGGTGAAGGTACGGCCTGTGCCGTCCGAAATTGAATTATTACAGGAAGGGCGCTAATACATTGTCGAATAAACAAGAACGGCACCTTGGAGGGTGCTGTTGAGCAGGTAATTAATAGTACGAGTATTTGACACTGTCACCAAAACGATTTCTACCCGGGGTGCCGTCCAGACAGAAGACAACAATCAACGCTATTGCGCCGACAAAAGGTACCAAACATATAAGGAGCCACCATCCGCTGCGGTTAGTGTCATGCAGACGACGCACCTGGACAGCTAAACCTGGCAGGAGAAGCAACAGGGTGTAAACCACGAGGATCTTACTCATGCCTCCTATGCCGAATAACAATACTGAAACTACCGATAGTGCTGTACAAATCAAATAATTGAACAGCAAAAACAGCCAATATTCTTTACGTCGTGCGCGCCCTGAAAATGTGGCATATTTTTTAAAACGTCTAAATACCAGTGCATATCCTTTGCCTCGTTAAAAAGAAATAACATTTAAATGCTTATTAAAAAGCCGGAGGATTTTACACCAACGATTACGTCAGCAGTAATTTGTTTGGGGGCAATAATTGTCCTATTACGGACCTTGAGATACTCTTGCGCATCATTTTTTAAGAGTTGAATTTCATGCGTGTATTACTGGCTCCGATGGAAGGCGTACTGGATCCTTTGGTCAGGGAACTTCTGACCGAAGTGAATGATTACGACTTATGCATCACTGAGTTTTTGCGTGTGGTCAATCAGCTGCTGCCCGTCAAATCCTTCTATCGTTTGTGTCCTGAATTGCTAAATCAGAGCCGCACGCCCTCAGGTACGCGGGTGAGAGTGCAGTTGCTTGGCCAATATCCGCAGTGGCTGGCGGAAAATGCCGCGCTGGCCGTGGAGCTGGGTTCCTATGGCGTTGATCTCAACTGTGGTTGCCCGTCCAAAACGGTCAACGGCAGCGGCGGCGGGGCGACACTGCTCAAAGACCCTGAGCTGATTTATCAGGGGGCGAAAGCCATGCGCGAAGCCGTTCCCGCTCATCTGCCGGTCACGGTAAAAGTGCGGCTGGGTTGGGATTCACTGGCGAAAAGTTTTGAAATTGCCGACGCCGTCCAGCAGGCCGGTGCCACTGAGTTAACGGTGCACGGGCGTACCAAAGAGGACGGTTATAAAGCTGAACGGATTAACTGGCAGGCCATCGGGGAAATCCGCCAGCGCCTGACTATCCCGGTGATCGCCAATGGTGAGATTTGGGACTACGCCAGCGCTCAGGCGTGCATGCAGGTCACGGGGTGTGACTCAGTCATGATTGGGCGCGGTGCGCTGAATATCCCCAACCTCAGCCGGGTGGTGAAATACAACGAGCCACGTATGCCGTGGCCGGATGTGATGACCTTACTGAAGAAATATACCCATTTGGAAAAGCAGGGCGACACCGGCTTGTATCACGTCGCCCGTATAAAGCAGTGGCTGGGATATTTACGTAAAGAGTATGCCGAAGCCGCGGAGTTATTTAGTGAAGTACGCGTGTTGAAAACATCGAAAGAGATCGCTGAACGCATTAACCGCTGATCGTTTTCCTGATTTCTCCACACGCTGCTTCGTGCACAAAAGCAAAATGGAGAAACATCATGGATAACAAAGACAACGGTCTGACTCACATTGCCTTTTCTGTTAAAGATCTGGACGCCAGCCTGGCGTTCTATGAAAAATTTGCCGACATGAAAGTGATCCACCGGCGTGGAGAGCCTGGCACTGATGCCAGACCGGTGGCCTGGGTAAGCGACATGACCCGTAATTTCGCTATCGTACTGGTAGAGAATCCAGACTCTGCAGATACCAAACTGGGCCCTTTCGGGCACCTCGGCGTTGCGTGTAAATCAAAAGCGGAGATGGATGCCAAACTGGCTCTCGCCCGCGCTGACGGCGTGCTGCGTAAAGAGCCTACAGATAGCGGCCCGCCGGTAGGTTATTGGGCATTCCTTGATGATCCTGACGGTAATACGCTCGAACTCTCTTACGGGCAGGAGATCAGTTATTTGATTGAAAAAAGTTAACCGCAACGCCCGTTTAAAAGCCGCAGATAAGTTCTGCGGCTGTATAACTGAATTACCCTCTGCAAGCGTTCACTTACTCGCCAGCGCCCGCTATTTGGGCACTTGTGACAGACTTTGTGACAAATGCCTGCATAAAATCCGAGTGTCATCCCGCGTTACCTCCCTTATAATTCCCCCGCAGTCCCGATGCTCCTTTGATGACAACCTTTTTAAATACAGAGCAATGCATGTGAAAATCCGTCTTTTGGTTCTGAGCCTATTGGCCTTAAATACCGGCATGATGTCTGTCCCTTCTGCCATGGCTGGCGAAAAACATGCGCCGGTTGTCGCGCCGATTGTACAAATTGCTTCCGGCAGTGCGATGGTGGTTGATCTTAAAACCCACGAAGTGATTTATTCCCGAAATCCCGATCAGGTGCGGCCGATTGCCTCACTGACAAAACTGATGACCGCGATGGTGACGCTGGATGCCAAACTGCCGCTGGATGAAGTGATTTCGGTGGATATCCATAACACCAGCGAAATGCGCGGCGTATTTTCCCGTGTCAAAGTCAACAGTGAAATTACCCGTAAGCAGATGATCCAGCTGGCGCTGATGTCCTCTGAAAACCGTGCGGCTGCCAGTCTGGCCGCACATTACCCTGGCGGCTATGATGCTTTTATTCGCGCGATGAACGCCAAAGCCAAACAGCTGGGTATGACGCAGACTCATTATGTTGAGCCAACCGGTTTATCGCCGCGCAACGTTTCCACTGCCCGTGATTTAACTCGTTTGCTGCTGGCATCACAGAAATATCCGCTGATTGGCGAGTTGAGCACCACCTCGGAAAAAACCGCCGTCTTTGCCCATCCGGCTTATGCATTGCCTTTTCGCAATACTAATCACCTGATCATGAACCCGAGCTGGAATATTCAGTTGACCAAAACCGGCTATACCGATGATGCTGGCCACTGCCTGGCGATGCGCGCCACTATCAATGGCAAGCCGGTGACGCTGGTGGTGATGGACGCGTTTGGTAAATACACGGCGTTCGCAGATGCCAACCGTCTGCGCACCTGGATGGAAACCGGTAAGACGGTACCTGTACCGCAAATTGCCAAGACTTACCGCAAAACCAAAGATCAGCAGCGCACCCAGCCTGATATTGAACAGGCTGACGATTAATTTGGTGAAGGTTTTTGCTTGGCGAAGCAACATAAAAAACGGCGCTGTCATAATGCAGCGCCGTTTTTGTTTGTGTCTCGCGTCTTTATTTCCCGTTCTGTATTTACTGTAACGATCGGGCTGGAGAGACTTTAGAAGATCAGTTTAAATACGCCCGTCAGCGTCAGCAGGCCGACAATAAAGATAATGGCGATGATCCAAAGAATAATTTTCATACTCAGTCCCTCAACAATGTGATGTACCCAGTGATCATCGCTAAGCCGATGATTTCCTTTACTGAGTATAGTCACTGTCAGGAATTTTGCTGGAGCCCTGCCTCATACTGTTTCCGGCGCAAATGTTCAATCGCCACGCGAAGCCCGCAGCGTGGGCTGCTCAATGGTGCGCCAAACTGTGTGAGATTCACTGCACCGGCCATCGACGCCTGAGCGAGAGCGACCTTGTCAATTCCCTGCTCAAAGGCACGGTCGGCAGCTGCCGCTACGTTTTGCACATAACCTGCAGTGTCGCCTGCCATAAATTTCTGCCAGGCACCTTCTACCAGCACGAACTCAACTTCCGCCTGCGGGTGACGCTTAACGTGTTCGAACAGCAACTGCGTAGGCAGCAGGGTGGTTTCAACTGCGTAAAGCACCTGAGTTTTACCCGCTTTTGACATAGCCAGGGTAGCTAAAGCTTCATCAACCCGCCACACCGGCACCGATGAGCCAGCATCCGCCGCCTTAGCCGCCGGGCCGAGCGTTGAACATGTCAGCAGAACCAGATCGGCAGTTTGTGCCAGTTCAACCAAGGCATTGCAGGCTTGCTGCTGAATGTGCGGCGTCAGTTGCCCGGCGGCAACGGCTGCAGCCAGCAGGTCAGGACGGGAATGATGCGACAGCGTATCGGGCGTCAGACCCAATTCTTGGGCAGCAGCATCGAAAATGGCGATGTTGCTGTCGGCAGTATGTAAGCAGGCAATACGCAAAATAGCTCCAGGGTAAGTTGGGTCAGGATCACAGGTTAATAGCTTTTTGCTGACGTCGGATACTATTTTTGCGCCTTAGTGCTGCGTTAATCGGTTGCTGTTTATTCATCCATTAAATGAATGTATTATCTGGTTCGTTATCGAAGTTGCGAATGACAAGGAATCTGCCACAGTGACGGTGGGAAAAGGACTACACAGACCGAAAATTCAACGCCCTCCTGTAATAAATTGTTAATTACTGTTTTACATTGATTCAGTAATAGCAAGCGCATGATTTTTAATTATTTTTTTACGAACCACTTGATTCGAAAGATAATACTTTTTCCTAACATCTTCGTATAATCCTCTTCACAAATTGCGCAATCCTACCTCAGGACTGCGGTGTTAGTTACGTTGCAATGTGCATCTACAGGAGAATTATTGTGAAACGCAGACACTTTCTGACCTCAATGGCGGTGCTGTTATTCAGTACGGCGTTGAAGGTCAAAGCCAAAATGATCTCCGGCGGTATGCCGTGGATAGTTCACGCGGTACGTCCGCCCAAACCGGTGGTAGCAGGAGAGTGGGCCTTCTTCTCACCGGAGGAAGTCAGCCTGGTGGAGGCTATCGCTGACCGCATTATCCCGGCTGATGAGTTAAGTATGGGGGGCAAAGAGGCTGGCTGCGCGCTGTTTCTGGATCGCCAACTGAGCGGTGACTACGGCAATGCGGTGACCGTTTATCGTCTTGGTCCGGTTGTTCCTGGCACACCTTCACAGGGCCCACAGTTCAGTTACACGCCCGCGCAGCGCTACAAACTGGGTCTGGCGTCGATCAATGAAGTCTCCAAAGCCAAAAACAGCGGTAAAAACTTTGCCGATCTGAGCGGCGAAAAGCAGGATGATTTGCTGCGCAAGATTGAGTCCGGCGAGATTGCGCTGCCGGGCATTAACGGACAGCTGTTCTTTGGCATGCTGGTGCAAAACATGCGCGAAGGCTTCTTCTCTGACCCGCTGTACGGCGGTAACAAAGACATGACCAGCTGGAAAATGCTCGGGTTCCCCGGCGCACGTTACGACTTTCGTGACGTGATCGATCGCCGCGGCGAGGATCTGCACATCCAGCCCGTCAGCATGTTAAGCAACTACCCAAAATCATAAGCAAGACCGGGAATTCAACGGCCGTAATTTTGGGATGTTAACTTTTTAAGCAAGCCTTTATGAGCACAACATGATGAGCACCGTATTATGAATAAAATCAGAGAAAAGACTGATGTAGTGATCGTCGGTCTCGGTTGGGCCGGATCGCTAATGGCGAACGAACTGACGCAAGCAGGTCTGAACGTCGTGGCGATTGAACGTGGTTCATGGCGCGACACCAGCAGTGATTTCCCGACAACTATCGACACCGACGAACTGCGTTTTGTCAGCCGCCGCGCAATCATGCAGCCGCCTGCCGTCGAAACCCTGACATTTCGCAACAGCCCGATCCAGCAGGCGCTGCCGCTGCGTGAGTGGAACACTTACCAGTTTGGCATGAACGTGGGCGGGGCGGGTACGCACTGGAACGGCATGACCTGGCGCTTCCTGCCGTATGACCTGCAGAGTTACAGCCAGACGGTTGAGCGCTACGGCAAAAATAAGTTTCTCGAGGGGATGCAGGTGCAGGACTGGGGTGTGACCTATGCCGACATCGAACCTTTCTACGACAAGTTTGAACGCTACGCCGGGACGTCTGGTAAAGCGGGCAATATCCAAGGCGAAAAAATTGAGGGCGGTAACGTCTTCGAAGGCCCGCGCAGCCGTGATTACCCGCTGCCGCCGCTCAAGCGTACCCAGCTTTCCATGATGTTCGATAAAACCACCCGGGAGATGGGTTATCACCCGTTTGCGGTACCGGCGGGCAACACCTCCGGGGCATATACTAATCCGCTGGGCATCAATATGGCCCCCTGTACCTACTGCGGCTATTGCGAATTCTTCGGCTGCGGCAACTGGTCGAAGAGCAGCCCGAACGCTTGTATTTTGCCTGCGCTGGTGCAGCGCCCTAACTTCTCGGTGATCACCGAGTCCGAAGTGCTGCGCGTGAATCTCTCTGCAGATAAGAAAACAGCGACCGGTGTGACCTTTATAGACAGTACGGGCGAAGTATGGGAACAACCGGCTGATATTGTGGTGATCTCCGCCTATCAGATGGACAACGTGCGGCTGATGCTGCTGTCCGGCATCGGTAAACCTTACGACCATAAAACCGGTGAAGGCGTGGTAGGACGTAACTACGCCTACCAAACGGTTTCCGGTGCGGGCATGTTCTTTGAGAATGAAATGATGAACCCGTTCATCGGTGCCGGCGCACTGGCGCAGGCGATTGATGATTTCAACGGCGACAACTTCGACCATACCGACCATGACTTTATCGGCGGTGGCGTAGCGCTGGTGCACTCTACCAATGGGCGTCCTATCGGCCAGTCCAACAACGTGCCGCCGGGTACGCCGCGCTGGGGTTCTGAGTGGAAAAAAGCCGCAAAAGAGAGCTACCAGAATTACAACAACATCTACTGCATGGGTAACAGCTACCCGCACCGCGATGTGTTCCTGGATCTTGACCCTGAGTACAAAGACCGTCACGGTCAGCCGTTGTTGCGCGTTACGTTCGACTGGATCGAAAACGACAAACGCTCTGCTAAGTTTATGGCCGACCGCTCGGTGGAAATCGCACATGCCATGGGCGCGAAGACCGTAGTCCGTCAGGAGCCGACCACCAAGCCCTTCTCACCAATGGATAATCTCTCCTCGCATACCACCGGTGGTGCGTGCATGGGCGATGACCCGAAAACCAGCGCGGTAAACCGTTACCTGCAGTGTTGGGATGTGCACAACACCTTCGTGTGTGGTGCATCGGCATTTGCCAACAACGGCGGGTATAACCCGACCGGTACCGTGGGTGCACTGACGTTATGGGCGGCTGAGGCGATTAAGACTCAGTATCTGAAAGCACCCGGTCCGCTGGTGAGGGTCTGAACATGAGTATGAAAAAAACAGTCGCAGGGATTGTCGGTGTGGTGGTGGTCGCAGGGCTGGGGTTTGTCGGGTATAAATCCTGGCATAACTCACACCAGAGCTATACCTTCCAGGCACCACCGGCTGCTGAAATGGCCGGTAAAACCGCCATTGAGCGCGGAAAATATCTGGCACAGGCCGGAGACTGCGTGGCTTGCCATACAGCACCTGGTGGCAAAGCGTTTGCAGGGGGGTTAGGGCTGAATACGCCATTTGGCACGATCTATGCCACGAATATCACGCCGGACAAAGAGACCGGTATTGGCGGCTGGACCGACGAGCAGTTCATGAATGCAGTGCGTAACGGCAAAGGCGTGCAGGGGCAGAATCTCTACCCGGCCATGCCTTATAACGTCTATGCCAAAGTCAGCGATGCGGATCTGAAAGACATTAAAGCCTATCTGGACAGCGTGCCTGCGGTGCATTACGACGGCCCGAAAACGGATTTGCCGTTCCCTTATAACATCCGCCTGATGATGTTTGGCTGGAACCTGCTGTTCCTTGATACTGCACCGTTCAAAGCCGATCCTACCCAGTCTGCTGAATGGAACCGGGGCGCGTATTTGGTCGAAGGTTTGGGTCACTGTACCTCATGCCATACGGCGAAAAACCTGCTGGGCGGCGATGATTTAGGCGTACATCTTCAGGGGGGGGAATTGCAGGGCTGGTATGCTCCGGAGATCACCGGCAATACCCGTCAGGGAATTGGCGTATGGAGCGATGATGAGGTGGTGCGCTACCTCAAAACCGGCACGAATACCCGCACCGTCGCTTCTGGTCCTATGGCGGAAGCGGTGGAAAATTCACTGCAACATCTCAATGTCTCTGACCTGAAAGCCATTGCGGTTTACCTGAAAAGCCTGCCAGGCAGTAAAGACGATTCAACACCACTTACCGGTGCCAGTGATGTGATGACCCGTGGTCAGCAGATTTATGCCGATAACTGCGCGGCCTGCCACCAAAATTCCGGGGAAGGCGTGGCCAATATGGTGCCAGCGCTGAAAGGTAATAATGGTGTACAGGCACCGCTGCCGACCAATATCCTGCATGTGTTGATGACCGGTGCCAAAGGTGCAGCTACGGCCGACAACCCGACCGGCGCCGCCATGCCAGAATTTGGCTGGAAACTGAATGACCAGCAGATGTCGGATGTCAGTACCTATATTCGCAACGCGTGGGGTAATCAGGCACCTGCCGTTAGCGCAGATGAGGTATCGAAAGCCCGCCAGTCGCTGAATGGGGCTGAGGCATTGCATAACCCACAGCGGAATTAAATGTCGACTACATTGCCTTGTTCAGGGCCCCGTCAGGGGCCTTTTTTATGGTAAAGGCGCAGCGTTATGGCTAAAGAGTGATCATAAAATGCAGACTTTATGTGGCGAACTATAATTAGTACAGGTCGCCACCTTCTTTATGCTCGCCGACACGCCGTGTCCCTTGGCATCCCAGAAGGACATTTCACCCGCGCCGCTGGCGGCTTTCGGCGTTCATGGGGGTGTACTATGGTCAATCATGTCTGGGGACTGATGTCCCATCCTGGTCCGGAACTGCAACGTATCCAACGTGAGCGGGAAAGCGTCTCACACGTCTACTATCACCACGTGTTGTTGCTGGCGCTGATCCCAGTGGTGTGCTCTTTTATCGGTACCACGCAGCTTGGATGGAATTTTGGTGATGGTCAGAACCTGCTGGTTTCTCTGTTCACCGCTGCCTATATTGCTGTGATCTTTTACGTCATGATGTTGGGTGCGGTGGCCCTGATGGGACGCATCATCCACTGGATGGCGCGTCGATACGACAGTCGTCCGACGCTCGATAATTGCATTGTCTTCGCCGGCTATGTGGCGACCCCCATGTTCCTGAGCGGTATCGTGGCACTCTACCCGATGGTCTGGCTCTGTCTGTTTGTGGGGCTGATCGGCCTGTGTTACAGCGGTTATCTGCTGTATCTGGGTATTCCTAACTTCCTCAATATCGACCACCGGGAAGGTTTCCTGTTCTCCAGTTCTACCCTGGCTATGGGGGTGTTGGTGCTGGAATTACTGCTCGCGCTGACGGTGTTGATGTGGGGTTACGGGACCAAGCTTTTCTGATCTGTTTCGATGTTGTTTGATATGAAAACCCCCGTCTTTATGCGGGGGTTTTACTTACTTGAGGCTGATCGCTCTATTTCCCCCGCGCGACTACTTTCCGATAGAGCACCGGCAGTGAAATCACCACAATCAGCATTACGCCAACAATCACTGACATCACGATGCCCGGCACGTTGAGCAGGCTAAGGCCGAAAGTTAATAATCCCATCAGGAAGGCCGCGATAATCACGCCCGTCATGCTGCCTGATCCGCCGAGCACGCTGACGCCACCGAGCACCGCCATAGTGATCACGCTGAGCTCCCAGCCTAATGCCAGCGTAGGACGCGTGCTGCCCAGGCGTGACGTCAGCAGAACGGCTGCCAGACCGGACATTACACCGACCAGCACGAACAGCATCAGGTTGTGGCGTTTGACGTTGATCCCAGAATACCACGCGGCAACCGGGTTATTACCGATGGCGTAGGTACGGCGCCCAAAATTGGTTTTGTGTAGCAGGAAGTAAAACACCGCGCCGAGCACCAGGAATAACGTAAATTCGAATGAGAGCGGCCCCCAGACATAACCCTGACCAAACCAGGCGAAGCTGGCCGGATAATGGTTCAGGGATTGGTCGCCCAGCAGCACATAGGTAATGCCACGAAACAGGCTCATCGTACCGATAGTAATCACAATCGAAGAGAGATTCAGGCGTGTTACCAACAGCCCGTTCACCAGCCCGCACAATAAGCCGACGCTCAGCCCCACTGCCACCAGCGCGGGCGTTGGCAAGCCAGCCTGTGCACAGAAGCCCATGATGGTTGAACTCAGTGCCATCGTCGATGCCACCGATAAATCAATTTCGCGGGCAATGATTAACATCGCCATGGGCAGCACGATGATGGCTTTTTCCGTGAAGTTGAAGGTCGCGTCGGACAAATTCCAGATATTAAGAAAGTAGGGGGAGGCGAGGGCACCCGCCACGAACACGAGCAGCGTCACCAGCAGCAAAAAACCTTCCCAACACACCAGGCGGCGCAGGAAGGGTATCACTGCCATCGTTGTGCTTTCCCTCGTTGCCGTGCGCGATGCTAACGTTTTATTCATCATCTGCCCTCCGATTCAGACTCAACTACAGGGATGGGAGGCGAGTGACGTAAAATCAGTCGTCCCTTACGCTTGTTGGTGCGTTCGTTGAGGATCACCGCAATGACAATCACGCCACCGGAAATTGCCATTTGCCAGAACGGGGATACGTCAATCACCGGCAGGGCATTGTTGATGACGCCGAGGAACAGCGCGCCGAGCAGGCAGCCAACGACGGAGCCGATACCGCCCATGGTGCTGATCCCGCCGATGACGCATGCCGCGACAATTTGCAACTCAAAGCCGTTAGCAACGTCAACGTAGGCCACGGCGAAGCGTGAAATCCACAGATAACCGCAGAAACCGGCCAGCGCACCGGAGAGGCAGAAACTGACGAACTGCATTTTTCCTGCGTTGATGCCGGTGTAATAGGCCGCCGTGGCATTGCCACCTGCGGTATACAGCGCACGGCCTGTGCGACTGTAGCGCAGGAAATAGGCCACTAAGATCAATGCCGCCACTGCACACCAGCCCAACAACGGCAGGCCGATAAAGGTTGTCCGTGGCAGGCTGAGGAAATCAGGGCTCATCTGATGGGCGTTGATCCAACCGCCGTTGGAAAGCAGGAAAATAATGCCGCGATAAATGCTCATGGTACCGAGCGTGACCACAATCGGTGGGATGCCGACTTTCCACACCAGCAGGCCATTAATGGCGCCCATCACCAGGCCGAGCAGGGTTGCTAATAGCACCAGTGACCACACCGGTATTTGGGGGTTATGAAAATTAATCAGCGCAACGATCATGCCGGTCAGCGCCAGGTTGGCGGCCATCGATAAATCGATGCCTTTGGTCAGCAGCACCATCATCTGACCGAGTGCCAGAATGATTAAAATAGAGGTGTCATTGAACATCTCCAGCAGATTACTGAGGCCGACAAACTCAGGTGAACGTAACCCGACGCCGATCACCATCAGGACGATCACTACTGCCAGCAGCAGCTCGCGAAATTTCAGCAACTGTTTAATCATGCAGCCTCCTGACCCGCACCGCTGGCGGCGCTGACAATGATTTCGGCAGTCGCTTCACCTGCGTTGAATTCGGCTACCTTCAGCCCTTCGTGCATCACGATAATCCGGTCCGCCATGCCTATGACTTCAGGCAGTTCAGAGGAGACCATAATCACCGCCAGCCCGCGCCCGACCAGCTCGGACATAAACTGATGCACGGCTGCTTTTGAGCCAATATCAATACCTTTGGTCGGTTCATCAAGGATGATGATGTCCGGTTGGGTGGCCAGCCATTTGGCGATAACCACTTTTTGCTGATTACCGCCAGAGAGTGTACCGACGGTTTGATCCCAGCCTGAGGCTTTGATCTGCAACCGTTTGGCGTAATCATCAGCCAGCGCCCACTCTTTCTTGTCGTTGAGCACGCCATGCGGATTAAGTTGGCTGAGTTGGGGCAGGCTGATGTTTTGGCTAATAGGCAGGTCAATGATGGCCCCCTGTTTTTGCCGCTCTTCCGGCACATAGACAATGCCAGCGCGGATGGCCTGAGAGGGGCGTGAGAAATGTTGTTCTTTACCCCTGATCAGGATTTTTCCCACGCTGGGCTGAGTGACGCCAAATAAGGCCTGCATCAGCTCGGTCCGTCCGGCACCGACCAGCCCGTAAAAACCAAGGATTTCGCCCTAGCGCAGCGAGAAACTGATCCCGGCGAATTCGGTCGGATGGCTGAGATTCTGCACTTCCAGCACCGTTTCCCCTGGCTCGCAGCTTACTTTCGGATAGGCCTGACTGACTTCGCGCCCAACCATCATGGTGACCATCTGGCGCTCGCTGATGTCGCTTGTCTTACCGGAGCCCACATAACTGCCGTCGCGCAGCACAGTGTAGTAGTCGGAAATGGCGAAGATCTCATCGAACTTATGCGAGATAAACAGGATGGCTTTGCCTTCCGCTTTCAGACGTTCAACAATCTGGTAAAACTCGATAATTTCATGTTGAGACAGCGCCGCAGTGGGTTCGTCAAGGATAACAACCTGGGCATCGAACGACAGCGCGCGGGCAATTGCCACCATATGACGCTGCGCGATGCTCAGGTCTTTGAGGGTGGCGTGCGGATCGATATTCACTTCCAGCCGCGTGAGAATAGCGCGCGCCTGCTGATGCATCACCGGCCAGTTCAGGCGTTTAAATAACCCTGAACGGACGTAGTGTCCGACAAAAATATTCTCGGTGACGGATAACTCATCAAACAGTACGGTTTCCTGGTGGATAGCCGTAATGCCGACCTTATGCGCTGACTCAGGATTTGGGAGTTTGATCGGGATAGCCTTATAGCGCAGCTCGCCTTCATCTGGCTGATAAATACCGGTCATGACTTTCACCAGCGTGGATTTACCCGCGCCGTTTTCGCCAATCAGGGCGGTGACCTTTCCCGGATACAGATCCACATGGACGTTGTTCAACGCCCTGACCCCCGGAAAAACTTTGCTGATGCCCTGCAGCGATAAAAGCGGAGTCGTGGAGTCATTCATACCATTCCCCTGTCAGGCTAAATAGATCAAAACGGCCGCCGGTTCGCTGGTCAGCCATATTCAGGATCAGAATATTTTAGAGAATTTGTCGATGTTGCTGGAATCGTAAACGAAGGGTTCTGCCATTGCGCCGCTGCCGTCGGCGTCGAGTTTAATGTTACCCAGGCGTCCCATGCTGGCTTGCGTTTTGGTCGCCGTGCCTTTGACCAGGTCATAGGCCAGATAAGTGGCAGCGTAGCCGAGATCAATCGGGTTCCAGATAGCGAAACTTTTGGTGGCACCGGATTTAACTGCGCCAGCCATTTCAGACGGCAATCCCAGGCCGGTTACGTACACTTTGCCAATTTTTCCCTGATCTTTTATCGCCTGCGCGGCTGCGACAATGCCGACGGATGAAGGAGAAATAATGACTTTCAGGTCCGGGTAGGACTTCAGCAGCCCGAGGGTTTCGCGGTAACTTTTATCCGATAAGTCATCGCCATAGGCCACTGTCACCAGATTGACTGAAGGGTACTTTGGCAGCACCTTTTTCATCTCGGCTATCCAGAGATTCTGGTTAGTCGACGTCGGTGTCGCGCTCAAAATTGCCACGTCACCTTTGTCGACGTTCAGCGCTTTCAGCGCATCGGCAGCCAGTTTGACGTTCGTTTCGCCGATAAGCGCATTATTGGAGGGGTTGAGGTGGATCTGACGTCCCTCTTTTGCCACGCCAGAATCCCATGAGACAACTTTAATGCCCCGTTGCATGGCTTTTTTCAGTACCGGTACCAGTGCATCAGGATCATTGGCGGAGACGGCAATCGCGTCGACGCCCTGCGCTATCAGGCCGTTTAAGACTTCGATCTGCGCTTCAGCCGTTGTTGTGGTTGGGCCGGTATAAATGACTTTCACATCCCCCAGCTCTTTGGCGGCCTGCTGTGCGCCAACGTTAGCGGCTTCAAAGAATCCATTGCCCAGTGACTTCGCCACCAGTGCAATTTTCACTTCTGCCGATGCTGCGCCCGCCAGCAGGATGCTACCCGCTATCAGGGTAAGGCTCAGTACGCGTTTTAATTTCATGCCATGCACTCCCTATCACTTCGAAAAAAGTTCAACCACCAAACGTTGCCGACGCGCCAGGCGCATGATCACGACTCTAGGAGCTTGGTGGCAGGCTGACCTTTCCGCGAGTGCCAGTTGCGGGATAACCATGGCAAAGGCGCAAAGGTTTAGGAGAACAATCTCACAATTTGATAACAATCTTTCATCGACAGACGAAACGGGCAGAAAAACATGGCTTTTTACTGGCTGAACTTGTACCAAAAGAGAAGGGAAAGTGACCTGTCATGCAGAATTCCGCGCGATTGAGTGAGTAAATACAGGTTTTGTTCAAAAGCGATTGGCCGGTCACAGTTTCATCCCGTTGACTGCTGCATTGATGACTAAAATATTACGATAATGTTAATCAGGAGCCGGAAATGACGGTGTTACGCAGCAGTGATTATTTCCCTTCAGGAGATTTCCCCGTCGCCATTGAACCACGACGTCCACATGACACATTTCCTGAGCATCATCATCTGGATTTCAACGAAATTGTGCTGGTTGAGCAGGGAACCGGCACACACGTATTTAACGATAAGCCCCTGATCCTCAGTGCGGGGAGTGTCTGCTTTGTACGTCACCGCGATCATCATCTGTATGAAAATACCGACAATCTGCATCTCACCAATGTGCTTTACCGCAGCCCGGAAGCTTTCCGATTTCTAAAGGGTATTACCGATTTACTGCCGCAAGAGGTGGAGGGGCATTATCCTGCGCATTGGCGTATTAACGCTGGGCAAATCGCGCAGGCCAAAATCCTGATTGACCTGCTCGCGTGCCAACCTGCCAGTCAGTCGCCGGAATCTCTGGCCCAGCAGGAGCTCTATTTTATGCAGCTTTTGTTGCTGCTGCGCCATGGCAGCCGCGATGTCGGCTATCGCGGGCAGGGGGGGGATCTGAATAACCTGCTGGACTGGATGAGCGAACACTACGATGAAGAGATCGACTGGACGGTGTTAGCCGAACAGTTCTCCATGTCTTTGCGTACCTTACACCGTCAGATGAAACAGCAAACGGGTTGCACGCCCCTCAATTATCTCAACCGTCTGCGCCTGCTCAATGCCCGCAATATGCTGCGTTTTGGTGACAGTTCAATCACCGAGATCGCCCATCAATGTGGCTTCTGCGACAGCAATCATTTCTCGACGCTGTTTAAACGCGAGTTTGGGTATGCACCCCGCCATGTCCGTCAATAAATGTCCTTCCTATTTCGAGTTGCAGAGGTGTGAGTCACGCACCGCGCCCCTTCTCTGCAACTCGACTTACTTTGAGTATTCATCTCCCCCTTCAGCAAATTGGCAAAAACGTTATGTCAGACAGACCGACCATGACTTTTTTGCCATTTTTCAACGTTAACTGGCACTCACGGAAAGGTAAAAATCCGGTGGATAGAACAGGCTGTTAAAACTTCACATTAAAGTGCTGTTTTATTAACAATTTGTTCATCACCTCTATCCGGATTTGGAGACCTATTACATGAGCACCATTCAAAAACGTATGTATATCAACGGTGAATTTGTTGAAAACACCGGCGGGAAGTGGATTGACGTAATGAATCCGGCAACCGAACAGGTTATTTCGCAGATCCCGGAAGGGAGTGCTGACGATGCTAAAAAAGCCATAGATGCTGCTGAAGCGGCGCAGCCTGGCTGGGAGGCGTTGCCAGCGGTTGAAAGGGGTGTGTGGCTGCATAAAATTGCCACCGGTATCCGTGAGCGCGAAGCTGAGCTGACCGAAACCATTATTGCTGAGGGGGGCAAAACCTACGGCCTGGCGCAGACGGAAGTGTTATTCACTGCTGATTATCTCGATTATATGGCGGAATGGGCGCGCCGTTATGAAGGTGAAATCATTCAGAGTGACCGGCCGAACGAAAATATTTTTGTGTTCCGCAAAGCGATGGGTGTCACGACCGGTATTTTGCCGTGGAACTTCCCCTTCTTTCTGATTGCCCGTAAGGCCGCTCCAGCGCTTATCACCGGCAATACGATAGTGATTAAACCCAGCGAAATTACGCCGAATAATGCAGTTATCTTCGCCGAAATCATTCATAAAATTGGTTTGCCAAACGGTGTGCTGAATATCGTTACCGGCTATGGCCCGACCGTTGGCCAAGAACTGGCGGGTAACCCCAAAGTCGGGATGGTCAGCCTGACCGGCAGCGTCGCCGCCGGGATTGCCACGATGACTGCCGCGGCGAAAAACGTGACGAAAGTCTCGCTGGAGTTGGGCGGCAAAGCTCCGGCTATCGTCATGAACGATGCCGATCTCGATTTGGCGGTGAAAGCCATCGTCAGTTCGCGGATCATCAACAGCGGGCAGGTGTGTAACTGTGCTGAACGCGTGTATGTGCAGGAAGGGGTCTACGACGAGTTTATTTCGCGTATCAGCGAAATGATGAAGAAGGTGACATTCGGCAACACCACGGAGAAAAAAGAGCTTGATATGGGGCCGCTGATCAGTGCTGCTGCGTTGCAGCGCGTGGAAGACAAAGTGGCGACGGCGGTGTCGCAGGGCGCAAAAGTGCTGCTGGGCGGTAAGCGTTCAGAGGGCCCGGGCTTTTTCTACCCACCGACATTGCTGGTGGACGTACAACAGAATATGCCCATCATGCACGAAGAAGTCTTTGGACCGGTATTGCCGGTTGCAGTATTCAAAACGCTGGACGAAGCCATTACGATGGCGAACGACAGCGAATACGGCCTGACGTCATCCCTCTACACCAGCAATATCAACACTGCAATGAAAGCCCTGAAACAGCTGAAGTTCGGTGAAACCTACATCAACCGTGAAAACTTTGAAGCGATGCAGGGCTTCCATGCAGGCTGGCGTAAATCGGGCGTCGGTGGTGCCGATGGCAAACACGGCCTGCAGGAATATCTGCAAACTCATGTTGCGTATCTACAGTTCCATTAAAGGCAATATTTGTTTATTCGCCTACACTCAAGAGGCCGGAGCAGGGGCTCCCTGTCTGCGGCCTGGTTTTTTTCACGCCAGCAGTGAGTCATTTTGTTAAAAAATTATCTTTGTAAAGTTACGTATGTACTAACAGGAAGAAAATAACTATAGTGACGACCTTCCACGGTTCCCCATCAGACTGATGGGTTTATGTCCAGTCTAAATATCTAAAAGTGAGATGCTCGTCATCTTTTTGAGTTGTACTTTCGCCCGCGCTTTTAGTTAAAAACAAAAGAACGCCTAAAGTGAACGCCAAAACTTCTGCATTTATTATCACCTTGTTTTCGTTTTTCAGCCCGGTATCAGTCAGTTACGCCATCTCGGCCACCGATACCGCAAAAAGCGATACCGAAGACACCTCCGACTCCTCTTCACTGATGATCATCAAACAACAAGGTACCGACGGCCTGTCTGAGCTGGATACACCGGCAGCGGTCAGCGTGATTGACGGTGAGGATTTCAGAAACAGCAAAGCACAGGTCAATCTTTCCGAAAGCCTCGGCAGCGTGCCTGGGTTGCAGGTACAGAACCGCCAAAACTATGCGCAAGATTTACAACTTTCGGTGCGCGGGTTTGGCAGCCGTTCGATGTATGGCGTGCGCGGCGTGCGTATTTACGTTGACGGTATTCCGGCCACTATGCCAGACGGGCAGGGGCAAACGTCCAATATTGACCTGAACTCAGTGGAGCGCGTTGAAGTGCTGCGCGGACCTTTCTCGGCGCTGTACGGCAACGCGTCTGGGGGAGTGGTTAACGTCGATACCCAAAGCGGAACCCAGCCCACCACGCTTGAGGCTGGCACCTATTTCGGCAGTTACGGCTCGTTTCGTAACAGTGTCAAAGCCAGCGGCGCCACCGGCGACGGCACCCATGCCGGTGATGTTAACTACCTGATTTCCGGCTCCCGATTTACTACTGATGGTTATCGTGACCACAGCGGCACGCAGAAAAATCTCGGCAACGGCAAACTGGGCGTGCGCATTGATGACGCCAGCACCCTGACCCTGATGTTTAACAGCGTCTCGGTAGATGCCAACGATCCGGGCGGTCTGACGGAATCTGAATGGCACGATAATCCGACACAAGCACCGCGCGCCGATCAATACAATGCGCGTAAAACCCTCGATCAGACTCAGGTCGGCCTGCGCTATCAGCGTCAGATGAGTGAGAATGACGAGTTCAGCCTGATGACTTATCACGGCGAGCGTCATACCACGCAATATCAAACCATTCCTGCCTCGGCGCAGAAGAACCCACTCAACGCGGGCGGTGTTATTGTCCTTGAGCGTAAATACTCCGGGGTGGATACCCGTTGGAAGCACCAGGATCAGCTCGGTTCTTTGCCGTTCACCCTCACCGGCGGTTTGGATTATGAAACCATGACCGAGCGGCGTTTCGGCTACGAAAACTTCGATAACCAGGGCGACCTGGGCGTGAAGGGCGATGAGCGCCGTAACGAAAAGAACCTGATGTGGAATCTCGATCCCTATCTGCAAACCACCTGGAACCTGACTCCACGCTGGACGCTGGATGCCGGGGCTCGCTACAGCACCGTCAGCTTCGACTCACAAGATTACTATATGACCAACAGCAATCCGGACGATAGCGGTTCACGCCGTTATCACAAATTGTTGCCGATGGCCTCCCTCAACTATGCGGTGACACCGGCGTTGAACACTTACGTGTCGGCCGGTCGTGGCTTTGAAACACCGACGATCAATGAACTCTCTTACCGTACCGACGGCCAGTCCGGTCTGAACCTTGGTCTGCAACCGTCCACCAGTAATACCGTCGAACTCGGCAGCAAATGGCGGGTAGGTAATGGGTTGGTCACGGCCGCCGTTTTCCAGACGGATACGGACGATGAGCTGATTGTCGCGCAGAGCATTGGCGGGCGTTCAAGCTACACCAACGCCGGGAAAACCCGTCGTCGTGGGCTGGAACTGTCGTTGGATCAGCAGATTGAAGAAAACTGGCGGGTGAAGATGGCCTGGACGCTGCTTGATGCCACTTTCCGCAACGAAACCTGTGGTGCAGGCGAGTGCACACCGGCGGGTAATCGTCTGCCGGGTATCGCCCGCAATATGGGCTACGCTTCACTGGAGTGGGCGCCGCTTGATGGCTGGCACGCCGGAGCGGATGTCCGTTACATGAGTGATATTGAAGTCAACGATGAAAACAGCGAGCAGGCACCAGCGTATACCGTTGCCAGCGTCAGTGCCGGTTACCGCTTCAACTGGGACAAAGTGACGCTGGACTTGTTCACCCGCGTTGACAACCTGTTCGACAGAAATTACGTCGGTTCGGTGATCGTTAATGAAGGCAACGACCGCTATTTCGAGCCGGCACCTGGCAGGAACTACGGGGGTGGGGCTACGCTTTCTTATAGCTTCCAGTAAGTTCCAACCTGTTTCAGTCAGTAAAAAGAACCACGCGACGCGGCCTTAAACCACCACATGTTGACGTCTGGCCGCATTCGCAAGGAGTGATACCCGGTGATAACCGGGTGTTCTTGAAGATTTAGCTCATCCCTAAATCGACAATTATAAAAATTCAGTAAGGTCATCAACTATGGAAACGAAAGCCTCGTTATCACGCATCGTCGTCATAATTACCGCTTTGTTCGCCGCGTTAAGCGGAATATATCTTCTTGTCGGCGGTATTTGGCTGGCGGAATTAGGAGGTTCTCTTTATTACATTATTGCCGGCGTAATTTCGCTGGTTACCGCATGGCTGCTTTACCGCCGTCGCTCCTCTGCATTACTGCTCTACGCCCTGTTCCTGTTTGGTACGACACTATGGGCTGTCTGGGAAGTGGGCACGGATTTCTGGGCACTGACACCGCGTTTGGATGTGACTTTCTTCCTCGGTCTGTGGATCCTGTTGCCGATTGTTTATAACCATATGCTGGTTAAAAACGCCTTCGCCCGCGGCGCACTGGCGCTGTCTTTGGTCTTCACGGTGCTCGTTCTGGCTTATTCCGTCTTTAACGACCCGCAGGAAATCAATGGCACCATTAAAGCCGCTGACGTGACGCCGGCTCAGTCTGATTCCGGCATTCCTGATGGTGACTGGCCAGCTTATGGCCGCACTCAGGCGGGTACCCGTTACTCACCGCTGAGCCAGATTAATGATAAGAATGTCAGTAAGCTGGATGTGGCATGGACCTTCCGTACCGGTGACCTGAAGACCCCGAACGATCCGGGTGAAATCACCGATGAAGTCACGCCAATCAAAATCCGCGACATGCTTTATCTGTGTACTCCACATCAGAAGTTGTTTGCTCTGGATGCGGCGACCGGTAAAGAGAAGTGGAAATTTGATCCGCAGCTCAAGTCTGACCCCACGTTCCAGCATGTCACCTGCCGCGGTGTGTCTTATCATGAGACCACGCCAGCTGCACAAGGTAACGCCGAGAACGGCGCTGCGCCTGCCGTATGTTCACGTCGCATCATTCTGCCGGTTAACGATGGCCGTCTGTTTGCACTGGACGCTGAAACCGGCGAACGTTGCCCGGCATTTGGTAACAACGGTGAACTGAACCTGCAGAGCAACATGCCTTATGCAACACCGGGTCACTACGAGCCAACGTCTCCGCCAATCATCACCAAATCGGTGATCATTGTGGCGGGTGCCGTTACCGATAACTACTCAAACCGCGAGCCTTCAGGGGTTATCCGTGGATTTGATGTTGAGACCGGTAAGCTGCTGTGGGCCTTTGATCCGGGTGCGGCTGAGCCGAATAAGCTGCCGGCCGATGGTCAGCACTTCACACCAAACTCACCTAACTCATGGGCACCTGCGGCTTATGATGACAAACTGGATCTGGTTTACCTGCCGATTGGCGTAGCGACACCGGACATCTGGGGCGGTAACCGTACTCCGGATATGGAACGTTATGCGAGCGGTCTGCTGGCGCTGAATGCGACCACCGGCAAACTGGCCTGGTTCTACCAGACTGTTCACCACGATCTGTGGGATATGGACGTTCCGGCACAGCCAACCCTGGCTGATATTACGGATAAAAACGGCAATAAAGTCCCTGCCATCTATGTTCCGACCAAAACCGGTAACATCTTCGTTCTGGATCGTCGTGACGGTAAGCTGATTGTGGATGCCCCTGAGAAGCCGGTTCCACAGGGTGCAGCCAAAGGCGACCACGTCTCTCCAACTCAGCCGTTCTCTGAACTGACCTTCCGTCCGCAAGCGAAGTTGACCGGTAAAGACATGTGGGGTGCGACGATCTACGACCAACTGATGTGTCGTGTGATCTTCCATAAATTGCGTTATGAAGGCACCTTTACACCGCCATCTGAGCAGGGCACCCTGGTCTTCCCAGGTAACCTCGGCATGTTCGAGTGGGGCGGTATTTCTGTGGATACCGATCGTCAGGTCGCTATCGCTAACCCGATTGCACTGCCGTTTGTGTCTAAACTGATCCCACGCGGTCCGGGCAACCCGATGGAGCCTGATGCTAACGATAAAGGTGGCTCAGGCACTGAAACGGGTATCCAGCCACAGTACGGCGTACCCTTTGGCGTGACGCTCAATCCGTTCCTTTCTCCGCTGGGCTTCCCATGTAAACAGCCTTCATGGGGTTACATCTCTGGCGTTGATCTGAAAACCAACGATATCGTGTGGAAAAAACGTATCGGTACCGTGCGCGACAGTTCACCATTGCCGCTGCCGTTTAAAATGGGTATGCCAATGCTTGGCGCACCGATCTCCACTGCCGGTAACGTGTTCTTCATCGCGGCTACCGCTGACAACTACCTGCGCGCATTCGACATGAGCAACGGGGATAAACTGTGGGAAGCGCGTCTGCCAGCGGGCGGCCAGGCAACCCCAATGACTTACTCTGTAAACGGTAAACAGTACGTTGTCATCGCAGCGGGTGGTCACGGTTCATTTGGCACCAAACTGGGCGATTACATCATCGCGTACGCACTGCCAGACTCTGAGATTAAATAATCGGAGACCGGATTTTGAGTAACCAAGGGCCGCGAAAGCGGCCCTTTTTTATGCAGGTAATTCCCGCAGCCACCGCGCCGGATTTCCCGCATAGACGCCTTTCTCTGTAATATCCTTAGTCACCACGCTACCCGCGCCAATCACAGCATCATCACAAATTGAGACAGCCAGGATACAGGCACCACTGCCGATGCAGACATTGTTACCCAGGGTGATCCTCGCCCATGAATGGCGGTCAGGGTTGGGTTTCCCTGACTGAAACATATCGTTGGCGAACATCACCCCGTGGCCGATAAAGCAGTTTTCACCGAGGGTGACGTATTCGCAGATAAAGCTGTGTGACTGAATTTTTGTTCCGCTACCAATCACCGTATTTGCCTGAATTTCTACAAAGGGGCCGACAAACACGCCGTCACCCAGGGTGCAGCCGTAAACATTAGCGGGTTCATAAATCACAACATCCTTGCCAGTAATCACATCCTTTATTTGCACAGAGTACGAGTGGTCGTGCATTTTCTTTCTCCCTCCTGAAATAAACGGGACAATGGCAGTAAACATTATTAGAAATGTGCCGATGATCCTGAATCTATAAAATTCAGCGTAATGGATAATCTATTGTAGAGTTCGTAGCGTAAAATACGAACGGCAACTTACTCAAGAGTCATAAGGAAAATGTGTAATGGCAGACACGGATGTAAAAGTTAATGAGATAAAATCGGTTCCCAAATCCTGTCATCAATTGATCAAAAATGCCTGGTCAGCTGCGTTGGTTTCGGCGCTGATCACCGTTGCGCTGGATGTTTATTTCTGGATTGATGGAGTCAGATCGGGACTGGTGTATTTGAACCTGATTTATGTTTTCATCAGTTGTGGGCTGGCATACGGAATATACCGCCGGAGCCGTATTTGCGCGGTAGTCATGCTTTTGCTGTTTTCCCTGGACAAGGCATATGCGCCCGTTGTCTACAACAGCGGCAGCATCGTCTTTTTCGTCTTGTTTACACTGTGGTTCTCTGCCGGGGTAGTCGGTACGTTCTGGTATCACTCAGGCGCTGAGTCTCAGGAGGTCAGTACAAAAAAACTGACATTATGGACGGTAGCCTGCGCGACCATTGCGATAAGTATTGTTGCCGGTGTGAAATTCCTTTCTACAGATTCGCCTCAAAAAGCATGGGGTGATTTCCATCGCCAACTTGATAAGGAATACGCGCAGGGGAGCCTGCCGGTCAGGCTGGATTATTATACGGTTCTGCAGTCGGCGGAAATGGCTGATAAAACGCTTATTTATACCTATGCGATCGAAAACACCAATCTTGCCACTATCAGCGATGCTCAACTTGAGACCCAGAGCCGGTCTATCTTCACCCGAGCTTACTGTCGTGGCAATATGGTGCAGAAATACGGTTTGATAGTGCAGTATGTATATACGCAAGGGCTCAGTGAAAAAGCGTACTCTTATAATAAAAAGGATTGTTTTGGGTAATGGCTGACGTTATTTAAAATGATTTGTAGATAAATATGAGTGTTAAAAAATCTAAACAGTCAGACAGATATCAAAAGAATTGATAGAAACGGCCCGGCTTGTAAAAGCGCCGGCGCCGTTTTTTCTCCTTTATTCTCCCCGCCAGTTCTTCAGCTTACTCGTCTTACCAATTCCCGGATTAAAACTGTTGGTCGGGTCGGCTTGCTGGTAGAAGGCTTTCATGTGCGGCTTGGCAATATACAGATGCCCGACGTTATGCTCAGCAGGGTATTCAGCTCCTTTAGCATCGAGAATTTCCAGCATCTGGTGTTTGAGCTTTTTACTGTCCGCCCCTTTCTTGACGATGTAGTCCTGATGGAAAACATGGCACATAAAGTGGCCGTAATAGAGTTTTGCGACCAGCTGATTGTCGATTTCCGGCGGCAGAGTTTCGAACCAGTCCTGGTCATTACGACGCAGCGCAATATCCAGGGCCAGAATGTCTTCCACCTCATTTTCATGCACGGCGTGATAACGCACGGCGGCACCGGCGGCGGCAAAGCGATGCAGAAAGGCCTTTTTCCCTTCATCATCAGAGCAGACAAAAAAGTCGCCTTCATTTTCTGTAAAGAAGCGGGTGAGGAAGGTTTGCGCTTCGGCGATCCCTTCACCAGACATTTTCAGCAGCATGTGATGCTCATAGCGATCACGGTACTTTTTCATCCGCTCAGGCAAATGGTTCGGCAGAGCTTTGCTGATGCATTGCATCACGCGGTCGCTGAAATGCTTCGGCAGGAACGGCACCTTGCTGATGTGGGCGTCAAACTTGCCTTTGGCACTGAACATATCCGGCATTTTGTCGGTACCGAGTTTGTCGATCATCATAAACGTGTCTTTACCGTAGACTTCGGCGATGTCGAAAATGTCGCGGTGCATATATTCACCCGCCACCGGCAGATTCGCGAAATCGCGCAGGATCTGGCGGCGTAGCTCAGTCAGTACGGCGGTGCTGTTGGTGCCGATATAGAATACTTGTTGCTGACTTTCGGCCGGGAAGGTGTCGAGACGCACGGCGAAAACGGCCAGTTTTCCGGCACAGCCGGAGGCTTCGAACAGGCGGCGCTGGTCGGCATTAAAACGCGAGGGTGTGTCCGCCTCGACGTCACGCACCCGTTCGGCGTAGTCATGGTCAGAGGCTTTGCGCTGGTCGTGGCTTATCTCTTCGTCTTTGAAATTGCCTTTCTCCAGCCGCGTCAGCATCTCTTCTGGCGTGTTACCCAGGGCAATTCCCAGATGGTTAATCAGCTGTAATTCCCCCTCGGCATTGATTTGCGCATACAGCGCCATCTCGGTATAAGCTGGGCCGCGTTTTACCAGCGAGCCACCGGAGTTATTACAGATACCGCCCACGACAGAGGCGCCTATGCAGGAGGAGCCGATCACGGAATGGGGCTCGCGCCCGTAAGGCTTGAGGATTTTTTCCAGTTTATAGAGGGTGCTGCCGGGGAAACCTATCACCTGATTGCCGCCGTCAAGCAGCTCAATATGGTCGAGCTTCAGGGTGCTGAAAATCACAATGTCGCGATCGTAATCGTCGCCGCTCGGCGTCGAACCTTCGGTCAGACCCGTATTGGCGGCCTGCATAATGACAATTTTGTCTGCCTCGACGCAGGCTTTCAGCAGTTGCCATTGTTGCAGCAGAGTCTGCGGAAACACCACCGCCAGCGCTTTACCGCCGCCGGAGCGAAACCCTTTGCGATAACGTTCGGTATTGCTCTCGCCCGTCAGTACGTGACGGCTGCCGGCAATCTCTTTCAGACGCGAAATCAGCCCCTGATTATCCTGATGAATGCTCATTTCCTCTCCTTCAGTTTATCGACCCGAACACATCATAGACTGAAAAGCCACCCAAAGCAGGGCGGCGCGTCACCGGACGGCCATTAAAGCATCATCAATGTGTCATAAAACTCGCGCTTAATGATTGCCAGAATCTGTAAGCAACCGAGAGACAGCATCATGGCGCAAGCTCAACTCAAGCTGGCACAGGCTGAATACCCTCAGGCCCGGCCACAGCAACAGAACAAAGTACTCGACGTAAAAGGGCTGGTAAAATCCTATAAATCCGGCCAGCGAGTACTCAATGACCTCAGTTTCGATCTGCATGCCGGCGAGTTTGTGGCCGTGATTGGCCGTTCGGGTGCCGGGAAATCGACCCTGCTCCATGTGCTTAATGGCACCATCCCGCTGTCGGAAGGCAGCGTGGTGTGTCACTACGAGAATGGCGAGCAGCAACAGTTGGCCGGCCTGACCGGTAAATCACTGCGCCGTTGGCGTGCGGGTTGCGGCATGATTTTTCAGGACTTCTGTCTGGTGCCGCGCCTCGATGTGTTGACCAACGTACTGCTTGGTCGTCTGAGCCAGACGTCGACCTTTAAATCTTTCTTTAATCAATTCGATGATGAAGACCGCGCCCGTGCGATCTCGCTGCTCGAATGGTTACATATGCTGCCGCATGCCTTACAGCGTGCCGAAAATCTCTCCGGTGGGCAGATGCAGCGCGTGGCAATTTGCCGTGCGCTGATGCAGAACCCAAAGATCCTGCTGGCCGATGAGCCGGTAGCGTCGCTGGATCCCAAAAATACCCTGCGCATTATGAATGCGCTGAAAAAGGTCAGCGAAGAGAATATCGCCGTGATGGTTAACCTGCATTCGGTTGAATTGGTAAAAGACTTTTGTACCCGGGTCATTGGTATTGCCAAAGGCCAAATAATATTTGATGGACACCCTGATCAATTAAACGATGACATTCTTCACCAGCTGTATGGGGAAGAGGGTGAATTACAAAGTTAGTGTTATTTGTCACCAAAAATAATCTCGTGCAGTTATTTGGATTTACTTATCTCAACTTTCTCTACGTCTATAAAGGGTTATGACTACATGAAGAACTTATTACGTCTGGCGGTACTGGTCGCGGGTACATTTACCGCAATGCATAGCATGGCAGCGGATGCGCCGAAAGAGCTGAATTTGGGAATATTGGGCGGGCAGAATGCCACCCAGCAAATCGGTGATAATCAGTGTGTAAAAGATTTCTTCGATAAAGAATTAAATGTTGATACTAAACTCCGTAACTCTTCAGACTATTCCGGCGTTATCCAGGGACTATTAGGCGGGAAAATAGACATGGTATTAAGCATGTCGCCATCCTCTTTTGCCTCAGTCTATATTAATAACCCGAAAGCCGTGGATATTGTAGGTATTACTATTGATGATACCGACCAGTCCCGTGGTTATCACTCGGTAGTCGTTGTAAAAGCCGACAGCCCGTATAAGAAGCTCTCTGATCTGAAAGGCAAGGCGTTCGGTTTTGCCGATCCGGATTCCACCTCGGGTTATTTGATCCCGAACCAGACCTTCAAGAAAGAGTTTGGCGGCAATACTGACAATAAATACAATAACTTCTTCTCCAGCGTCACTTTCTCCGGTGGTCATGAGCAGGATATTCTGGGCGTGCTTAATGGTCAGTTTGACGGTGCCGTTACCTGGGCCTCGATGATTGGTGACCGCGAAACCGGTTATACCTCCGGTGCCTTCAACCGCATGATCCGTATGGACCAGCCGGATCTGATGAAGAAAATCCGCATCATCTGGGAATCGCCTTTAATTCCTAATGGCCCGATTTTAGTGCGCAGCGATTTACCGGCTGATTTCAAAGCGAAGCTGGTCAGCGCGATTAAGAAATTGGATAAAGACGATCACGCCTGCTGGATTAAAGCCGCTGGCGGTAAAATGCATATTGGCGACACGACGCTGGCTGAATATCAACAGATTATAGATATGAAACGAGAGCTCACCAAGGGTTCGCGCTAATAGGTTATTTTACTTGCCACTTTGAATGCGGGCAGTGCTCGGACGCCTCACGTACTCTATGTACGCTCCGGGTCCTGCGCGCTGGCCGCATCCAAATTGCCTGCGCCAATAACGCCTATTACGTTGTGTTATTATATTTAAAGAAAACCGGAACGCTATTTTGAATAAAGATTTCAATCGTTATTACCAGCAAATACGCGGTAAGCAAAAGCGTGAGGCATTAGTCTGGTCAGGGCTGATGCTGGTGCTTTATTTGTGGTCAGGCAATGTGTCTGAACTTAATCTGAAGACGGTATTTCTTTCGGCGCCTCATTTCTTTGATTATATCGGTGAAACGGTGCCGGTCTTGCACTGGTCATTATTGTTTGCGGATGGTCATACTGAAGGCTCTCTGGCCTATTGGGGATACCGGCTCAATATTCAGTTGCCGCTGATTTGGGAAACTATTCAGCTGGCGCTTTCATCGACGATTTTATCGACCGCGCTGGCCACGCTGCTGGCGTTTATGGCGGCCAATAATACCGATTCGCCAAAATGGCTGAAGCTCAGTATCCGCACCTTCGTCGCCTTTCTGCGCACCATGCCGGAACTGGCCTGGGCGGTGATGTGCGTTATGGCTTTTGGTATCGGCGCGATCCCAGGGTTTATCGCCCTGACGCTGCATACCGTCGGCAGCCTGACTAAACTGTTTTATGAATCCATTGAAACCGCATCGGATAAACCGGTGCGCGGGCTGAAATCCTGCGGGGCAGGGCGTCTGCAACGCATGCGTTTCGCCATCTGGCCGCAGGTCAAACCGATTTTCCTCTCGTACAGTTTTATGCGCCTTGAAATCAATTTCCGTCAGTCCACTATTCTCGGGCTGGTCGGCGCGGGGGGTATTGGTCAGGAGCTGATGACCTCGATCAAACTCGACCGTTATGACCAGGTGAGTATGACGCTACTGCTGATCATTCTGGTGGTTTCGATTATGGACTTTTTATCGGGAAAACTGCGTAAGCGCGCAGTAGAGGGTACGTTCTGATGCTGACTGAAGCACTGGCGCCGTCGGCAATTGCTGGCATCAAGCGCGATCATCCTACGCTGTTCTCAGCCCAGCGCCGCTACCTGCGCTATCTCGGCATCTTCGCTGTGCTGATCACGCTCTATTATCTCTATTTTTTCACGTACTACGGTATTCCGTGGGACGCCGTCGTACGCGGCACCAGTCAGGTGGGGCGCTATTTTCTGCGTATGTTCGTCTGGCATAACTTCTCGCAGTGGCCGCTGATGTACTACTTTGGGCAGATTGCCATGACGCTGGCAATTGTGTTTGCAGGGACCATTACGGCGTCATTTCTGGCATTACCGCTGTCGTTTCTGGCGGCACGTAATGTGATGTCTACGCCGTTGCTGCGCCCGATTTCACTGGTGGTTCGCCGCCTGCTGGACGTACTGCGCGGGCTGGATATGGCTATCTGGGGGCTGATATTCGTGCGTGCCGTTGGCATGGGACCGCTGGCCGGGGTGCTGGCGATTATCATGCAGGATATGGGGTTGCTGGGTAAGCTCTACGCCGAAGGACACGAGGCGGTGGAGCGTTCGCCAAGCCGCGGCCTGCGGGCGCTGGGCGCCAATCCGCTGCAAACGCATCGCTTCGGGATCTTCACGCAATCCTTCCCGACTTTTTTGGCGCTGTCGCTTTATCAGATTGAGTCCAACACCCGTTCTGCGGCGGTGCTGGGTTTTGTCGGTGCGGGCGGGATTGGTCTGGTGTACGCCGAAAATATGCGACTGTGGAACTGGGATGTGGTGATGTTTATCACCCTGATTCTTGTGGTGATCGTGATGGCGATGGATAAGATCTCATCGATTCTGCGCGCCAAATATATTCATGGCGAAGATATCGATCTCTTTGAGCCGCCGCGCAAACCCAAAACACCGGTTAAGCTTTATCGTCCATAAAACATATCGCCCATAAAATATATCGCCCTTAAGACTCTTTTCTTACTGACATAAAAAAGGCGGCCCATGTAAATGGATACCGCCTTTAAATGCCTTTGCCGTCATACGGTGTCGCTATTCGTCGAAATACCAATAACCCTGATTCACCAGGTCAGTGAATACCACGACAAACTCCGGATCCTGCAGGGCATTACCCAGCTCTTTTCTGCCGATCAGCGTGTAGCGACAAAGTGCATCGGCCGCGTGATGGTTAGATGTCTCCAGCGGTTCGCTGTTAACGAAGAAGCGCTCACCCACATTCAGCACGCGCAGACCGCTCAGGCGGGTCAGGCTGTCGCCCTGCATCAGCGCATCAACGATTTCCTGCGCTTCATACGGAGGCTCGGCCGGTGCGATATCCAGTTCGTGACGCGGCGTGGTCGCAAAGCGGCCAAACCACTGCTTGAAATCTTCCGGCTGGTCGATCAACTGGTGCATCATGGCGCGCACGCGCTCCATCTCATACTCTTCGACTTTGCCCACGTGGTCACGCGGGGTGAGGTCCGGGTCGCTGTAGTGCTCGCCACCAAGATCGTTTTCCAGCGCGTAGTCGGCAAAGCTGCTGATTAAGTCACGGCTGTTCGGGCCACGAAAACCCACCGAATAGTTGAAGGCTTCGGTGTGGGTAATACCGTCATGCGGGAAACCTGGCGGAATGTAGAGAATGTCACCCGGTTCAAGGTCTTCGTCGATAATCGGCGTGAACGGCTCGACGTGCAGTAATGCCGGATGCGGACAGAATTGTTTGAGCGGTAATTTATCCCCGACGCGCCAGCGGCGGCTGCCCATGCCCTGGATGATAAACACGTCGTACTGGTCGATATGCGGACCCACGCCGCCACCGGGTACGGAGTAGGAAATCATCAAATCATCCAGGCGCCAGTCTGGCAGTACGCGGAAAGGGCATACCAGTTCAGCAGAAGGCGCATGCCAGTGGTTGACGGCCTGCGCCAGCAGTGACCAGCCGGTTTCACCGAGATTATCGAAATGCTCGAAAGGCCCGTTGCTGGCCTGCCATTGACCATTCTTCTGGCTGACCAAACGGCTGTCGACTTCTGGCTCCATCGCCAGCCCGGCCAGTTCGTCAGGCGTAATCGGGTCGATAAAATCAATGAACGCTTTTTTTAAGACAACAGGTCGTTTCTGCCAGTATTTTTCTAAAAATTCTTGCCAGTCCAGATTGAGTTCATAAGCCATGTTGAGTTACCCGTGGGAAGACAAACGGCCATGATTATAAAGAAGGGCAGACAAGTACCGTATTGTCATGCATCAAGGGAATATTAAAGACAGGAGAAGGGAGATAAGTTTCCCTCTCCGCATAGAGAGGGAATAAGGCCTTAAGACTTCGCGGCCAGCACCACCAGTTTCTGATTCACAAACTCTTTGATACCTAAATCAGACAGCTCGCGGCCAAAGCCTGAACGCTTCACGCCACCGAAGGGCAGCTCAGGCGCGGTATCGGTCGGCGAGTTGACGTACAACATACCGGTTTCAATTTTGCTCGCCAGTTTACGCGCGCGAGTCATATCCTTAGTAAACAGTGCCCCACCCAGACCGTAGTTTGAGTCGTTGGCCAGTTTCACCAGTTCATCATCATTTTTCACCACGTAAACTTGCGCAACCGGACCGAAGAACTCTTCGAAATAGGCCGGATTGTCACGGGTGATGTGGGTCAGAATAGTCGCTTCAAAGAAGTTACCTGGATTGCCCGATACTGCTTTCCCTCCGACATGCACTTTGGCACCATTTTTGACCGCCTGTTCCACCTGTTTGGTCAGGGTTTTCAAGGCATCGGTGGACGACAGCGGGCCAAGTGTGGTGCTGGCATCAAGTGGGTCACCGATTTTCAGTGCTTTGAAATGTTCGGTGAATTTCTTCAGGAATTCATCGGCTACTTTCTCATGAATGATAAAACGCTTGGCAGCGGTACATACCTGACCGGCATTCGCCACCCGTGCCTCGGCTCCGGCTTTGGCGGCGTGGTCGATATCGGCATCTTCCAGTACGGCGAAGATGTCATTCCCCCCCAGCTCCAGCGTTGATTTTTTCAGTTTGCTGGCAGCTTTTGCTGCGACGACAGCGCCAGCTTTTTCTGAACCGGTCAGCGCCACGCCCTGTACACGGTCATCTTCGATGATATTGGCCACCTGATCCTGCGAGATAAACAGGTTGGTATAAGCGCCTTTCGGACCACCCGCTTCGGCTACCAGTTTCTCAAAGGTTTCCGCGCAGTGCGGAACAATACCGGCATGCTTAACGATGACACTGTTACCGGCGGCAAGGTTCGGAGCCAGTACGCGCATCAATTGGTAGAACGGGAAATTCCAGGGTTCGACGGCCATGATCACCCCGATAGGGGCATGTTCTACCCAGGCTTCGCCCAGACTGGATTTATAAGGCACAGGCTTGAGGAACGCTTGCGCGTTATCGGCATAATATTGAGCAATTTCGGCACACAGTTTTACTTCACCACGGCTCTGCTCAATCAGTTTCCCCATTTCGACACTAACGATTTTTGCCAGCTCTTCAACGCGGGATGACATAATATCAGCAAGTTTATGCAGCACCTTCAGGCGTTGTTGTATGTCGCCCTGACCCCAGTCAGATTTATAAAGGGTATGTGCCGCATCCAGCGCCTGTTCAACCTGCTGGTCATTATGTGTTTGATATTCTTTGATAAGCTTGTTGTTGAACGGATTGATCGTTTGATAAGGCATGAAGGACTCCTTGTTATGAACTCATTTTGAACCTGCCTTAAGCTTAGACGATGAAAGGAGACATCTGTCCCAGAGTCACCTTTCGCAACACTCCAGTTTGGGTGTTTTCTGACCCATTCGCTCGGGCCCAGGCGGGCACTGGCCTGTAGCGCTGGGTTCAGATAAATCGGCTTTACTTAACTTTTCACCCTCAGACTTGCAACGTGATGTTCACCGGTTGTTTTCACAAATCGTCAGGTAATCGGGGAACAGTGATTGATTAAAGCCACGCTCACTTTTATGCTGGATTTCCTTTCCAAATCGCCCGAATAGAGAAACGTATGAAGCTTAGCGATATCCCTTTTGGCACCACCGACTGGAGCCTGGTTCCCCCAACCGAGCACGCAGGTGAAACTGGCGTCGCCCTGTGGCGTACTCAGCATTTTGGCGATATCCGTGTGCGCATTGTTGAATATTCGGCTGGCTACGTGGCCGATCACTGGTGCAGCAAAGGGCACGTACTGTTTTGTCTGGAAGGTGAGTTACAAACCCGGCTGGACGATGGGCGGACTTTCACCCTGACGCCGGGTATGAGTTATCAGGTGGCCGATGGTGCCGAAGCGCATCAGTCTTCCACGGTTAAAGGCGCGAAACTTTTTGTTGTGGACTGAATTTCCGTGTTGAACAGGAAAGGCGTTTTACAACGGTACCGGTTATTGATTTCAAGGAGTCGTGGGTGAGTAAATTACGCGTAGGCATCATTTTTGGCGGTAAGTCGGCAGAGCATGAAGTTTCACTGCAGTCGGCCAAGAACATCGTCGATGCCATTGATAAAAATCGCTTTGATGTAACGCTGCTGGGCATTGATAAACAGGGCGAGTGGCATATCAATGATGCCAGCAACTATTTAATCAACGCGGAAAATCCGGCGTTGATTGCCCTTAACCGTTCAAATAATCAGGTGGCGTTGATCCCCGGCCAGACGGAAAATCAGCTGATTGAAACCGGCAGCGCCAGGGCGCTTTCCCAGCTCGACGTCATATTCCCTATTGTTCACGGCACGCTGGGTGAAGATGGTTCCCTGCAAGGTTTGCTGCGCATGGCGAATATGCCGTTTGTTGGGTCAGGCGTTTTGGGTTCTGCGGTCAGCATGGATAAAGACGTAACCAAACGTCTGCTGCGCGACGCGGGGCTGAATATTGCGCCTTTCGTCAGCGTGACGCGCACGAACCGTCATCTGCATACCTTTGAGAAAGTGTCACAGACGCTTGGTTTGCCACTGTTTATCAAACCGGCCAATCAGGGCTCTTCCGTTGGTGTGAGTAAAGTCACTCATGAAGCTGGTTTCATCAAAGCGCTCAATTTGGCGTTTGATTTCGACCACAAAGTGCTGGTGGAGTCTGCCATTGTGGGGCGTGAAATTGAGTGTGCGGTGTTGGGCAATAGCCACCCGCAGGCCAGCGTTTGTGGTGAAGTCATCTTGCAGGATGAGTTTTACTCCTACGACACTAAATACATCAACGAGCAGGGCGCTTCAGTTGCGGTCCCGGCTGATTTACCGCCGGAGATACATGATCGCATTCGCGCTATTGCTTTGCAGGCATTTGAGGTGCTGGAGTGTCGGGGGATGGCGCGCGTAGATGTGTTCCTGACGGCGCAGGGTGAGGTGGTGATCAATGAAATCAACACATTGCCTGGATTCACCAATATCAGCATGTATCCGAAACTGTGGGCCGCCAGCGGTTTGGGTTACAGTGAACTGATCACCAAACTCCTTGAACTTGCGCTGGAACAGCATCAGCAAGACAGCCATCTGAAAAGCTCAGCTCACTGATATTTTGTGAAAGTGGCGCCAAAAGGTAGGGAGAAATCCCTGCCTTTTTATTTAAATTGCAGACACGAAAAAGGCGGCAAACGCCGCCTCTTCTGCATACTGCTGTAAATCCCTGAACTTATTTGTACAGTTCAGCAGTACCGTACAAACGGTTGTCGCCGGAAGCAGAGATGATGCGGTATGAACTCGCACCGTTTGCTTCAGCTTTCGCCGCCAGTTTATTTTCCAGGCTGGTCAGGTTAGAACCGGCTTGTGCACTGATCACGCCAATAGGCTGTGAGTTAGCAGGCGCGGATTGAACCTGGGTGGCTGCCAGTGTGGTAAATGAAGCGGTAGCCAGTGCGATTGCAGCGATGGTCATTGTCAGGTTTTTCATGATTTAAGTCCTATTGTCGTATGATTCAACTTCACATAACGGGGTGCTGTTATCAGCGCTCGATTTTGCAATGTAAAGCCTCTGTTCAATTCTTCTGTCCGATACCCTTTACATTCAACCCGCAAGCGGGTTAGCGCTGTTATTTATACAGCTCGGCAGTACCGTACATGCGGTTGTCACCGGAGGCGGAGATGATGCGATATGAACTTGCACCATTAGCTTCAGCTTTAGCCGCCAGTTTATTTTCCAAGCTGGTCAGATTGGAACCTGCCTGTGCACTGATCACGCCAATGCTTTGAGAGTCAGTAGGTGCAGACTGCACCTGAGTGGCTGCAAGGGTGCTAAAAGAAGCCGTTGCAAGTGCGATTGCTGCAAAAGTCATAGCGATGTTTTTCATGATAAATACCTTTTTCTGTTCTTAATTATTCAGCACATCAGTGGGTGATGAATTGGTCATACGTTTTATTTAACGTTCGATAATTAAATCTTAGACCTGGATCACATTCTGTGCAAACTATTTATTTATTAAACGTTAACTAATTGTGCGGTACCGGATTTAACGTGCCCGCTGTTATTTGTACAGCTCAGCGGTACCGTGCAGGTAGTTATCACCAGAAGCGCCAATAATGCGGTATGAACTTGCTCCTGCTTCGTTAGCTTTAGCATTCAGCTCACGCTGCAGACTGGAAAGGTCATTGCTCGAGTTGGCACTGATAACCCCTATTTTCTGTTGGTTCGCTGGCGCTGAATCCACCAAGGTGGCGGCCATTGAAGAGAAGGAAACGGTAGCCAGTGCAAGTGCAGCGATTGTCATTTTTACGTTTTTCATGATGTCAGTTCCTGTTCGTTAATCTGGATAAATCAGTTTGGGATTCGGTCAACGTTATTAATTAACGTTCGATAAGTTAATGTTAGCGACTGATCGATTCCTGTGCAAGATGTTTTTTTAATAACCGTTAACTAATTGTGCTGTGAGCATGATCACGTTTATTTCCTTTTTTGTGATCTTTTTGTTAAATGTAGTCACAATAAAAATTAATTAACGTTCGATAAACAAATGATAGTGCGATTTTATGACGCTATCAAGAATTATTTAATGAGTGATAATTTAATGATTGGCCTGAGCTGCTAAGGATGGTAAAAGCGAGGGGGTTGAGAACCTGAAGTCAGTGGCACATAAGGGAGTGCAATGAAGTAAGGCGACATTACTGTCGCCTTGTCCTTTACTGTGGGTTGGCAGGATGCAGATCAATCACCTTAGTAGTAAACCGGTGGATGATTGGCAGAACCCGCTGGAGCAGGAGGCATTGTTGGAGAAGTAGGAATGCGTTGCTGTGAAGATTTACCGTTTATAAAACGGCCCGGATGACAAAAGTTGCTGTCTCCGGTCACATTGACCATAGCGACTTCCTGACTCTGAGTTGGCATCATGATAACCTGCTGTGCGACGGCATTGGCAACCGGGACAGCGGTTAACGCCACAACTGCAAGAAGGATTTTTAGATTACGCATGATGTTATGTCCTGGGATTTTTCGCTAATAACAGCGTGTGACTTGCTGGTGGGAGTGATTTACTTATCGCTCGATAATTAAATGATAATCTCTGCTGGACTTGTGCGCAACTATTTTTAATAATGATCGTTAAATTATTTAAGCAACCAGAACCACTAGGGTGATGGAAGGAGGGTGTATGAGCACTGAACAGACGGCTTTGGTCCGGAAAAGTCGCGGTCGCCCAAAACAGTTCGATCGTGGAACTGCTCTGAGCAAGGCCCTGAATTTATTCTGGCGTCATGGCTACGAGGCCACTTCATTAGCGGATTTGGTCGAAGCAACCGGTGCGAAAGCTCCTACCTTATATGCCGAATTTGGTAATAAAGAAGGGTTATTCCGTGCAGCCGTTGAACATTATCTGGCAACCTTTTACGAAAAGAGTTTCTGTCTGCTGAGCAGAACAGATTTGTCCGTCGAGCAGGCTATCGAGCAATATCTGCGCACTACCGCAGAGCTATTTACCGACTGTGATACCCCAAGCGGTTGCTTCATGGTAAGCGCTTCTTCGGGCATGTCTTCTTCCTCGCAGGACATTGCAGAAATGTTGCGCGGTCGTCATCTTTCGCAGGAACGCACGCTGCTGGAGTATTTCGAGGCTAAAAAACTCAGCAATGAAGTTCCAAAGAGCACGGACAGCGCGCTGTTGGCGAAGTATCTGGCCTGCACCATTCAGGGGATGTCCGTTCAGGCACGTGATGGTGCCAGCACTGAGCAGCTTCACCGGCTGATCGATGTCGTCATGACCCTGTGGCCAGAACTGAACAAGGCCACTGCCGCGAAACCGCTCGCGCATTAGATTTTCACGACGCCTGTTTCTGACGTCAATGAAGACGTAAAACAAGACGCCAGGTGCTGACCATCAGCACCTGGCGTTTTTTTGCTTGGTATTTTCACATCGCTGAATAAACGGCTTTTGCTGGGATTTTTGGGACTTTTAGACGTTATATTCGCGTGATAACCGTTCTACACTGACTGAAAAGCGACTCAGACGCTTCATATTTCTATTGAGGCCCAACCCGCAGAGGTTTTATGCGCCAGTCAGACATTCTCGTTGAAGTCAGTAACGATAAACAGACCCTGACCGCGCTGGTCGAGCAGGATGACCGCGTGGCTTATTTCTATATTTATGCCCGCGAAGATTTACGCGATCGTTTCCCCCGCATGCGTGCCTGCTGGATCCGCAATCTTTCGCCGGCGCCTTTGCAAGACGATCAGCATGCTATGAATAACGGCCAGGCACCGATGCTGGCTGCGCAATACTGCCGCAGCCTTGAGGCCGAAGCGCCGCTGGATCCTGCGCAAATCCAAATCTTGTGGAATGAAAGCGATGACGGTGCCGCGCTCTGGTATCAGGGGCTGCTGCTGGCGGTGATCCCCGGCTGGAGCCTGTATATCGACCACGCTGTCTGCTACTCAGCCGGTTGCATCAAACAGAATCCTCTGACGTTCCCGCTGGGGTCAGCCTCCACCAATACTCAGTACGAACTGGCCGATAAGACCCGTCAGTTCTGGCGTGACTGGCAGCAGGATGAACAAAATCCCTGGCCGAAAATCCAGCGTAAATTTCTTGAGCGTTACGAAGGGCGTTTTGGCCCGTCGGTGAAATATTACGGCATCGATCAGGGCAACTGGCCGCCGATGGCGATTTCCCAGCATGAAGATGAGGAGAATTATTACTTCTTTACGCTGGGCATGAGCATTCGTCCGATGCCACAAATTGACATTATTTTCAATGATGAAGCCCGTGAACATCGCCGTATTGAACTGGCCTTCGCCGTTGGCAAAGAGTATGTGAACGAAGAGAATGCGGTGCAGATGGCCAGCGCACTTTCCGGTTATGCGCAATTGCCGTGGACAACGCTGAGTTGGTTGGGGGAAGGGCATACGCTGATTTCCCCGATGGCGCCTCTCGGCTATGAAGGCCACGTGGTCTCCTCTGCGCTCTGTTCTCCATCAAATAAGGTGTCGCTGCCTGACAACTATGGGGATCCGGTCAACCTGTTCTGGATAAGTCCGATTTTCACAGCCGAACGTGAACTTGCCATTTCGCGCCCAAATGGTGGTTTTGATTTGGTTGCCGCGATGATTGAGCAGGGAGCTCGCCATGTGTTTGCCCCGCGAGCGCCGGTAATTGGGTGACTGGAATTTTTTATAATGCATTGTTTTATATTTTATTTTTTCAATCCTGTTGTGCTGTCGGTGCTACTACTCAGATCGAATGCATCAATACAGGTTGTAGGTGAAGATGTTTTTACCGCCGGAGAATGACGCTGGCGGGAAACACTCCCACTTACATGAAAGGATAAAAACATGACGACCCTGTATACCCCTTATATTGATGTGTCCCTGAATGCGCTGTGGAGTGACTGGCAGAATTATCCTAACGGTCGCCCAAACCCAATTTATTCACAACAAGCCAACGCCTATGGCGTGGACGGTCTGGTACTCGGTTTCCTGACGTTGTCTCCGTCTAATCAGGCTTGCTGGGCTGCCTCAGACGCGATGCCGCTGGCATGGGCGCTGCCGCTGGCGAATGACCTGAACGCCGCAAACCGTCAGGTCATTGTCTCCTTCGGTGGTGCGTCTAACGCAGATATTTCAACTAAATTTACCGTTGACCAACTGGTGCAGACTTACACCACCGTGGTGCAGAGCTTTAAAGCCAAAGCGTTGGATTTTGACCTGGAAAATGGCCAGTACAACAAAACCAATATTTGCGCCGCGCTGGCCATTTTCCAAAAGAGTAACCCGACTATCCGGATCAGCTTTACCTTGCCGACCATGCCTGCGGGTTTGGTGGCTGAAGGGCTGAGTATTGTGCAGACCGCAAAAAATGCGGGTTTGAACTTCAGCGTTAATGGTATGGCGATGGACTATAACGACGGAGTGTCCAGTCAAGACATGGGGAAAGCGGCGACCAGCGCGGCGAAAAGTATCAAATCCCAGCTGGCTACCTTCTATCCGGGGCTTACCGACGCACAGCTCTATGCCAAAGTGGCGATCACCCCGATGATTGGCCTCAACGATGACATCACTGAAATGTTCAAATTGCCTGATGCCACGACGGTTTCGGCATTTGCCAAACAGAACGGTATGGCGTTTATCGGCAGCTGGTCGTTTAACCGTGATAATCCGTCAAGCTATACCTACGTTGATCTGCAAACCAGCAGCAACCCGGCGCAGAAGGCCTCCGGCGATTATGCCAAGACGTTTATCGCCGGATTGCGATGAAATCTTGGGCTGAAGCCCAAAACCGCTTTTAAATTCAACTTCAACTCAAGGTCAAAACCTTGAGTTGTCACCCAAACTGGCCAAGAAGGCGCGTAGGCGCGCGCCCTCTTGACTCCCGCGCCTTTTAAAAACAGCAGCTGCGCTGGTCACAATGGTCGTGTTTCAGGCACTTCAGTTATAGCCGCAAAATGTCGCCGCTTAGGCGGTGCCTTCGCTGCGGGTTCGAGCCTCAGGTCTCGAACCACTTGCTCAGCGTCATTTTTGAATGCGGCCTAGGCGTTTTTCAAAACCAACACCTCAGCATTTTTGAATGCAGCCTCGACATTTAAGGTCAACACCGTGCTGGTTTTTAAATGTAGATGTAGTGTTCTGAAAGGCAAAGGTGATGGGGTTTGAATTTAAAGAAGCTTCGGCCGTGTTCAAAATGTCACCGGCAAGTCGGTGGAGAGACAACATCTTTACCGT
>CAMLBO010000026.1 GCA_946478305.1 uncultured Enterobacterales bacterium
AGCACGACCTTGCCAAGGTCGGGGTCGCGAGTTCGAGTCTCGTTTCCCGCTCCAATTTTATCCACTCCATCGACAAGCCAGACAGCACGCCACTTGCAGGCGCGTTACGTCATCACTTTACATTCTTTGTAGTAACTTTTTGAACAGACTTATCCACAGTTTTCGTTTGAATTTTACACTGTGTATTTTTTGGTCGATAATGATTGTCAAAAAAATAACTTGCTGAAATTTAAGTAAATTTATTTGTGATAAAACGTTATCACGATCACTTGCTCTTTTTTTTGCACTTGATTGCCAAAGCATTTTTATTTTTATGCACAGATAAAAAAGTGGCATTGTAACGTTTTAAACTCCGCTGTTATGCATCCCGAGGTAAACCCTTTTCGACCGCTCTGATCAGCCGTTTCGTCTGTGAAGATTGCACTTCGACCTGATTTTCACTCCGTCTTTTCAGCTGTTGCGCTATAGCCCACCCGATATGCTCGTCTAGCAGACTATTTTCGCCTTTCCGTGTTTGTAGTGCCAAAAGTACATTTTCTGCATAGGGCGCATTCCCGAGTGCGACTGAAATATTGCGTAGCCAGCGTAAATGGCCGATACGTCGGATTGGTGAACCTTCGGTGATACGCAAAAATTTCTCTTCACTCCAGGTGAATAGCTCGATCAACTCTGGTGCATGTAACGCGGCGCGTGGGCTGAAGTCAGCTTCGTCAGTCAGCTGGGAATACCGGTTCCACGGGCAAATCAGCTGGCAATCATCACAACCGTAGATACGATTGCCCATGAGAGGCCGGAATTCTTCCGGGATCGTGCCTTCCAGTTCAATGGTCAGATAAGAGATACACCGGCGGGCATCCACGGTGTAGGGCGCAACAATAGCACCGGTTGGGCAGGTGGTGATGCAGGCAACACATTTGCCGCATTTCTCTTCCTGTGGCTGATCAACAGGTAAAGGTAAATCAATCAATAACTCCCCCAGAAAGAACCAGGAACCGGCTTCTCTGTTGAGAATTAGTGAGTGCTTACCAACCCATCCTATTCCTGCTTTAGCCGCCAGCGGGCGCTCCATGATCGGGGCTGAGTCGACGAAAGGCCGAAAAGTGATTTCTGTGCCATGCTTTCCTTCACCATCAATTGTTTGCGAATCAGCATGTTCAGAACAGTAAGTCTGAATTTTATCACCCAGTTTTTTCAGGCGCTGTCGCAACAATTTATGATAATCGCGTCCCAGGGCATAACGGCTAACGTAGCCGAGTTGCGGATTATTCAGCGTTTTGGCAAACGCGGCTTTGGCGGGCAGATAATTCATCCGAACGCTGATGACCCGCAACGTGCCAGGGAGCAGTTCGTGCGGACGTGCTCGCAGCATGCCATGACGGGCCATCCACTCCATTTCGCCATGGTGTTGTTTATCAAGCCATGCTTGCAATTTTGGCTCTTCAGCGGAAAGGTCGGTATCGCAAATACCCACCTGCTGAAAGCCAAGGGATTGGCCCCATTGCTTGATGAGGTGGGCCAGCTGAATAAGATCAAGAGGGAGTGTCATGACTAACCAAAGTGAAAAACGTAACACGCCGAGTTTACCACACTCTGTCTTTTCTGCGGACTGGCTGCGTCAGGCTGAAAGCCTTGCTGCACAGGAAACAGGTATCTCTTTGTTTACGCTGATGCAGCGTGCGGCGGTGGCGGCATTTCATCTGGCGCGTACCACCTTTCCGGGGACGCGGCACTGGCTGGTATTGTGTGGGCACGGCAATAACGGCGGTGACGGTTATGAAATGGCGCGGCTGGCGAAATCGGCGGGTATAAACGTGACGTTGCTCGCGGTTAAAGGCCACAAACCTTTGCCCGCAGAGGCACAGGCTGCGAAGGATGGCTGGCTTAACGTCCATGGTACTGTTGAAAATGACGATACGCACTGGCCGCCTGAGATTGACTTGATTATTGATGGGCTGCTCGGAACGGGTTTAGTTGCCGCTCCACGCGCGCCTTATGATTCGCTGATTGCGGCCATCAATAGGGCTGATGTACCGGTCTTGTCACTGGACATCCCCTCCGGACTTGATGCACAAACCGGAACGGCGCCGGGTGAGGCGGTGCATGCGAGCGTAACCCTGGCCTTTATCGGCCTTAAACCCGGCCTCCTGACCGGTAAAGCCCGTGACCATGTGGGCAAATTACATTGTGACTCGCTTGGGTTACGCAGCTGGCTGGGAGGACATGCTGCGATTTTACAACGGCTTGATGCTACTCAGCTTGGCGACTGGCTGCACCCGCGTCGCCCTTGTTCACATAAGGGTGATCACGGCAATTTGCTGGTGGTCGGTGGTGATACTGGCTTCGCGGGAGCGATCCGTATGGCGGCAGAAGCCTCATTGAGGGCTGGGGCTGGCATGGTGCGAGTACTTACTCACAAAGAGCATGCCGGACCCCTTCTAACCGCCAGACCCGAGCTGATGGTGCAGGAGTTAAACGAAAGATCACTGGCTGAAGGGCTTGAATGGGCTGATGCACTGGTGGTCGGGCCGGGCCTGGGGCAGAAAGCCTGGGGTAAAGCCGCGTTTAAACAGGTGTCTGAGAGCACGAAACCGGCCCTGTTCGACGCTGATGCATTGAACTTGCTGGCAATCACGCCGCAGAAACGGCAAAATCGCGTGTTAACGCCTCATCCTGGCGAAGCGGCGCGCTTGCTAGGATGCTCAGTGAAAGATATAGAGAGTGACCGCTTACTAGCCGTACGCACGTTAAGCGAGCGCTTCGGTGGTGTCGTAGTGCTTAAAGGCGCTGGCTCGCTGATAGCGCAAGATTGTGGCCCGATGGCGCTGGCTGACGTGGGTAATGCCGGTATGGCTACCAGCGGCATGGGCGATGTACTTTCTGGTATCATCGGTGGGCTGCTGGCGCAGCGACTCTCTCTGTTTGATGCAGCCAGTGCGGGCGCGGTGGTGCACGGCGCAGCCGCTGACCAGATAGCCCTTTTGCAAGGTACGCGCGGCATGCTGGCGACTGATCTTTTAGCGGTAATTGCTCCGTTAGTTAATCCTGACCTGAAAAAAAAGATATCAGCCAATGAATCAACTACAACTTTCTCTGCCGGACGAAGCGGCCACGCTTAAACTGGGTGAAACCCTGGCTAAAGCATGCACTGGTGCGACTGTTATTCATCTTTTCGGCGACTTAGGCGCCGGAAAAACCACCTTCAGCCGAGGGTTTCTTCAGGCATTAGGCCATCAGGGCAACGTGAAAAGCCCAACGTACACGCTGGTGGAGCCTTATCAGTTACATCCGATGGCGGTCTACCATTTTGACCTGTACCGTCTTGCAGATCCGGAAGAGCTGGAATTTATGGGCATTCGTGATTATTTTGCCCAAGATGCTATCTGTCTGGTCGAATGGCCGCAGCAGGGCGCCGGAGTCCTGCCTGAACCCGATATTGAATTAATCCTGGAATATCAGCCTGATGGGCGTAAAGCGACGCTGAAAGCGGTTTCTGCCCGCGGTACAAGCCTGTTGCATCTGGTACAACAGCAAGGATGATCGTGCAATGAGTGACTGCTTCAAAAAGATTTTCCTTACTACGACGCTGTTTCTGTCGTCGATTTTGCTGTTTGCTGCTGTGATGCCAATGTCTGTATCTGCAGCGGGCATGAAAAATATTAATGTTTCCAACGGATCGACTCAGTCAACTATCACCATCACTTTTGATGGGAAGCCGGACTACGCCTTCTTTCCGCTGCATAACCCAGAACGAGTGGTCATTGACGTTAAGCAGAGTGGCGTGATGAAAGGTCTGCCGCTCAACTTTAATGGTCAGAACCTGGTGAAACGGGTGCGTTCCAGCAATGCGCAGGATGCACAAAGCCAGCGGCTGGTCTTTGAGCTGACGCAAAAGGTGAAAACCAATGCGGTGACTCAGGGTAACAGCGTTGTTTTCACCATGAACGCGGCTGCCGCTGCACCAGCGCAACGTTCTGTTCCGGTGAGTACCGTGACATCAACGCCGTCTCCCAATGCGGCTTTGATGGCGAAAAACAGCGAATCCAATCCTTTTGGTGGCAGTAAGCTTACTGCCGTTACCAGTGGTCCCGCTTCGGATAACACGCCAACTCCCCGCACCAGCGGAAGCAGCAGTGACAATCAGGTGATTGTGGCTATCGATGCCGGCCATGGTGGTCAGGATCCCGGCGCTATCGGCGGCAATGGCTTAAAAGAGAAAAACGTCACCATTGCCATCGCCCGTAAACTGGAAGCCAAACTGAATGCCGATCCGATGTTTAAGCCTGCGATGACGCGTGATGGTGACTATTTTATCTCGGTCATGGGGCGTTCTGACGTGGCGCGTAAAAAAGGGGCGAACGTACTGGTCTCGATTCACGCGGATGCTGCACCAAACCGCAGTGCGACCGGAGCCTCGGTATGGGTGCTGTCCAACCGTCGTGCCAATAGTGAGATGGGGAACTGGCTGGAGCAGCATGAGAAGCAATCCGAATTACTCGGTGGTGCCGGGGACATGCTGGCGAACACGGCTTCCGATCCCTATTTAAGTCAGGCAGTACTGGATTTGCAGTTTGGTCATTCGCAACGCGTCGGATATGACGTGGCGTCGAAAGTGCTGATTCAACTGCGCCGCGTCGGCGCGTTGCACAAGGCGAAGCCAGAACACGCCAGTCTGGGCGTGCTGCGTTCGCCAGATATCCCTTCTTTGCTGGTGGAGACCGGCTTTATCAGTAATGCCAATGAGGAGCGGCTGCTTGGAAGCAGTGCGTATCAGGAGAAAATTGCTCAGGCTATCTATTCAGGCCTGCGTAGTTATTTCCTGGCGCATCCGTTGCAATCCGGCCCAAAGGTCGAAAACCGACCGTTGCTGGCCACGGCAACGGCGGTTGACAGCAACGTTGGCAACAGCAGTTCAATGAGTCAGCCTGGCCCGGTAGAAGCCACGGCAGCCTCGGGGGGCGCAACGCAGATTCATCAGGTCAAACGCGGCGAAACCCTGACCGGCATTGCCGTTAAATATGGCACCACGGCAGGTGCATTGAGTGATCTGAACAAGTTGAAGAAACAGGGGGTTTGGGTCGGACAGCGGCTGAAAGTTCCTGCAGGTACTCAAGCGGTATCGGCAAACAGTCTTAAAACGGCGTCAGTCAGTAAAACCGCCGCCAAAAAGAAAGCCGCGAAGCATAAGGTCACCCGCGGCGACACGCTGTCGGCAATTGCTTCGAAATACGGGGTCAGTATGAATGACATCAAAACGGCCAATCATATGAAGTCTGGCGAGGTGCAACTCGGCCAAACGTTAACTATTCCGCAGTCATAGCCCGCGTCGTCGTACCGGGTTTTGGCCATTTAGCTCTGGAGCCGCTATGCCGATTCAGGTTCTGCCCCCACAATTAGCCAATCAGATTGCGGCAGGTGAGGTTGTTGAAAGACCGGCTTCGGTGGTGAAGGAGTTGGTGGAAAACAGTCTGGATGCGGGTGCAACGCGAATAGATATTGATATTGATCGCGGTGGTGCCAAACTTATCCGCATTCGCGATAACGGCTGTGGCATCGGTAAAGACGAACTGGCTCTGGCCCTTGCTCGCCATGCTACCAGTAAAATCAGCTGCCTCGATGATCTTGAGGCGATTGTCAGCCTCGGCTTTCGCGGTGAGGCGCTGGCCAGTATCAGTTCAGTATCGCGTCTGATGCTGACTTCGCGCACCGCCACGCAGCCCGAAGCCTGGCAGGCTTACGCGGAAGGGCGCGAAATGGCAGTGACGGTAAAACCGGCGGCCCATCCGCAGGGATCTACCGTGGAAGTCTTGGACCTCTTCTTCAACACCCCCGCGCGGCGCAAGTTTATGCGCACTGAAAAAACCGAATTTACCCATATTGATGAAGTGGTCCGGCGTATTGCGCTCGCGCGTTTTGACGTGGCGATAAACCTGACACACAACGGTAAACTGATGCGGCAATACCGTGCTGTTACCGATCCTGCACAATCATCCCGACGACTGGCGGCCATCTGCAGCCCGACCTTTGTGCAGCATGCGCTGGAGGTGAAGTGGGAACATGGCGATTTGGGGATCCGTGGCTGGGTTGCTGACCCTGCCGGATCGCGTAGCCTGACCGACATGCAATATTGTTATGTGAACAATCGGATGATGAAGGATCGCCTTATTAATCATGCGATCCGTCAGGCTTATCAGGATCAGTTGAAAGATGATCAGCAGCCGGCCTATGTTCTTTATCTGGACGTCGATCCACATCAGGTGGATGTCAATGTCCATCCCGCCAAACATGAAGTAAGGTTTCATCAGTCTCGCTTAGTACATGATTTTATCTATCAGGCTGTGATGACGGTATTACAGCAGGCGGCGAAACCAGCACTGGGCACGGTTAATCCGGTAGACGAAGATGGGGTAGAAATTGATGCACCGCGCTGGCAGCCTGAGAACCGTCAAGCCGCAGGGGGAAACCACTTCTCACAACCTGCGAGCAAGCGGGATGCCGCGCCACGGCCGGTAAAGGAAAATGTCTTCCCTGCTACTGCACGCATCAGCCAGCCACGTGAACCAGTGCATAAAGATGATAGGCCGTCTTATACTCCGCCGCAGGGCGATGTGTATCAGCGCTTGCTTCAGTCAACCGCGCAAGCGCTGAATGTTGAAGAGCCTGCGCCGCCGCTTCCGGCCAAAATATCCCATAATCAACTTCCCGAGTCAGCGCTGGACTCACACATCCAGAGCTTTGGACGGGTGTTGACAGTGTGCGCACCGGAGTTTGCTCTGCTCGAACGGGGAAAACAGCTGGTGCTATTGTCATTGCCAGTTGCAGAACGCTGGCTGAAACGGGCGCAGCTCACGCCACCGGAAGAGGGCCTGCGTCCGCAGCCTTTACTTATTCCGCTTAAGTTGCAGATTAACAAAGAAGAGAGTGCGGCTTTTACCCGCCACCAAGCGGTGTTGCAAAAATTCGGGCTGGAGATGATGGTTGATCACCAGCGTGTGACATTACGCGCAGTACCTTTACCTTTACGCCAACAAAATTTACAAAAGTTGATACCCGACCTGTTAGGCTACCTTGCTGTTCAGCAGGAGGTGACTTCTGATGCGGTAGCCATGTGGTTTGCCCGCCACATTGGCAGCGATCATGATGTCTGGACCATTTCGCAAGCGATACAATTACTTACGGACGTTGAGCGTCTTTGCCCACAACTGGTGAAATCGCCTCCGTCTGGTCTTTTGCAACCTGTTGATTTACAACCCGCTCTGGCGGCTTTTAAGCGTGACTGACTTGAATACACATTCTGCACCCCCGGCTATCTCCATTATGGGGCCGACGGCCTCCGGCAAAACGGCTTTGGCTATCTCCTTGCTTGAGCATCTTCCTGTCGAAATTATCAGTGTGGATTCTGCCCTGATTTATCGCGGTATGGATGTAGGTACGGCTAAGCCGACCGACGAGGAGCTACGTGAAGCACCGCACCGGTTAATCGACATTCTCGATCCGGGCGAAGCTTACTCTGCGGCTGATTTTCGCGCTGATGCCTTACGGGAAATGGCAGAGATTACTGCACGGGGAAAGGTTCCGTTATTAGTCGGTGGCACGATGATGTATTTCAAAGCGTTATTGGAAGGGCTTTCGCCGTTGCCCCCGGCGGACCCGGCCATTCGTCAACGCATAGAAACTGAGGCTGCAGAGCACGGATGGGACAGCCTGCATGACCAATTACGTGAGATAGATCCTGTTGCGGCCATGCGAATACATCCGAATGATCCACAGAGACTGTCCAGAGCACTGGAAGTTTTTTATATTTCAGGTAAAACTTTAACTGAACTGACTAAGATTTCGGGTGAATCATTACCCTATCGCGTACACCAGTTTGCGATTGCACCAACCCGGCGCGAGTTGTTACATGAGCGTATAGAACAACGTTTTAGTCAGATGCTGTTAAACGGTTTTGAAGATGAAGTAAGAACGCTGATAGCTCGGGGCGACTTGCATACGGACTTGCCTTCCATTCGTTGTGTGGGTTATCGCCAGATGTGGTCATATCTTTCTGGTGAAATCGGCTACGATGAAATGGTTTATCGTGGTGTTTGCGCGACACGACAGCTGGCCAAACGTCAGATGACTTGGTTGCGTGGCTGGGAGGGGGTTGAATGGCTGGACAGTGAAAAGCCAGACGAAGCCTTACGCCGTGTAATTCAGGTTGTTAGTGCATAGGTTGGGTGATTGTGTACAATTGATTAGTACTCAACGCGCAAATTTTTGATGTGATTTATTTTCGAGCCGATAGGCTCAGAGTTACAAACAACAAACTAATAAGGAAAAGATAGAATGGCTAAGGGGCAATCTTTGCAAGATCCGTTCCTGAACGCATTGCGTCGCGAACGTGTTCCGGTTTCTATTTATTTGGTGAATGGTATTAAGCTGCAAGGCCAGATTGAGTCTTTTGATCAGTTTGTCATTCTGTTAAAGAACACGGTAAGCCAGATGGTGTATAAACACGCGATCTCCACCGTTGTGCCTTCCCGCCCGGTTTCTCACCATAGTAATAATCCAAGCAGTGGTGGTACCAGCAATTATCATCAAGGTAGTACGCCTTCTGCGCAACCGCAGCAGGACAGCGATGACGCTGAATAAAGCGCATTGCAGGTCAACCACGACGGGGCCCATAAGTAGTCCGACTATACTTATGAGCCCCTGGCTGGCGGTTTTTTCCAATATAAGAGGTCATCAGCTTGTTTGACCGTTATGAAGCCGGTGAGCAGGCCGTACTGGTTCATATCTATTTCTCGCGAGACAAAGACACAGAAGATCTGAGCGAATTCGAATCGCTGGTCTCTTCTGCAGGTGTTGAGACGCTGCAAGTCGTCACAGGTAGCCGTAAGGCACCGCACCCTAAATACTTTGTCGGTGAAGGAAAGGCCCAAGAAATTGCAGATGCCGTTAAAGCAACCGGCGCGTCTGTTATCCTGTTTGATCACGCACTGACACCTGGCCAGGAAAGAAACCTGGAAGCACTTTGCGAATGTCGCGTGGTCGATCGCACCGGATTAATTTTAGATATCTTTGCTCAGCGTGCACGAACTCACGAAGGTAAGTTACAAGTAGAATTGGCGCAATTACGCCACATTGCTACCCGACTGGTTCGCGGCTGGACACACCTTGAACGTCAGGGTGGCGGTATTGGTGCCCGAGGCCCGGGGGAAACCCAGCTCGAGACTGACCGTCGCTTATTGCGCGACAGGATCACTTTGATCCTCAGCCGGCTTGAAAAAGTCGCAAAACAGCGTGAACAGGGCCGCCGCTCGCGAATGCGTGCTGATATCCCCACTGTTTCATTGGTAGGCTACACCAACGCCGGCAAATCAACGCTGTTTAACCGTATTACTGAGGCCGACGTTTACGTGGCCGATCAGTTATTTGCCACACTCGACCCAACGCTGCGCCGCATTATGGTGGCAGATGTTGGTGAAACGGTGCTGGCGGATACCGTAGGGTTTATTCGTCACCTGCCCCACGATTTGGTTGCTGCTTTTAAAGCAACATTGCAGGAAACCCGACAGGCAACTCTGCTACTGCACGTCATTGATGCAGCGGATATTCGCGTCGAGGAAAATATTGACGCGGTGAATACGGTGCTGGCAGAGATTGAAGCAGATGACATTCCTGTGCTGTTAGTGATGAACAAAATAGATATGTTGGATGACTTTGTCCCGCGTATCGACCGCAACGAGGAGAATTTACCGATCAGGGTCTGGCTTTCAGCAGTGACCGGTGCAGGCATCCCGTTGTTATTCCAGGCATTGACGGAGCGCCTCTCGGGTGAAATAGCGCAGCATGAATTGCGTTTGCCACCAGAAGCAGGCCGCCTTCGGAGCCGTTTTTACCAGCTTCAGGCGATTGAAAAAGAATGGATTGAAGAGGATGGAAGTATCGGTCTTATGGTGCGAATGCCCATTGTTGACTGGCACCGCCTCTGCAAACAAGAGCAGGAACTGAGTGGTTATGTCCGCAAACAGAACCTGTCTGATTTGGCCTGAAGAACACCAATCATAGAATAATGGAGCTATAACATGGCGTGGAATCAGCCCGGTAATAACGGACAGGACCGCGACCCCTGGGGCAGCAGCAATAATAGCGGCAACTCTGGTGGAAATAATTCTGGTGGTAATAACAATAAAGGCGGCCGAGAACAGGGCCCGCCGGACCTTGACGATATCTTCCGTAAACTTAGCAAAAAGCTGAGCAGTTTCGGCGGTAAAGGTTCGGGTAACAATGGTAATGGAACAGGTAATACATCCGGTCCGCAAAATGGCATGAGCGGACGTATTATCGGCATTGCCGCAGTGGCCGTGGTGGTTATCTGGGCTGCCAGTGGTTTCTATACTATTAAAGAAGCTGAGCGCGGTGTCGTCACCCGTTTTGGTAAATTCAGCCACCTGGTACAGCCTGGTCTGAACTGGAAGCCAACGTTTATCGATCAGGTTCGTGCGGTTAACGTCGAATCCGTCCGCGAACTTGCCGCTTCTGGCGTCATGCTGACCTCCGATGAAAACGTCGTGCGCGTTGAAATGAACGTGCAGTATCGCGTCACCGATCCTGAGGCCTATCTGTACAGCGTTGCCAACGCGGATGACAGCCTGAGCCAGGCAACGGACAGTGCGCTACGTGGTGTAATCGGTAAGTACACCATGGACAAGATCCTGACCGAAGGTCGTACTACGGTTCGTAGTGATACCCAACGTGTACTGGAAGAGACTATTCGTCCGTACAAAATGGGCATCACGGTGCAGGACGTGAACTTCCAGACGGCGCGCCCGCCTGAAGAAGTGAAAGCCGCGTTTGATAATGCGATCGCCGCTCGTGAGAAAGAGCAGCAATCTATTCGTGAAGCAGAAGCTTATGCCAACCAGATTCAGCCACAGGCGAACGGTGAAGCACAACGTAAGCTGGAAGATGCTAAAGCGTATAAAGATCGTACGATTTTGGAAGCGCAGGGTGAAGTGGCGCGTTTTGCTAAACTGTTACCTGAATACAAAGCTGCTCCGGAAATTACCCGTGAGCGTCTCTATATCGAAACAATGCAAAATGTTCTCAGTCACACCCGTAAAATTCTGGTTAGCGACAAGAGCAACAATCTGATGATGTTGCCGCTGGACCAGATGCTGCGTGGCGGCAACGCCGCCGCAGGTAAAGGAAGCGATCAGGGCGGCCTTCTGCCACCTAAGTCGTCAACTTCTCTGGGTAGCTTGAACAGCAGTGCCAATAACAGCGGTTCCCGTTCGTCTGGCAGTGTCATGGACCAACGCCGTGCTGATGCGCAGCGTGACGATACACTTCGCGTAGGGAGAGAATAACAATGCGTAAGTCATTTTTACTTATCGTCGTTGTGGTGCTGGTGGCGCTTTATGCTTCACTGTTTGTTGTCCAGGAAGGCGAACGTGGCATCGTTCTGCGTTTCGGTAAAGTACTCCGTGACAACGAAAACAAACCGCTGGTTTATGCCCCGGGCTTACACTTCAAGGTGCCTTTTGTTGAATCAGTGAAAACTCTGGATGCGCGTATTCAGACTATGGACAACCAGGCTGACCGCTTCGTAACCAGCGAGAAGAAAGACCTGATCGTTGACTCCTATCTGAAGTGGCGTATCAGCGATTTCAGCCGTTACTATCTGGCAACGGGCGGCGGTGACGTCTCTCAGGCAGAAGTGCTGCTGAAACGTAAACTGAGTGACCGTTTGCGCTCTGAAATCGGCCGTCTGGATGTGAAAGACATCGTGACGGATTCCCGTGGTCGTCTGACGCTGGATGTCCGTGATGCACTGAACAACGGTTCTGCTGAGGAAGTTGAAGCGACAACAGAAGCCGATGATGCGATTGCCTCTGTAGCTAAACGTGTTGAGCAGGAAACCAATGGCAAACAGCCTGCGGTGAACCCGAACAGCATGGCGGCACTGGGTATTCAGGTTATCGACGTTCGTCTTAAGCAAATCAACCTGCCGCAGGAAGTGTCCAGCGCTATTTATGATCGTATGCGTGCTGAACGTAATGCGGTTGCTTTGCGCCACATTTCTCAGGGTCTGGAAGAGGCTGAGAAACTGCGTGCGACTGCCGACTACGAAAGAACCCGTACCGTGGCAGAAGCTGAACGTACCGCACGTATTACCCGCGGTGAAGGTGATGCCGAAGCGGCCAAACTGTTTGCGGATGCATTCAGCCAGGATCCGGACTTCTATGCCTTCATCCGAAGCCTGCGTGCTTATGAAGAGAGCTTCAGCAGCGGTAACGATGTGATGGTCATGAGTCCGGATAACGACTTCTTCCGCTTTATGAAGTCGCCGGATAAAACCAAACCGTAATGGTTTAGCGTTCGCCAAAAGGCCCTTAACCGGGCCTTTTGTTTTATGTGGGCCTGATAAACACACTGAGAAATACGCAAAATGAACTCGAGTATTTGGTTAGCAGTGGGATTAGTTTTGGTTTTTGAAGGCCTGGGGCCGATGCTCTATCCGAAAGTATGGAGAAAAATGATTCAATCAATGATTCAACTTCCCGATAGTATTTTACGCCGTTTTGGCGGGGCACTTGTGGTTGCTGGCTTCGTAATTTACTACATGTTGCGTAATCATGGCGGTGGTTGAGGAGAGGTTACATCCTTCCTGTCACTTCTCACTCTGACGCGTAGCACGTATTCTGAATTTTTCACGCAACCGTATGCTAAAAGTGCTGGAAACCCAGGATTGAGATGTTAGAATCCTTTTTTAAGCAACCTGGTGATTCTGTGATGGGTAAGAACGTCGTCGTACTAGGCACTCAATGGGGTGACGAAGGGAAGGGCAAGGTCGTCGACCTGCTGACTGAACGGGCTAAATATGTTGTGCGCTATCAGGGCGGTCACAACGCCGGTCATACTCTGGTTATTAACGGTGAAAAAACCGTTCTTCATTTAATTCCTTCTGGCATTTTGCGTGAAAACGTCACCAGCATCATCGGCAACGGTGTTGTACTGGCGCCTGACGCTTTAATGAAAGAAATGGGCCAACTTGAAGCTCGTGGCATCCCTGTACGCGAACGTCTGTTACTGTCTGAGGCTTGCCCGCTTATCCTGCCTTACCATGTTGCACTGGACATGGCGCGCGAAAAAGCGCGTGGCGATAAAGCCATCGGCACCACCGGTCGTGGCATTGGCCCTGCTTATGAAGACAAAGTTGCCCGTCGCGGTCTGCGCGTTGGCGACCTCTTCAACAAAGAAACTTTCGCTATCAAGCTGAAAGAAATCATCGATTACCATAACTTCCAGTTGGTAAATTACTACAAAGTGGAAGCGGTTGATTACCAGAAAACGCTGGATGATGTTATGGCTATCGCCGACATCCTGACAGCCATGGTGGTTGACGTGTCCGAACTGCTCGACGGCGCGCGTAAGCGTGGCGATCTGATCATGTTCGAAGGCGCGCAGGGCACTCTGCTGGATATCGACCACGGTACCTATCCGTATGTGACTTCCTCCAACACCACCGCTGGTGGCGTTGCGACCGGCTCCGGTATTGGCCCGCGTTACGTTGATTATGTTCTGGGTATCGTTAAGGCCTACTCTACCCGCGTAGGTGCGGGTCCGTTCCCAACTGAACTGTTCGACGAAACGGGCGAATTCCTGCGTAAGCAAGGTAACGAGTTTGGTGCAACGACCGGTCGTAGCCGTCGTTGTGGTTGGCTGGACATTGTTGCCGTACGCCGCGCGGTGCAGATCAACTCCTTATCAGGCTTCTGCCTGACCAAACTGGACGTTCTGGACGGTTTGAAAGAAGTTAAGTTGTGTATCGGTTACCGTATGCCAGATGGCCGCGAAATGACCACGACACCGCTGGCAGCAGAAGGCTGGGAAGGTATCGAGCCTATCTACGAAACCATGCCGGGCTGGAGCGATACCACCTTTGGCGTGAAAGAAGTAGACAAATTGCCACTGGCGGCACGTAACTACATCAAACGCATCGAAGAGTTGACTGAAGTGCCGATTGATATCATCTCTACCGGTCCGGATCGTAGCGAAACCATGATCCTGCGCGACCCGTTTGACGCATAACAGACCTGTCTGTTGGCTGTAAATGCTGCAATAGAATCCTAACCGGGCCACGTGCCCGGTTAGTTGTTTATAGAAAAGTTTTTCTGCCCGCCTGTGCTTGTTTACTTTCCTTAAAGCATCCACTATCTAAATGATTAGCCGCAAACTTCGTGGCTGGTTTATCATCTAATAGCAAATTAGAACAATCTTCTTCACCCTGTTGTCATAGTTGACGTAGAAAGACCGGGTAAACTACGGCCCAGAGGTATGTGTGCAGTTAACAAGCTTCACTGATTATGGTTTAAGGGCTCTGATCTATATGGCATCGCTGCCAAATGATCAAATGACCAACATTTCGCAGGTCACTGATGTTTATGGTGTATCGCGAAATCACATGGTGAAAATCATCAATCAGTTAAGCCGTGCCGGACTGGTCACTGCCGTACGGGGTAAGAACGGAGGTATTAAGCTGGGTAAACCCGCTGAAACTATCCGCATTGGCGACGTGGTGCGTGAACTTGAACCGCTGACGCTGGTGAACTGCGCAGGGGATTTCTGCCATATCACGCCCGCATGCCGACTTAAGCAGGTATTACACACTGCTGTTGAACATTTTCTTGATGAGCTGAATGAATACACCCTGGCTGACATGGTCAGGGACAATTCACCGCTCTACAAATTATTGCTTGTTGAATGAAAGAGCTTCAACAAACTGCTGATGGCAACGGAGGAACCGCTATGTCACAAGATCCATTCCTGGAACGAGAAGCAGAAAAATATGAATCACCTATTCCCAGCCGTGAATTTATTCTTGAACATCTGGGCAAACGCGAAGCGCCAGCCAGCCGTGAAGAGCTGGCTAATGAACTGAATTTATCCGGTGAGGAAGCGTTGGAAGCCCTGCGTCGCCGCCTTCGGGCGATGGAACGCGATGGGCAGTTAATCTTCACCCGCCGCCAGTGCTATGCGCTGCCGGAGCGTCTGGACCTGTTGAAAGGCACCGTCATTGGCCACCGTGATGGCTACGGTTTCCTGCGCCTTGAAGGCGTGAAAAAAGACGACGTTTATCTGTCCGCTGAACAGATGAAAATGTGTATCCACGGCGACGTCGTGCTCGCGCAACCTATCGGTACGGACCGCAAAGGCCGCCGCGAAGCCCGTATCGTTCGCGTTGTGGTGCCTAAAATGAGCCAGATTGTTGGCCGCTACTTTACTGACGCTGGCGCTGGTTTTGTTGTGCCGGATGACAGCCGTCTGAGTTTTGACATCCTGATTCCTGCCGACGCTATTAACGGCGCGCGTATGGGCTATATGGTCGTGGTCGAACTGACCCAGCGCCCGACGCGCCGTACCAAAGCGGTGGGTAAAATTGTTGAAGTGCTCGGCGATAAAATGGGTACCAGCATGGCAGTGGATATCGCACTGCGTACCCATGAAATTCCGCACGTCTGGCCGCCACAGGTGCTTAAACAGGTCGAAGGCCTGAGCGAGCAAGTACCCGAAGAGGCTAAAAAAGGTCGCGTCGATTTACGCAGTCTGCCGCTGGTGACTATTGATGGCGAAGATGCGCGTGATTTTGATGACGCCGTATTCTGCGAGAAAAAACGCGGTGGTGGCTGGCGTTTATGGGTCGCGATTGCTGACGTCAGTTACTACGTCCGTCCTGGTACTGCGCTTGATGACGAAGCCCGCAGCCGTGCGACGTCAGTTTACTTCCCGTCGCAGGTAGTCCCCATGCTGCCGGAAGTGCTATCCAACGGTTTATGCTCGCTCAATCCGCAGGTTGATCGCCTGTGTATGGTGTGCGAGATGACTATCTCCGCTCAGGGTAAACTGACTGGCTCGAAGTTTTACGAAGCGGTGATGAGTTCTCATGCCCGTCTGACGTATAACAAAGTCTGGCGCATTATCGAGGGCGACGAAGAGTTACGTGAGCATTATGGTCCGCAGGTACCTCACCTGCTGGAACTGCATAACCTGTACAAAGCGCTGGATCAGGCACGTGCAGAACGTGGTGGTATTGCTTTCGAAACTGAAGAGGCCAAGTTTATCTTCAATGCAGAGCGTCGTATCGAACGTGTCGAACCGACCGTGCGTAATGACGCTCACAAATTGATTGAAGAGTGCATGATCCTGGCAAACATTGCAGCAGCGCGCTTTGTTGAAAAACATAACGAGCCAGCGCTGTTCCGTGTGCATGACCGTCCAAGTGATGACCATATCTCTGCGCTGAAAAGCGTGTTGGGAGAGTTGGGACTGGTCATGGGCGGCGGTATGAAGCCTGAACCAAAAGATTATGCCCAAATCATGGATGAGCTGGCCGATCGCCCTGACCGCGAAATGTTGCAAACCATGCTGCTGCGTTCGATGAAACAGGCGATTTATGATCCGGAAAATCGGGGTCACTTCGGTCTGGCCTTGCAGTCATACGGTCACTTTACGTCGCCAATCCGCCGTTATCCCGACCTTGCACTGCACCGTGCTATCAAGTATTTGCTGGCGAAAGAGCATGGCAATCTGAAAGAGCGCTGGACCCCAACGGGTGGCTGGCATAGCGATTACAACGACATGCTGCAACTGGGCGAGCATTGTTCGATGGCAGAACGCCGTGCGGATGAAGCGACCCGCAACGTAGCGGACTGGTTGAAGTGTGACTTCATGCAGGATCATGTCGGTGAAGTCTTCAGCGGGATTATTACCAGCGTGACCGGCTTTGGTTTCTTCGTGCGACTGAATGACCTGTTCATCGACGGTCTGGTTCACGTCTCCACGCTGGATAACGACTACTACCGTTATGACAACATCGGCCAACGTCTGATCGGTGAGTCTTCCGGGATGGTATATCGCCTCGGTGATACCGTCGAAATCCGCGTAGAAGCTGTGCATATGGACGAACGTAAAATCGACTTCGCCCTGGTTTCCAGCAGCCGTAAACCACGCGGTGAAGGCAAAACGGCCCGCGATCGCGCTAAAAATCCGGGTGAACGTGCTATGCGCCCGAACGGTCCTGCCAACGCAGGGCGCCGTCGTTCCGGTAAGAAGAGTGCGAATTTCGAACCGGACAGCGCTTTCCGTAAAGAGGATGTGAAAGCAGCAAAAACCGCCAAGACCGCGAAGCCGAAGAAAGAGAAAGCAGTGAGTGCAGTCGGCAAAGATGGCAAACCGAAGAAAGCCAAAAAGCCTTCTGAGCAGACGCAGAAAATCGCGTCGGCCACTAAAGCTAAACGTGCAAAGAAAAAGCCGGAACAGAGTTAACGGTCTTTGCCTTGCGGCTCCGGGCGACGATTTATTCACTGATGCTTTATTCAGTCGATGATAGAATCGCCCGCAACCTTATTAAATTGCGGACAGCATGCTGTCCGCAAGTCTATTTTAAAGAGCATCATGAGCGAAATTATCTACGGTATTCATTCCGTTAAAGCCTTACTCGACAACGATCCGCAGCGCTTTCTGGAAGTATTTATTCTAAAAGGCCGTGATGACAAACGCCTGAAACCTCTGATCGATGAGCTTGAAGCCAGCGGTATTGTGATTCAGGTGGCGAACCGCCAGTGGCTGGACGAGAAGTCCGAAGGCGCTGTGCATCAGGGCATTATCGCTCGTGTTCGCGAAGGACGTCAGTATCAGGAGAATGACCTGCCAGCGTTGCTGGAAAGTCTGGAGTGCCCGTTCCTGCTGGTGCTCGATGGCGTGACGGATCCGCACAACCTGGGTGCCTGTCTGCGTACGGCCGATGCTGCCGGTGTGCACGCGGTGATAGTTCCGCGTGATCGCTCAGCCAAATTGAATGCGACTGCCAAGAAAGTGGCCAGTGGTGCTGCTGAGAACGTGCCGGTGATCAACGTGACCAACCTGGCGCGTACCTTGCGCGTGTTACAGGAGCACAATGTTTGGATCGTTGGTACTGCTGGCGAAGCAGATCACACGTTGTTCGAGAGCAAAATGACTGGCCCGATGGCGCTGGTCATGGGCGCGGAAGGCGAAGGTATGCGCCGACTGACCCGTGAACACTGCGATGAGCTGATCAGCATCCCAATGTCCGGTTCTGTCTCTTCGTTGAACGTCTCTGTGGCTACCGGTGTCTGTCTGTTCGAAGCCGTGCGTCAGCGTGCACTGAAAGCCTGATTACAGGCATCTGCAGTCCGGGAACTAAGCGGGAGCCCTAGGGTTCCCGTTTTACATTCCTGCCTTTGTGATCTATTCGCCTGTAAATCCCCCAATTTTTACCATACTTGATCCCGTAACCACATTGCCTTTAGCAACCCGGCAGGGAGGACACTATGGATTGGGAAACACATCGGGTTTTTAATCAGCCAAAAGCTCTAAACAACAGTAACTTATTTCTTTCTGACTCGCCTTTGCGTGAAGCGGTGAGTCGCCATCAGGCCGGATGGGATGCTGATGTTCTGGCTTCGCTCGGCCAGCAGTTGGGTTCAGCAGAGTCACTTGAGCTCGGCCGCCTGGCCAACGTTAATCCCCCTGAACTGTTGCGTTTTGATGCTACCGGCGAGCGTCTTGATGACGTGCGCTTTCACCCGGCCTGGCACCTGCTGATGCAGGGGCTTATCGCCAACCGCGTGCATAATTTGCCGTGGGAAGAGGATGCCAGAATAGGTTCTTCGGTAGCGCGGGCGGCCCGTTTTATTCTGCATGCCCAGGTTGAAGCGGGCACCTTATGCCCGATAACCATGACCTTTGGTGCGATTCCATTATTACAAAAGACTCTGCCAGCTGAATTCAGCCATTGGCTGACGCCGCTGCTTTCCGATCGTTACGACCCGCATTTACAGCCGGGAGCGCAGAAGAAAGGTGTGCTGATTGGCATGGGCATGACTGAAAAACAGGGCGGGTCAGACGTGCTGAGTAATACCACGCGGGCCACCGCGCTGGAAGGTCGCGGCCCTGGCAGAGCTTATAGACTGATCGGCCACAAATGGTTTTTCTCCGTTCCACAAAGTGATGCCCATCTGGTGCTGGCGCAAACCCAAGGTGGCCTGTCGTGCTTCTTCCTGCCACGCGTTTTACCTGATGGCGAACGCAACGCCATCCACATCGAACGGCTGAAGGACAAACTGGGGAACCGGTCTAACGCCAGCAGCGAAGTAGAGTTCCGCAATGCCACCGGCTGGCTGTTGGGCGAGGAAGGTGAGGGAATACGTCACATTCTGCGCATGGGCGCGCATACACGGTTTGACTGCGCGCTGGGCAGCCACGCAATGATGCGTCGTGCATTGTCGGTTGCGCTTTATCACGTCTTCCAGCGGCAGGTTTTTGGCAAGGCTCTCGTGGACCAGCCGATAATGCGGCAGGTCATGAGCAAAATGGCGCTGCGCCTTGAGGGGCAGACGCAAATGTTGATGCGTCTGGCTGCAGCGGCGGGGGACACTCAAAGCCCTGCTGAACAGGTGTTATGCCGCTTACTGACACCGGCGGCTAAATTTGAAGTCTGCCGACAGGGGATGCCATTTGTCGCGGAAGCGATGGAGGCGCTGGGCGGAATGGGGTATTGCGAAGAGAGCGAACTGCCACGCCTGTACCGCGAAATGCCGGTGAACAGTATCTGGGAAGGCTCAGGGAATATTATGTGTCTTGATGTGCTGCGGACACTGAAAAAACTGCCTGCCGCGACAGAGCTGATCCATCAGGTTCTGCATCAGGCGCGGGGCCAGAACCGATTATTTGATCGCGCGGCGCGCCAGCTGTTGCAACGTTTACGTGCACCGGATGAGGCGCAGGCACGTTGGCTGACGTCGCAAATCTTTAACTTACTGACCGGTGTACAGATGTTGGCGTTTTCCCCGCCCCCATTGGCAGACGCCTGGTGCCGGATGGCACTGGACGATCGTGGTGAAAGCCAGCTGTCGGAAAGGCTTTGTCAGCAGTTGTTAAACCGGGCCATCGGTGCGGAATAACGTTTAACGGTACAGGGTGGCCGAAGAGTACCAGCGGCCGGGAATAATGGTTTCACTGTTAAACATGATCACGTAATACCTTGCCCCTGCGGCGTCTGCTTTGCGCTGGATCTCGGCTTCAACATCCATTGGGCTGCCAATCGCTTCGGCGGTAATGCTACCCAGTTTGGTCAGCGTTGACGTCTGAGCACGGGTGATCTCCTGTGCTTTAGCCGTCGGGGCCGGAGGAGCGGCTGGCGTCGTGTGAGTCAGCGTGCTGCAACCACTCAGCGCGGCTATCAAGAGCAGTGACAGGGTCAGGTGATGGATTTTCATCAGGTTATCCGGCTGGAGAACAATACAGTAAGTGTAGCGCTTTATTCGTACCCCTGGCGAGCGGGACGTTCACAAGCCCGACTGCGCGAAGTGGTTATAAATCATGTCAAAATGGGAGTGGTAGCTTTTACTGAGGGGGCTAAAATAGCCCCCTTGCTGGGATCTTGTCCCATTGTTTGAAACGGGAGTGGATTTGATGATTGAGATGTATCAGGAAGAAGTGCAGGGAATACAGCTGATCCACGCCGTCCCTGCGGGCCAATACCATCAGTTGCTGCCGACCCTTTTCTTCCACCACGGTTTTACCTCCTCCAAAGAGATCTACTCCTATTTTGGTTACCTGCTGGCGCAGGTGGGTTATCGGGTCATTTTACCGGATGCACCACTGCACGGTGCACGGGCTGATGGCGACGAAGGCCGCCTGCTGGCGAACTTCTGGCAAATTTTGCAAAGCAACGTTGATGAACTCGGGATAGTGAAAGAGTCCTTTGTCAGCCGCGGTCTGGCGGACCCCACCCGTCTGGGCGTGGGCGGTGTATCGATGGGCGGCATGGTTACCATGGCCTCTCTGGTACGTTTCCCGTGGATAAAAGCCGCCGCCTGTCTGATGGGGTCGGGCTACTTCAATGCATTATCCGAAACCCTTTTCCCCGCTTATGATGTTGACGATGCTACACAGCGCGAGGCCTTCCGGAGCGCCCATGCGTCGCTGCTAAGCTGGGACATCAGCGGAAAGACTGCGCAGCTCGCAGAACGGCCACTGTTTGTCTGGCATGGCGAGGGGGATGATGTGGTGCCTTTTGGTGAAAGCCAGCGCTTGCGCGACGAAATGAAAGCCAGTGGTCATGATGCTAACCTGACCTTCCTCGCTGAGCCTGGTGCAAAGCACAGAGTCAGCGTGCATGCGTCGACCGAAGCGACGGCTTTTTTCCAGCACCACCTGTAAAACCACGCCTGAAAGCGGGTGAATAATTAATCTGTCTTATTCCTTGAGTTTCCCGCTGGCTGTACATATAATTGCGCGTCATTTTTTCGACCGCACACATAACACGTTCCTTGCTTCCATGGGCCGCGGTTGACCCTGACAGGAGGCTGAATAATCCGTAAGGAGCAATTCTATGCGTCATTACGAAATCGTATTTATGGTACACCCTGACCAAAGCGAACAGGTTCCGGGCATGATCGAGCGTTACAGTGCAGTAATCACTAACGCTGCTGGTCAGATTCACCGTCTGGAAGACTGGGGCCGCCGTCAACTGGCTTACCCGATCAACAAACTGCACAAAGCTCACTACGTTCTGCTGAACGTTGAAGCCCCGCAGGAAGCGATCGATGAGCTGGAAACAAACTTCCGCTTCAACGACGCCGTTATCCGTAGCATGGTTATGCGTACTAAACACGCGGTAACTGAAGCATCTCCAATGGTTAAAGCGAAAGACGAACGTCGTGATCGTCGTGAAGATTTCGCCGAAGCTAATGATGATGCTGAAGCTGGGGATTCTGAAGAGTAATTGCCGTGACGGCTAATCGTTTGGTGTTGTCCGGCACAGTGTGCAAGGCTCCCATCCGTAAAGTCAGTCCTTCGGGCATCCCTCACTGTCAGTTTGTGCTAGAGCACCGCTCACAGCAGGAAGAAGCCGGATTTAACCGACAAGCATGGTGCAGAATGCCCGTGGTTGTCAGTGGACAAGCGTCACAAGCATTAACTCACAGTATAACGGTCGGCACGCAACTCACTGTTTCCGGATTCATTAGTTGCCATCAAGGGCGCAATGGACTGAACAAAGTGGTGTTACATGCCGAGCAGATTGAATTGATAGATTCTGGAGACTAGCCTAATGGCACGTTATTTCCGTCGTCGCAAGTTCTGCCGTTTCACCGCGGAAGGCGTTGTAGAGATTGATTACAAAGATATCGCTACGCTGAAAAACTACGTTACCGAAAGCGGTAAAATTGTCCCGAGCCGTATTACCGGTACTCGTGCAAAATACCAGCGTCAGCTCGCTCGTTGTATCAAGCGTGCACGCTACCTTTCTCTGTTGCCATACACTGATCGTCATCAGTAATCGGCAACTGTCCATAAACGACTTTGAGAGGTTAAGGTAATGCAAGTTATTCTGCTTGATAAAGTAGCAAACCTGGGCAGCCTGGGTGATCAAGTTAACGTTAAAGCGGGCTATGCTCGTAACTTCCTGGTACCACAGGGCAAAGCTGTTCCTGCTACCAAGAAAAACGTTGAGTTCTTCGAAGCACGTCGTGCAGAACTGGAAGCCAAACTGGCAGAAGTTCTGGGCGCTGCAGAAGCTCGTGCAACTAAAATCAATGAACTGGGTTCAGTCACCATCTCGTCTAAATCAGGCGACGAAGGCAAACTGTTCGGCTCTATCGGTACTCGCGATATTGCTGATGCAGTGACTGCAGCTGGCGTTGAAGTTGCAAAAAGCGAAGTTCGTTTGCCGAATGGCGTTCTGCGTACCACTGGTGAACACGAAGTTGAGTTCCAGGTACACAGCGACGTATTCGCTAAACTGAATGTCGTTGTGGTTGCTGAAGCGTAATAACGCTGAGGTTGACCCGTGAGACGCCGGCCTTGTGCCGGCGTTTTGCTTTTAGCGAAAGCTACTCTTGAGGACGCAAAACTAAAGAGATCATTTTTAGCGGCTGCGCTGATAAGTACCGTCAGCCTGACGGGTAAACAGCACCGTTGAATTTTGTTCATTGGTAATTTGCAGTGACGTTACTGCACCTTGCGCATTACGTTGTATTTTCACTTCCTGCCCTGCTTTCAGATTACTCAGCGGTTTTTGATCCCCTTCAACCTGCGCCATCGCAAACACATCGCCTACTGCCAGATTATTGTCACGGAACAGCTGTGCCAGCGTTTGACCGGACTGGACCCGGTAACTCTTCCAGTTCTCCTGAGCAATTGGCTGAGGCGGCTCAGAGGCCGCCTGTTGCTGTTGTTGCTGGACGGGTTGAGGCTGGGCAAGTTGCGTGGTGCGTCCCTGCTCATTTCTCAGGTCAGCCTGCATGGGAATTGATGCTGGTTGCTGTGGTTGTGACGGCGAATAGCTGTTCGGTGGTGAATAAGGCCACAGCAACGCCAGCAGAACCACCAGAGCGCTGACAATGATCCAACGCCGATGGGCGTAGGGCAGCGGCGACATCCAGTTGAAATCATCGCTCATATGCCAGATTTTACACGCCAGCGCTTTGGCTTTGCTCAACGTTGATGGCGGTAGCGTCGTCTGCTCTGAAGATTCGTCGCTTTCTGACAGCGGCGTGGTATCACGCATCGGCCTTTTCATAATGGCAATCCAGGATCTCAACATCGGTTGATAAATGCGGATGGCTTTCCTTCTCCTGGGCGGGATTCTGCCCATGACAACCTCTCTTTCTTACGCACAGCTGGCAGAGTTAACAGAAAAAAATGATGTCCGATTATTCTGTCGGATTTTCCCGCTAAGTATAGCTGTTTAACTGCTTGATGCGAAAAGGAACAAAGCACAAATAGCACGCAAACGGTCTGTTCAGATGCAATTAAGCCCCTTATTCAGATCTGTTTCGTGCAGATCTGCGGCAAGAGTCATCTTGCACCATAGAGCATTTTACCCAAAAGCCACGCGCTGTTATGCTGCGCGTTCGACTTATTTAAAGACTAAAGGAAACTCCATGACAACCCCTTCATTTGACAGCGTAGAAGCGCAGGCAAGTTACGGTATCGGCTTGCAGGTCGGTCAACAATTGCAGGAATCAGGTTTACAGGGTTTAGAGCCTGATGCATTGCTGGCAGGCTTACGTGATGCGTTGGAAGGGAATACCCCAGCGGTTCCGGTTGATGTGGTACACCGCGCACTGCGTGAAGTTCACGAACGTGCTGATGCCGTGCGCCGTGAGCGTCAGGAAGCGCTGGCAGTGGAAGGCCAGGAGTTCCTGACCACCAACGCACAGCGTGATGACGTCACCAGCACCGAATCTGGTCTGCAATTCTCTGTGATCACCCAAGGTGATGGGCCGATCCCTGGCCGTCAGGATCGCGTGCGTGTTCATTACACCGGTAAACTGATCGACGGCACTGTGTTTGACAGCTCAGTACAGCGCGGTGAGCCGGCAGAATTCCCGGTAAGCGGTGTTATCGCCGGTTGGATCGAAGCCCTGACCCTGATGCCAGTTGGTTCTAAGTGGGAGCTTTATATCCCTCATGATCTGGCTTATGGCGAGCGTGGCGCTGGCGCATCCATCCCACCATTCAGCGCGTTGACTTTCGAAGTTGAGCTGCTGGAAATTCTGTAATTATCCTGCATTGCAGCAACGAGAAAGGGCGCTTATGCGCCCTTTTTTACGTCTGTACTTCAGGAAAAATTACTTCGTTTTCAACGGGGTTTGCAAATCCACCTGGTACACCTCGAAGCCGATATCATCGGTGCCTTTGGCGGTCATTGGATATTGCGCATGGGTTTTGATAAACGCTGCGGCTTTTTCCGTTGGTGAGGTTTCAAAGCGAATGTCCAGCGGCTGGCTGGCGATGATCGGTGCCAGTTTCCAGTTATTATCAGCGGTTGGCGTCACTGCGCCAGATTTTTGCGTTTCAGCGCTGATGTAGGCAGCCACCACTGAGCGGTTCTCATCCGGTGAAGCAAACGCAATATGTTTGTCACCCGTACCAGCAAATTTGCCGCCGTAAGCACGGTAATTATTGGTGGCGACCAGGAATGTCGCTTTCGGATCGATCGGTTTGCCGTTGAACGTCAGATTCTTAATTCGCTCGGCATCTTTGTTGATCAGCGTACATTCGCCATCAAAGCGCGCTGGCTGCGTGACATCAATCTCATAGTTCACACCATCAATGACATCAAAGTTATAGGTGCGGAACCCATCCCAGTTGATCAGAGACTGCGGCTTGCTGCTGTGTACGTCGATCTGGTTAAACTGACCCGCCGAGCATTCGAGCCAGTCCTTCACTTCCTGCCCGCTGACTTTCATCACGACCAGGGTGTTCGGGTAGAGATAAAGGTCTGAAGCATTGCGGAAAGTCAGATTGCCTTTTTCTACTTCGACAAAACTGGCTGGGTCATTTTTACGTCCACCGGCTTTAAATGGTGCGGCAGCTGACAGTACCGGCAGGTTTGCCAGATCAGGATCGCCCTGAATGAAGTGCTCGGTATAGGCTTTCTGTGCATTATTGACGATTTGCACCGTCGGGTCGTCCTGCACCAGCGACAGATAGCTGTACATATTGTCGTTGGATTTACCGACCGGCTTACTAACGAAGTCACGCGTGGCTTGGTGATCGTCGGCCAGCACTTTCACCAGGTTCTGATCTTCTGCGGCCAGAGACTTCTTGGCAGCCTTGTCATAAATTGGGCGGGCTTCAGCGCGGGCGGTTTCGACCTGCCATTTGCCGTCGTTGTTGTTGAGTACCATATCCACCACGCCCAGATGGTCGCCCCACATGCCCGGCATGACCGCAGGAACGCCGTTTAGCGTACCCTGTTTAATGTCAGCCCCTTTGATGTTGGCAAACTCTTCACTTGGGAAGACGGCGTGGGCATGGCCGAACATGATGGCGTTGATGCCTTTAACCTGGCTTAAGTAGTACACCGAATTTTCAGCCATGGTTTTATAAGGATCACCCGACAGCCCGGAGTGCGGGATGGCGACGATGATATCCGCCCCTTGCTTGTGCATTTCGGGTACCCATTTTTTAGCGGTCTCGGTAATGTCAGCTACAGTGACTTTACCCTGCAGATTAGCTTTGTCCCACACCATAATTTGTGGTGGTACGAAACCGATGTAACCGATGCGTAGATGATGAGTTTTACCGTCACGATCTTTAACTTCGTTATCGGTGATCAGGAACGGCGTGAACAGAGGTTTGCCCGTTTTGCTGTCGATAACGTTGGCATTTACATACGGGAATTTCGCCCCGGCTAGCGCTTTTTTCAGGTAGTCCAGGCCATAGTTGAACTCATGGTTACCCAGGTTGCCGACGACGTAATCGAGGGTATTCATCGCCTTATACACTGGATGCACATCGCCTTTTTTCAGACCTTTGGCCGCCATGTAATCGCCCAACGGACTGCCCTGGATCACATCGCCGTTATCGACCAGCACCGAGTTGGTGACTTCATTACGCGCCGCGTGAATCAGGCTGGCGGTGCGTACCAGGCCGAATTTATCCGTCGGCTTATCTTTGTAGTAGTCAAAATCCATCATGTTGCTGTGTAAGTCAGTGGTTTCCATGATCCGCAGATCCACCTGCGATGCATGGGCCGAAACGGCAACCAGCGTGGCTAACAGGGATAACGTCAGATGACGCTTAATCATTGCAGTGCCTCCAGAAAGGGGAATATCCATAAGAGAAAACCTGATATATATCTCAAAATTCGATGAGAATGTATTCAGTTGTCATAAACAATTGTGAGATGTAACAGGTAATAGGGAGTGGAATTGTTAACAGGCGCAGATTACGGGATGGCTATTCCGCCCAAAAAAAACTAGGCTTCATTCAGGACTTCGCGTTTATGAAAGAATACTGAGGTGGAAAATGTTAGAGAAAATTTGCCAGCTGGCGCGCGATGCCGGTGATGCCATCATGGCGGTTTATGACGGTGAACAACCCCTTGATGCCCGCCAGAAGAAAGATGACTCACCGGTCACTGCAGCGGATATGGCTGCACACAATGTGATTAAGAAAGGGCTGGCGCTACTCGACTCCCAAACGCCAATGCTATCCGAAGAGGACCCGCAAACCTGGAGCGAGCGTCAGGCCTGGACCCGCTACTGGCTGGTTGATCCGCTCGACGGTACTAAAGAGTTTTTGAAGCGCAACGGCGAATTCACCGTCAATATTGCCCTGATAGAAGAGGGTAAACCGGTGCTGGGCGTCGTTTATGTTCCGGTAACCAAAGTGATGTACAGCGCCGCTGAGGGTAAAGCCTGGAAAGAAGAAAATGGCCAACGCCAGCAAATACAGGTTCAGGAAGCCTATCCCCCGCTGGTCGTCGTCAGCCGTTCCCATTATGACAATGATCAGGAGTTGCAGGATTATCTGTCACAGTTGGGTGAGCATCAAACCGTAGCGATAGGTTCTTCACTTAAGTTCTGTCTGGTGGCTGAAGGCGAAGCCCAACTCTATCCTCGCTTTGGGCCGACTAATATCTGGGATACCGGAGCAGGGCACGCGGTAGCGATTGCAGCCGGTGCAAAAGTGCATGACTGGACAGGTCAGCCTTTGCTTTATACCCCGAAAGAGTCGTTCCTTAATCCGGGGTTCCGGGTGTCGCTATTCTGACACAGTGAGGATTGGGAAAAACGCAGGTGCTGCGCTTTTCCCTTACTCCCTTACTCCGTTACCAACTGATGCAACATACCGATCACTTGCTGAATCTCCCCTGTTGTCAGGGCACCCTCTTTCGCGAATTTAATCACTCCGTTTTTATCCAGCACAACCACGGCTGAGCTTTTCGGCTCCAACTGCCAGGCTTTCTTTACCACCCCGTTGCTGTCGACAATGATCTGCGACCAATGGAACTCTTTCTTGCCGCTTTCAATGCTGCTACGAACAAACATGCCGCTACCCAAGATGGCGTCATCCGTATTAATGATTGTCGTCGTTTGGTAACGATCGCGCGGTAGATTGGCTGCGCCGATGGCATCGTCGAGCGGGGTATTTAACGCCTTAGCGCTGGTACGTCCGGCAATGTGTTGTACCACGCGTACTTTGCCGGGCAGTTTGGCACTGTTCCAACGGTTATAGCTGAAGTCGTTGTTAACGTAGTTCAGCTCGCCTTTGTCATCCACACCGACGGCCGGCAGGCGTTCACCCAGGGTAAGATTGTGTGCTGAAACGAATAACGGAAAAACAACCAGAGACATAATTAGCAGGCTTTTAAAAATCATACATACTCCCAATAATGAGGCCGCAAAAATGGGCTGACCCGACAATCATAGAATCAGGCAAGTGGTCTGTCCTGTTGGAATGTTAACAGTGTGTTATAGGTTGCAGAAATAGCACGAATTGAAGGGTTATACTGTCGAAATGCGACAATTCTGAAAAGCACACTGTCAAGACAAGTAAAAGCAGTTAAATAAACTGGCAGAACCTGAACTCCCTGCTATGTTATATGTCTACTCACTGCGAATACGATCTTATTCAGACTTTCATCGCAGCTTTAACGGGTCTGAATACGCAGTGATTTATCGGAGGAAAGTAGAAAAATGAGAATCTTCCAGCGCTACAATCCGTTGAAAGTAGCCAAGTACGTTAAGACGCTGTTCCGTGGCCGTCTTTATATCAAAGACGTCGGCGCATTTGAGTTCGACCAAGGCAAAATTTTATTGCCAAAAGTACGTGATAAGCGCCACTTCAGTGTGATGTCAGAAGTTAACCGTCAGGTTACCCATCTGCAGACTGAAATGGGTTAATCGCCGGAGCATGATGGCAACCACGGCCATCAGCACCAAAAAAAACGGCCCTTTTCAGGGCCGTTCGTGTTTCTGGCATTCACGCCAGCGTGCGTAAAATGGCTGTCAGTGATCGCCGTTTTTCTCGGCAAGTTTCAGCGCACATTTTTCATCTTTGATTTCCTGCGGCGTCTTAGGCAGCAACGGTGCGACAGGCTTATCGGTGATACGGGTCACCAGCAGTTGATCAATTTTGTAGCTGTCGATATCCACGACTTCAAACTTATAGCCGGAAAACTTTACAAAATCGGTGCGCTTGGGGATCTTACGTAGCATGAACATCATGAAACCGCCGATGGTTTCATAATTTCCAGCCTGCGGGAACGCTTCGATATGTAGCACGCGCATCACGTCTTCGATTGGTGTACCGCCTTCGATAAGCCATGAGTTCTCATCACGCGCGACAATCTGCTCTTCCATACCCTGACCGACCAAATCACCCATCAGCGTGGTCATAACGTCATTGAGCGTAATAATCCCTACCACCAATGCATATTCATTGAGGATCACGGCGAAGTCCTCACCTGCCGCTTTAAAGCTTTCCAGCGCCTCAGAGAGCGTCAGGGTATCCGGCACAATCAGCGCCGAACGGATTTGTACGCCGCTGCTGAGCATCAGGCTTTGATTACCCAGCACGCGGTTCAGCAAATCTTTGGAATCGACATAGCCAACGACCTGATCAATATGGCCGTCGCATACCAGGAATTTAGAGTGGGGATGGGTAGAAATCTTCTCTTTAATACTGTCTTCGCTTTCGCGCAAATCAAAGAAAATAACGCTTTCACGTGAGGTCATGGATGACGGCACGGTGCGCGACTCCAACTCAAACACGTTTTCAATCAGCTCATGCTCCTGCTTACGCAGCACACCGGCCAGCGCCCCGGCTTCCACTACGGCATAGATGTCATCAGAGGTGATATCGTCGTTGCGCACGGTTGGCAGTTTGAACAGGCGAAAAATGACGTTAGCCAAGCCGTTGAAGAACCAGACCATAGGCCGGCAAACGAACAGGCAGAAACGCATCGGGTTGACTATACGAACGGCAACCGTTTCGGGTGAAATCATACCGATGCGCTTCGGAGTTAGATCAGCAAACAAAATGAACAGGCTGGTGACCAGCACGAAGGAACAGATAAAGCTGACCTGGTCGGCCATTTCTGGCGACAGGAAACGGACGAAGAACATCTGAAAAGCGGGAGAGAACGCCGCGTCGCCGACAATACCACCGAGGATGGCGACGGCGTTAAGCCCGATTTGTACGACGGTAAAGAACAGGCCAGGAGTTTCTTGTAATTTCAGTACACGCGAGGCGTTGATGTTTCCTTCATCGGCCAGTACTTTCAGTTTAATTTTTCGGGAAGCGGCCAGCGATATCTCCGACAAGGAGAAAAAGGCACTGATCGCGATAAGTAAGAGAATCAGTAAAATACTGTTTAACATAATCTATCCGTTTAACACCGATATAATGACCGGCAGGGAAGGGCACTTAGTGGGTTGCTGTATAAAAGAAAACATCATTCAGGGCGAAAAAATCAAAGATTACAGCCAGAAATACGTTTATCGGGCCACATTTGCGGCCCGCATAGTATAGCAGTAGCACCAAGATTGCCGCCAGCGCTTAAAAAACCCCCTGCATCCTTCAAATTGCAGGGGGTTCTTTTATTGAAGGGGTAAGCACACACCGATACCGCCCAGGCCGCAATAACCTTCCGGATTTTTGTAGAGGTATTGCTGATGATCGTCTTCGGCATAATAGAACGGCAGCGCTTCGGTAATTTCCGTGGTGATGCGGCGTTTGTCACCTGCACTGTCCATCGCCTGCTGGAAACGTTGCAGGCTGGCGCGCGCGGCCTCCTGTTGTTCTGCGCTTAACAGGTATATTGCTGAACGATATTGCGTACCCAGATCCCCGCCCTGGCGCATACCCTGCGCCGGGTCATGGTTTTCCCAGAAGATCTGCAACAGTTGGTTATAGCTGATCACCGCCGGGTCAAAGACCACGCGAACCGCTTCTGCATGGCCGGTCTGGCCGCTGCACACTTCGCGGTAGGTCGGGTTAGGCGTGAAGCCACCGCTATACCCTGCCGCCGTGCTGTAAATGCCTTCCTGCTGCCAGAACAGGCGTTCTACTCCCCAGAAACAGCCCATCGCAAAAATGGCCACCTCCATATTGTCCGGAATATGGGTCATTGAATGACCGTTTACCACGTGGGTGGTTGCGACCGGCATGGGGGTAATGCGGCCTGGCAAAGCTTCTTCCTGCTTCACAATCTGGGTTTTATCAAAAAGGTTTTTATCGGAATGTTGCACCACAGGAGACTCCAGCTGTTTATTTAATAACCGGTTGCGGCCAATAGGCCATGGTTAGTTGTATCTGATTGCGACTTTGCACACAATACGGGTAACGTTGCCCTACGGTTGATAAATTTCCGGCGATTAGCACTAAAATGCGTTAATCAGATTTTAAACAGGTGAATCTGCCAGGCTTTGGCATGAATTCCCTTGCGGGCATCTGATATTTTAACAGGACAGCAAAACCAGCAGGAGCGCTCGTGCCACGATACCCCCGTAAACTTTTTGTGTTAGGTCTGTTGCTGGCTCCCTCGCTCTCTATGGCTGCGAAAGTACGCTTGCAGTTAGAAGGTCTCGAAGGCGACCTGGAAAAGAACGTGCGTGTGCGGCTCTCCTCGATTCAGAGTGATGAAGTGGGTGCTGACGGGCGGTTTCGCGCCCGCGTCAGTGCGGCCATTGAGCAGGGTTTAAGACCTTTAGGTTACTACCAACCGACCATCGATTTTGATTTCCGTCAGACGCCTCCTCCTGGCCGTCCGGTATTGATAGCGAAAGTGACGCCGGGTACGCCAGTGAAAATCGCCGGCACCGACGTAGTGATTGAAGGACAGGCAAGTAAAGACAATGAGTTCGAAGAACTGAAGAAGAAATGGGTGCCTGCCGTGGGAACCATTTTGAACCATGGCACCTATGATGGCTTCAAAAGCGCCCTGACCGGCATGGCTGTGCGCAAAGGGTACTTTGATGCTGACATGCTGAAAAGCCAGCTCGGCGTGATAGAAGACGAGCACAAGGCATTCTGGGATATTCAGTTCGACAGCGGGCAGCGCTACCATTTTGGTCCGGTGAACTTTCATGGCTCGCAGATTCGCGAAGAGTACCTGCAAAACCTGGTCCCTTTTCATCAAGGTGATTATTACAGTTCGTCCGATTTGGCTGAGCTGAACCGACGGCTTTCCGCCACTGGCTGGTTTAACTCGGTGGTGGTTTCGCCGGAATTTACGGATGCAAAGACCACCAAAGTGTTGCCGTTGGACGCCGTGGTGACTCCGCGTACTCGCAATACGTTGGAAACCGGGGTGGGCTATTCCACTGATGTCGGCCCTCGTTTGAAAGCTAACTGGAAAAAACCCTGGGTCAACGATCGTGGTCAGAGCCTTGAGAGCTCGGTCAGCCTTTCGGCTCCGGAGCAGTCACTCGATCTAAGCTATAAAATTCCACTGCTGAAAGATCCTCTCCAGCAATACTATCTGGTGCAGGGCGGCTTTAAGCGTGAAGATCTCAATGACACCAAATCAGACTCCAGTACTGTCAATCTGGCGCGTTACTGGGACCTGGACAGCGGCTGGCAGCGTGCGGTAAACCTGCGCTGGAGCCTTGACCACTTTACACAGGCCAGTGTGACTAACACCACTATGCTTATCTACCCTGGCGTGAACGTTAACCGCACGCGTCAGCGTGGCGGGCTGATGCCTACCTGGGGCGATTCCCAGCGCTATTCTCTTGATATCTCCGATACCACCTGGGGATCTGACGTCGATTTCGCCGTTATTCAGGCGCAGAACGTCTGGATCCGTACCCTGGCTGAGAAGCACCGTTTTGTCGTGCGGGGCAATTTGGGGTGGATTGAAACCAATGATTTCGAACGTGTACCGCCATCCCTGCGCTTCTTCGCCGGGGGTGACCGCAGTATCCGCGGTTATAAATACAAATCCATTTCACCAAAAGATGATGATGGCAAGCTGACGGGGGCATCCAAGCTGGCTACCGGCTCACTGGAATATCAATACAACGTCACCGGCAAATGGTGGGGCGCCGTGTTTGTTGACTCCGGTGAGGCGGTTGATGATATCGCAAAAAGCAATATCAAAACCGGTGCCGGGGTAGGCGTCCGCTGGGCCTCACCGGTAGGTCCGGTTAAGTTGGATATCGCGGCGCCAGTCGGTGATCAGGACGAACATGGATTGCAGTTTTACATCGGTTTGGGTCCGGAATTATGAGTCTGTTTAAAAAGATCTGCCTGGGTTTTCTCATTGTCCTCCTGTTGCTGGTTGGCACAGTGGCTTTCCTTATCGGCACACAAACCGGTTTGCATCTGGTTATCAATGGTGCGCAGCGGTTTGTTCCCGGCCTGAATATCGCAAGCGTCGAAGGTGGTTGGCGCAATCTGACGCTGAAAGGGCTGCATTATGAAATGCCCGGTGTTGACGTCAAAGCCGGCGAGTTCCACTTGTCGGTCGATCTTTCCTGTTTTAAAAACAGCGCCCTGTGTATCAATGCGCTGCGTCTGAGTGATGTCAATGTTGCAGTGAATACTAAGGAGATGACGCCAGCGGCGCCTGTCCCTGAGCCTGAGAACAGCCAGCCACTGACGAATCTCAGCACGCCTTATCCGATCACCCTGCGCGTACTGACGCTGAATAATGTCAACGTGACTATCGATGATCGTGCGATTTCTCTGGGGGAGTTTCGCACCGGTGCGCAATGGCAGGACCGTGCATTGCATTTGCTGCCAACCCACATTGGGGGACTGTTGATTGCCCTGCCAAAAACCCCGGTCAATCCGTTGCCGGAGGTTGTGCAAGCGGCACAGGATAACGCTGTCGAGAAAGTGACCGAAAAAGCCACCGGGAAACCGGTGGAAAAACCGGTGGCCGTGCCAGAAAAACCGCTTGGCGAAACGCTGCAGGAACTGTTTGCTAAGCCTTTGTTGCCAGAACTTCCTGACTTCCGCCTGCCGTTGGATCTTAATATTGATCAGATCACCGCAGACAATTTGCGACTGACCGGCGACACCGACGTATTAATTACCCGTTTCCTGTTGAAGGCGAGTACGCAGGATCAGGCGGTGAAACTTGATGCTCTGCAGGTACGTTCACCGCAAGGGTCGCTGGACGGTATTGGACAGGCCACGCTCAACGGCAACTGGCCGGTCAATATGACGATCAATACCGCGCTGAATGTCGATCCTATCAAGGGCGAGAAAATCAAACTGAAAGTTGGCGGTGCTCTGCGCGAGAAGCTGGACGTGGGCCTGAATCTCTCCGGCCCTGTGCGGGCCGAGTTATCTCTGGAAACTCAGCTGGCCGAAGCCGGTCTGCCGCTGAATCTGGCGCTGGAGAGCAGTGCACTGCAATGGCCGCTGGCGGGCACGCCGCAGTTCCAGGCTAAAGGCTTTAAACTGAAATTCAGCGGCAAAGCGACAGATTATGTGCTGTCGCTGCACTCTGATTTCAGCGGCGATCAAATCCCACCTGCGACGCTCAGCGTAGACGGTAAAGGGAATGTCGAGCAATTCAACCTCACCTTGTTGCGCCTTGCCGCACTCCAGGGGACGACAGATCTGACCGGCATAGTGGACTGGAGCAAAGCCATCAGTTGGAATACGTTGCTGACGCTGAATAATATCAATACTGCCAAACAGTATCCGGATTGGCCTGCGAAGTTGCAGGGAAAAATTGCCACCCGCGGTAGCCTGTATGGCGGCAGCTGGCAGATGCAAGTGCCGACGCTGGAACTTGATGGCAATGTGAAAAATAATCTTGTGAAAGCCCGCGGTAACCTGCGCGGCAACAATTACGGCCAATGGGATATCCCTCAACTGCATCTGGAACTCGGGCGCAATAATATCGATGTGAAAGGTAAACTCAGCGACCAGTGGAATCTGGATGCCAACATCGATGCACCGCACCTGGACGGCGCGCTGCCGGGGCTGGGCGGTGTGGCAAAGGGGATGGTACAGGTACGCGGCGAGTTGAAGGCGCCGAAACTGTTGGCAGACCTTACCGCCACGAATCTTAAATGGCAGGCATTGGCCATTAGCCGTGTCAGTATCAAAGGTGACGTCAGCTCTTCTGACCAAATTCAGGGCAATCTGGCTGTGCGAGTACAGCAGTTAAAACAGGATGCCTTGCAAATAAGCAACCTGACGCTGGATGCTAAAGGTAATGAAAAACAGCATGATCTTAAGCTGAATATTGAAGGTAAGCCGGTGTCTGGCCGTCTGGCACTCAGTGGCAGTTTCGACCGTGCCACCGAGCATTGGAAAGGCAATATCAACAATACGTTGTTTGATACGCCGGTGGGTGAATGGCGTCTTAGCCGTTCTATTGCACTGGATTATTTCAACAAAGAGCAGCGGGTAACCGTCGGGCCGCATTGCTGGCAAAATCCCAACGCGGATTTATGTGTGCCAAAAACCATTGATGCGGGAGCCAGCGGACAAGCCAGCTTGCTGCTCAACCGTTTTGATCTGGCGATGCTTAAACCCTTCCTGGGCGATGAAACGAAGCTCAGCGGCATCTTCAGCGGTAAGGCAGATGTGAGCTGGAAGGCCGATGGCGGTTTACCGCAGGCCAGCCTGTCGCTGGTGGGCAAGGGCGTTAAAGTGCAGCAACTGATTCAGGGCAATCCGCTGCCGGTCGCTTTTGATACGCTCAACCTCAATGCCGGGCTTAATAACGGGCGCGCGAATCTTGATTGGCTGATTAAGATTGCTAACAACGGCCAGCTCGACGGCAGTATTCAAATTGCCGATCCGCAGGGGCGCCGTAATCTGAGCGGCAGCGTTAACATCAACAAAATTTCTATGGCGTTACTGCAACCGGCGCTGATGGAGGGGGAGAAAGCCTCAGGTATTCTCAATGCCAATCTGCGTCTGGGCGGCAATGTGCAGAAACCGCAGGTCTTTGGCCGACTGGCGCTGACGGATGTTGATTTTGACGGCCAGTTCATGCCGTTCGATATCACTAATGCCAATATCAACATCAATTTCAACGGCATGTCATCGCTGATGGACGGAGTGATCCGCACTGCCCACGGACAGTTAGCACTTAATGGTAACGCTGACTGGAGTGAGCTGAATGCCTGGCGTGCGCGGATTGCGGCGAAAGGAGACCGCGTGCGCGTTTCGGTACCGCCAATGGTGCGTCTGGACGTCTCGCCGGATCTGGTGTTTGAAGCTACGCCTCAGCTCTTCTCGCTCAATGGCCGGGTAGATATCCCGTGGGCGCGTATCACGGTGCAGGAACTGCCGGAGAGCGCGGTCGGCGTCTCATCGGACGAAGTGATGCTGAATAACCAGGGGCAGCCGATAGCACCGGCTTCGACGTCCATTCCGATCAACAGCAATCTGATTGTGAATATCGGTGATGATGTACGCCTTGATGCCTTCGGTCTGAAAGCGCGCCTTAAGGGGGCGCTGAAAGTGGTGCAGGATAAACACGGATTGGGTCTGAACGGGCAGATAGATATTCCTTCAGGGCGTTTCCATGCCTATGGCCAGGATCTGCTGGTGCGCAAAGGCCAGTTGCTATTCTCCGGGCCGGCCGACCAGCCGTTGCTGAATCTGGAAGCCATCCGTAATCCGGATTCCACAGAAAATGGCGTTATTGCCGGACTTCGCGTTACCGGCGAGGCCGATGCCCCTAAACTTGAAATATTCTCAGATCCGACCATGTCCCAGCAGGAAGCCTTGTCCTACCTGCTTCGCGGACAAGGTTTGGACAGTTCCGGAGCCGACAGTGGGGCCATGACCTCGATGCTTATCGGAATGGGGGTTGCACAAAGTGGTAAACTTGTGGGTAAAATCGGCGAGGCATTCGGTGTCAGCAATCTGGCCCTGGATACGCAAGGCGTGGGAGACAGCTCTCAGGTGGTAGTTAGCGGCTATGTTTTACCTGGATTGCAGGTCAAATATGGCGTCGGGATCTTCGACTCGCTGGCAACCTTAACCCTGCGCTATCGTCTGATGCCGCGATTGTATCTGGAAGCAGTTTCCGGTATCGATCAGGCGTTAGATGTGCTTTATCAGTTTCAGTTTTAACCCATGTGACTTTTACTATACGAAACCAAACATGCGAATAATTGTTTATGGCAGTTTACGACGCAAGCAAGGCAACAGTCATTGGATGACTAACGCTCAGTGGTTGGGTGACCACGAGTTGGACGGGTATGCGCTCTATAATCTGGGGCACTATCCGGCAGTAGTTCCAGGGGACGGGAAAGTCTATTGTGAAGTTTACCGCATCACGTCGTCTATCATGGCTGAACTGGACGAACTGAAAAGTAATACAAAAGATTATAAACGTGAACTGATTTCCACACCGTACGGCAGTGCCTGGATCTATCTCTACATACGTGCACTTGATGGAGTGCCGCGTATTGAAGGGGGGGATTGGGTAAAACGTGCGGGTGATGTGAAGTGAGAACTCTGAGCAAAGTCGTTTAATACGTTGCAACATTTTCTCTTCTACCAGGGAGAGAGACATACAAAAACACCGTCCAGTGGACGGTGTTTTTCTTTTATCCAACCGCAAAAACGATTATTTGTTTTTAGCGCGTTCGAAAGAGGTCACGATCTCAGCTTTAGCGGCTTCGGCGTTATCCCAACCTTCAACTTTTACCCATTTGCCTTTTTCCAGCGCTTTATATTGCTCGAAGAAGTGGGTGATCTGTGCGCGCAGCAGTTCTGGCAGGTCGTTCACATCTTTGATGTGATCGTACTCTTTGCTCAGTTTAGTGTGCGGAACCGCAACCACTTTGGCATCTTCGCCAGATTCATCGGTCATTTTCAGTACGCCAACTGGACGGCAGCGAACGACTGAACCAGGTTGCAGCGGATAAGGTGTTGGGACCAGTACGTCAACCGGGTCACCGTCGAGAGACAGAGTGTGGTTGATGTAACCGTAGTTGCACGGATAGAACATCGCAGTAGACATGAAGCGGTCAACGAAAAGCGCGCCAGTGTCTTTGTCTACTTCGTATTTGATTGGGTCGGCATTGGCCGGAATTTCGATAACAACATAAATATCTTCTGGCAGGTCTTTACCGGCCGGTACATTCAGTAAGCTCATTTGGGGTTCCTTCGTTGAACCAGGAATAGAGTGCCGCACATTATAGCCAAGTCAGCCACGAATTCCTGTCATTTTCGCGGTTGGTGTTTCTGGTCGATCTCTCTTTTTCTCCCCGTTAAATCCTACCGGCTTGGCAGGAAAGTTTCCCGTGAATAAGGTTTTCCCTGTAACTGCCTGTTTTATGGTTTTTTATCAAGAATTTCACAGGATTGCCGATAACACTTTACATAAAAACTCTGTATGGCCTACGAAGTACCTCTCTCGCTTTTTCCTCCGTTTCCTAAACAACCGGGTATTACAGCATGTTGAATAAATTGAGCGTAAAGGCGGGATTGATCGCCTTGTTAGTCGTAATGACACTGATTCTGTTATTGGTCAGTTTTTTGGGTGCCAGCGCTATCCGGCAAAGTGCCACTTCGCTAAAGCAAATTGATCGGCTTCAGGGTGAGGAACTTGGGGCGTTAGCCAATAGCTACAGTTTTTCCCTGCGCGCGCGCGTTGCCAGTAGCGTCGCGGTTCGTCAGATGGAAATTGGCATGATGGATGATTCGAAAGAGACGGCGGGACGGGTCGCGGATTATATCAAACAGGCCGATCAGCAGGTGGCCGCGTTTATGGCGATTAACGATGAAACCCAGCGCGGCGAAGATTTATCCACGGCGGTAAAAGTTGCCTATGACGCCTATAAACAGCATGGGCTTGAGCCCGCGCTGGCTGCTATTCAAGCACAAAGTACCGACGGTTATTACGACGTGCTGGAAAATAAAATGACGCCGTACAGCAACGCCTACGATAAAGCGCTGGCAGATTTCCGGTTGTATGCCAACGAAACGGCCGATCGCCATATTACTACCGCTCAGAAGCAGGCGCGGATCCAGGTGATCATTATTATTGTTGCCTGCCTGATCGCCATGTCTATTGCGCTTCTGTCATGGTTTGCCCTGCAGAAAATCATCATGCATCCACTGAATGCCTCTATCGCACAGCTGGAGTTTATTGCTGCGGGCGACTTAACCCACGAAATTGATGACTCCCGTAGCAATGAGATGGGGCGATTGATGCGGGCGATGAAAAAGATGCAGGATTCGTTGTCTGCCTCGGTCGGCCGCGTCCGCGATGCGGGTAATCAGATTGATGTTGGCACGCGTGAATTGGCGGCAGGTAACGTACACCTGGCACAGCGCACTGAAGAGTCTGCTGCCTCCCTCGAAGAGACTGCTGCCAGCATGGAACAGCTGACTTCAACCGTGCGCATGAACGCCACTAATTCCGAACAGGCTAATCAGCTGGCGAAAAGCGTGTCCGGGATTGCCGACAAAGGCAGTAAGGTGGTGCATCAGGTTATGGACAAAATGCATGCCATCACCGACAGCTCCAAACGTATTGCAGACATTATTACCGTGATTGACGGTATCGCCTTCCAGACCAATATCCTGGCGCTCAATGCTGCCGTCGAAGCGGCACGTGCTGGTGAGCAGGGGCGAGGTTTTGCGGTCGTTGCCGGTGAGGTCCGTAGCCTGGCACAGCGCAGCGCGCAGTCAGCCAAAGAGATTAAAGCGCTGATTGATGATTCAGAAAACCGGGTTTCAGAAGGAGAGGCGATGGTGAAATCCGCCGCTGCTACCATGACCGAGATCGCCAGCGAAGTGCGCCGTGTCACCAGCCTGATGAATGAAATCTCTATTGCGACCAGCGAACAAACCCACGGTATCGAACAGGTAAATATTGCCATTACCCAGATGGATCAGGTGGCTCAGCAGAATGCTGCGCTGGTAGAAGAGGCCACGGCTGCTACACGTTCTCTGGAAGAACAGGCGCAGTTGCTGGCACAAAGCGTCTCGGTATTTAAACTCAATCAGCAGAACTTCGTCTGATCGGCAATTGCATAAAAAAGGGTTCTGCCTGAGCTGAACCCTTATGGATAAGTGACAGAGATAAGACGTTGTTATTGTGGGTAGGCATCATCCGGGAATTGCGCAATAAAGCGTTCTGCGTCTTCAACCATTGAACGGTTACCGACGAAGAAAGGTGCGCGTTCGTGCAGTTTTTGCGGAATGATGTCCAGAATGCGGTTTTTACCGTCACTGGCTTTACCGCCGGCTTGTTCGGCCAGGAACGCCATCGGGTTACATTCATACAGCAGACGCAATTTACCGGTTGGGTGACTTGCAGTACTTGGGTAAATGTAGATGCCACCTTTGAGCAGGTTACGGTGGAAGTCAGCAACCAGCGAGCCAATATAGCGCGAGGTGTAAGGGCGTTGCGTGGCTTCGTCCTGCTCCTGACAATACTTAATGTACTTTTTAACGCCGAGGGGGAATTTGATGTAGTTGCCTTCGTTGATCGAGTACATGCTGCCCTTGGCAGGGAAACGCACTTTTTCATGTGACAGGCAAAATACGCCAAGTGATGGATCATAGGTAAAGGCGTGTACACCGACACCCGTGGTATAAACCAGCATGGTGGAAGAGCCATAAACCACATAACCTGCGGCGACCTGACGGTTACCGGGTTGCAGGAAATCGGCTTCAGTGACTGACTGGCCCAGCGGAGTAGTACGGCGGTAAATTGAGAATATGGTGCCCACGGAGACATTCACGTCAATGTTCGAGGAGCCATCCAGCGGATCCATCAGGATCACGTATTTTGCATTTTCAGCACGCTCCCCTTCAAAGATGACGATCTCATCTTCTTCTTCAGACGCGATACCGGCAATTTCACCGCGCGCCTTCATGGCGGCTTTTAACTTTTCATTGGCGTACAGGTCGAGTTTCATCTGAACTTCGCCCTGCACGTTCTCCACACCACTGACGCCGAGGATATCGACCAACCCGGCTTTGTTGATGTCTCGGTGAATAATTTTTGCGCCGAGCTTTATTGCTGAAAGGAGGGCGGTGAGTTCACCAGTCGCATGTGGAAAATCCTGCTGCTTTTCAACAATAAATTCGCCTAACGTTTTCATGACGCATTCCCTGAATCTAGGATGGATAACGGTTTGTTAATAAACCCTTTACATTAGCGCTGGCAGTTTAGCCCAAATATATGGATGAATCCTAGGCAAATCCATTTCTTCTGGAGGATTCTGAGCGGTAGAATAGCGGCTGACTTAAAGGCATTAATGGAAAACATATGCGCATTCATATTCTTGGGATTTGCGGCACCTTTATGGGCGGGCTGGCAATGTTGGCACGTGCACAAGGGCATCAGGTTACCGGTTCAGATAACAACGTTTATCCACCAATGAGTACGCTACTGGAAAATCAGGGTATAGAACTGATCCAGGGCTACGATCCTTCCCAGTTGGATCCACAGCCGGATCTGGTGATTATCGGTAACGCCATGACCCGCGGCAACCCTTGCGTGGAAGCCGTGCTGGAGCAGGGTATTCCGTACGTATCAGGGCCACAGTGGCTGCACGACCACGTGCTCCCAGGCCGTTGGGTGATCGCGGTTGCAGGTACCCATGGTAAAACGACAACCGCAGGAATGGTGACCTGGATCCTCGAAGCCTGTGGCTATGAGCCTGGTTACGTCATCGGCGGTGTGCCGGGGAACTTCGACGTTTCAGCCCGTCTGGGCAACAGTCCGTTTATGGTGATTGAAGCCGATGAGTACGACTGTGCGTTCTTCGATAAGCGTTCGAAGTTTGTTCACTACACCCCGCGTACGCTGGTCCTCAATAACCTCGAGTTCGATCACGCGGATATTTTCGACGACTTGAAAGCCATTCAGAAACAGTTCCATCATCTGGTTCGTCTGGTACCCGGTCAGGGCAAAATCATCCTGCCTGAGCATGACACGCCGCTCAAACAAGTTATGGCAATGGGCTGCTGGAGTGAGCAAGAGTTTGTGGGGGAAACGGAAGCTTGCGCATGGGATGCGAAAAAACTGACGCCAGACTCCAGCTCGTTTGCCGTCTCCCTGCACGGTGAAAAAGTCGGTGAAGTGCACTGGTCTCTGGTTGGCGAACACAATATGCACAATGGTCTGATGGCTATTGCCGCTGCCCGCCACGTGGGCGTGAAGCCAGAAGATGCCTGCAAGGCTCTGGGTGATTTCATCAATGCCCGCCGCCGTCTGGAGCTGCGCGGTGAAGCCTTTGGGGTCAGTGTCTATGATGATTTTGCTCATCATCCGACGGCGATCCTCGCCACGCTTGCTGCGTTGCGCAGTAAAGTGGGCGGCACGGCGCGCATTCTCGCTGTTCTCGAACCCCGCTCAAACACCATGAAAATGGGGCTGAGTAAAAATGAGTTGGCGCCAGCGCTTGGCCGCGCGGATGAAGTGTTCCTGCTACAACCCCAACATATCCCGTGGCAGGTTGCTGAAGTGGCCGAGCACTGTATCCAGCCTGCACACTGGAGTGCTGATGTGGATTCGCTGGTAGATCTGGTGGTGAAGGCCGCCTTGCCTGGCGACCATATTCTGGTGATGAGTAACGGCGGTTTCGGCGGTATTCATAGCAAGCTGCTGGATGCGCTGGCCGTGAAGGCTCAGGTAGTCGAAGAGTTTTAACATCCTGAGTTCACCCTCTGTTTACTGAAAAACACAGCTTCGGCTGTGTTTTTTTATGGCTAATCTGCGGCGCCGGAAAAAACATAAAAAAAAGCTCCCGCAATTTACGGGAGCCAAAAGGTGTCGTCGGACAGGACGACGAGGGTCTCGGAAGCACGAGAGCACGGCAGTGGCAGTGTCAGCTCTCTTTCCAGCCTCAACAGCGCAGATTTTTATCGCTGGTTTGTGGCTGTTGAACCCGGTAATACTTAAGCATGAAGGGCTTAATAAAAATGAGTAATCAGTGGCTTATGCAGAGCAGAGATCTTATTGGTAGATTTCTGCTGTCGCGTGATAGGCCCCATCATTATGAGCTTCGATCACGCGGTAAGATTTCGCGCCCATGCTGTCGGCTTTATCGGACAATTTTTGGCGGATATCCATAGAGACGCCGTTAACGCCGCTGACGTTAATCACGCCCATTGGCTGTAAATTCTGTGCCTGATCGTTGGTGATCAGTTGCGCTGCTGACGCGCCAAATGAAACAGCGGTGAACAGGCTTAATGCAGCGAGAGTAGTAATGATTTTCATGATAATTTCCTGATATTTTGACGTTGATGTCCGGTGGTCTTAGCACCCTATAACAACGTCGATTCATGTATTGGATTCATCAGGTCTGTATCTTCAAGTTTGAAGGGCGCTTTAACGCTCTGGAAGCTTGGTATGGTGCAGCGATAAATCCGTTCGGTATGACATCCGTACTTCGCAGGCCTGGTTTTTATCAGGCCTCTTCGCTTCAACTACTCGTTGGTCTTATTGGTAGATTTCTGCGGTGGCGTGGAAGTTGCCTTCTTCACGAACTTCGATCACTCGAAATGCTTTAGCACCTTGTTCATCGGCTTTTGCTGACAGTGCCTGACGGATATCAGAGGGCGCACCGGCGACGCCGCTTACGCTGATCATCCCTACAGATTGCAGATGTTGCGCCTGATCCTGTGTAACGGGTTGTGCTGCAAAAGCGCCAAATGACAGAGCAGAGAGAATGCTTAACGTTGCGATAGCAGTAGTAACTTTCATGATTAACCTCGTCGATTTTATTATGCGTCCGAACAAACAGTGATTCACATCACGGAAATGAGTATACATCTAGTAACCTAGAATATTAATAGTTTGCTAATAGTTTTTTGAGTTGTTATAAGTGTGATCTGTTGGGTTTTAATAACTAAAAGGCATAAAAACTGACGTAAAAGTGAACTATCAGATGGTTTTTTATTAAAAAACAATGAATTAAGATGAATTGACTATTTGTGCGCTATACGGCAGTTATTCGCACTAATGAAACTGCATTGTAACGACGATGTGACTTGTTGGTGGCAGTTTGGAAGTAAAACTCGCTGCGGTGGCATGGGGTAGGCAGAGATGAATCAATTATACGGGTAGATAATGAAATTATAATGAGTATTACTTATATAGAGAGGTTTGCAGGGTACCCTAAGAAGATATTTGACAGTAACCTGCATGTATTGAGCGCGGAATTTTAATCGAACCGTGAAGAAGAGAACGGAGCTTTTACAGCTCTTGTTCGAACAGGCTGAGGATAGCTTCATACAACTGTTTAACGCTGAAACCACGGGCTGGTGTGGTGAATATGGTGTCATCGCCGGCTATGGTCCCCAAAATGCCTTCTGATTTACCTAAAGAGTCCAGCAGGCGTGCAATCAGCTGCGCTGCTCCAGGGCTGGTGCGTATAACGACGACGGCTTCATTGTAGTCAATATCCAATACCAGGTTTTTCAACGGACTGGTCGTGGTTGGAACACCAATTTCGGCAGGAAGACAGTACACCATTTCCATTTTGGCATTGCGGGTACGTACCGCGCCAAACTTGGTCAGCATGCGCGAAACTTTGGATTGGTTAATGTTCTCGAAGCCATCTTCCTGTAAAGCGAGGACGATTTCACCTTGAGAACTGAACTTCTCTTCCTTCAACAAAGATTTGAAGGCTTTGATCAGATCTTCCTGTTTGGCAGGATTACGCATTTTGCACCCTAAGGTCATAACGATAGTGTTGTGGATTATGCATATATTTGAATTTTTATGCAATAACCCTTCAGCTAAGAACGATGAATTATCGGGAATATAAGGTATTAAGCACAGCGTGCAATCGATTAAATGTGATGAATATGCCAATTTCGTGCATTATTTTCTTTGCTGTTGGTAAATAAATTGTTATGAAAATGATATTGTCCTGATGTTGGCTTCGGGTGTAATGTAACCGCCGGTTAACCTGTCGTGTTTCGTGACGCTATTTTGGATATCGTTGTTTTATGCTGCTGAAGCATAAGCAAAATAATCTTAAATTAAGCCGACATACAATCTTAATAATGCGTGGCTTCTCACTATCTGGGTTCGATGATTGTGTTTGGCCAGTCAGTAGATTAAGGTCATAACTAGATGAATTCACGGCGCTTTTTAAGTTTATGATAAAAAAGGAGTATAGGATGAAAGTTGCGGTTCTCGGTGCAGCTGGCGGTATTGGCCAGGCCCTCGCCCTTCTACTCAAGACTCAGTTACCTTCAGGTTCAGAACTCTCTCTCTATGACATTGCGCCGGTAACGCCGGGCGTGGCTGTCGACCTCAGTCATATCCCTACTGCTGTAAAAATCAAAGGCTTTAGCGGAGAAGATGCCACCCCTGCATTAGTGGGTGCTGATGTGGTACTGATTTCTGCCGGTGTTGCGCGTAAACCAGGCATGGATCGTTCTGACCTGTTTAACGTTAATGCGGGCATCGTTCGTAACCTGGTTGAGCAAGTCGCGAAGACCTCCCCAAAAGCCTGCATTGGCATCATTACCAACCCGGTTAACACCACGGTGGCCATCGCTGCAGAAGTGTTGAAAAAAGCCGGTGTGTATGACAAAAACAAATTGTTTGGCATAACGACACTTGATGTCATCCGTTCAAACACCTTTGTTGCTGAACTCAAAGGTAAACAGCCACAGGAGATCGAAGTTCCGGTAATTGGCGGCCACTCAGGCGTGACTATTTTGCCATTGCTCTCGCAGATCCCTGGTGTCACCTTCAGTGAAAGCGAAGCGGCTGATTTGACCAAACGTATCCAGAATGCGGGTACGGAAGTGGTTGAAGCGAAAGCTGGCGGCGGATCAGCCACCCTCTCTATGGGCCAGGCTGCAGCTCGATTTGGCTTGTCCCTGGTTCGTGCTCTGCAAGGCGAAAGCAACATTGTTGAGTGTGCCTATGTTGAAGGTAATGGCGAATATACACGCTTCTTCGCTCAGCCAATTCTGCTGGGTAAAAATGGCGTCGCTGAGCTGAAAAGCATCGGGAAATTGAGTGCATTTGAGCAGAGTTCTCTGGACTCAATGCTCGACGTGCTGCGTAAAGATATTGAGCTGGGTGAAAACTTCATCAATAAGTGATCGAAGTTGCGCCAATACTGATGAACCGCCGGATTTACCGGCGGTTTTTTTATGAGCGCGATTTCAGTTTTTGTTAGGCATTCTGATCTTTCGCTCAATGCGTTGTGACGTTACTGCGTCGAAATAACGGTTTGGCCAAATCATCGACGGATGAACGCCAATGGCATCTGCAATGATACGTTCACCTTTTGGCCATGGCCTTGACAATGCATTTGCCAGCGTTGATGAGCTCAACCCTGCGCTACGGGACACGGCTGCCAGAGTTGTTCCTTTTTTTCTCAGCGCGGCGATGATGTCAGCCTGATGCCAATTGTCTTTACGTCCTTTCATGTTTATTCCCTTTTATTATCGGCAAGATGTTCAAAGTTATTTCATTTCGGTGCAACTATGGAATCGAGATCTGAAATATTGCATTTCATAATTGATGTTTCTGTTTCTAAAAAATATGTTGATTATTTTCGGGAAAATATCTCTTTCTGATAGTTAACGCAAATGCATAATTGATATTTTTACTGATTAGTCCTGAGTGGTATTTTAAAATATTTGATTTTTAATGACATGTGCGGAAATAATTATTTTTTCTATTAGTTGTTCGATTTAGAGATGTCTCTAATAAAAGAGTATTTATATAAAAATTTTAGATGTTTCTTAACACTCTTTATTTTTAATTGTTTATGTGGATGTTTGTTATGTTGTTGTATTCTATGTTTATTATCTTTATTTCTTTCGTCAGCAATGGCTGGCAGGTTACTTGTTTCTGAAAAATGTAATTTTGACTCTTCTCTCTTTCATAAAAAAGTTTCATCAAAAGCCAATAGGTGCGTTTTAAAAGAGGGTTAATAATAATTCATGTTTATTGTTTCTATTAAGTAGTGCTATAAGTTAGCTGCAGTTTTAATGTGAGTACTTAAATGGAAAAGTGAATGTTCTCTATTCTTGCTTTCACTTCCTCAGGGATTTCTAACATATTCTTATGGCCTGAGCGCCAGATGAAAAGGACCGTTATGAAAAAAGAGTGGTTTGCAGCAAATGAACTCATTGGCTTTGATGGGTTGCCTTCGTCAACTCAGGGCATACACGGTATGGCGCGGCGGAATGCCTGGGTCAAACGCCGCCGGCATGGAGTTCAGGGAAAGGCCGTTGAATATCACATTGATAGCCTGCCCCTAAAAGCGATGGGGAGTCTCGAGATGAAAGAACAATCTGCGGAATACGTCTATTCCTCTCATCAGGATCCGTTGGCTATTTGGATTGAAAGCTATAAACAACTCAAGGAGCACGAGCGAGAAGTGATTATAAAATTTATTGTCAGAGAAGGGCTCTCAGAGGTGCTACAACGTTTACGGGCGGGGAGTGATGCCTGAAGTAACATCTTGATGGCAACATGTACCGCACAGAGGCGGTACATGTTCATCAATACCGCTCAGCGGCAGCTAGAAGTTTCTTCTGACAGCAATATGAGCCAGCCCTTCCAGCGCAGTACGATACTCCGACTCAGGCAGAACTTGCAGGGCAGTAATTGCTTTATCAGCTTCCTCTTCAGCACGTGCGCGGGTGTGCTCCAATGAACCCCATTGATGCATTGCCGCCAATACCGGTTCCAGAAGGTGACGCCCGTTTCCTTCTTCAATCGCTTTACGGATCATAGCCGATTGCTCTTCATTGCCATTTTTCATCGCATGAAGCAGAGGGAGTGTCGGTTTCCCTTCATTCAGATCATCTCCGGTGTTTTTCCCCAAAGTTTCGCCATCTGCATCATAATCGAGCAAATCATCGATCAACTGGAAAGCTGTGCCCAGATAACGACCGTAATCCTGCAAGCCTTGAATCTGCTCTTCAGTGCCACCCGCTAACATGGCGGAAGCCTGTGCTGCAGCCTCAAATAGTCGGGCAGTTTTACTGTAAATGACCTGCATGTAGCTTTCTTCGGTAATATCCGGATCATTGCAGTTCATTAGCTGCAGCACTTCGCCTTCCGCGATGACGTTGACCGCTTTGGCCATTAATGCAAGTACTGGCAATGACTCCAGATCAGTCATCATCTGGAATGCTCTCGTATAGATAAAGTCACCGACTAAAACGCTGGCTGCATTACCAAAAGCCGCATTAGCTGTCGCTTTGCCGCGACGCATATCAGATTCATCCACCACGTCGTCATGCAAAAGCGTGGCGGTATGGATAAACTCAATAAGTGCAGCGACGGTGACGTGCTTGTTACCCTGATAGGACAAGGCTCGTGCAGCCAGAACGGCGATCATTGGGCGAATTCGTTTGCCTCCGCCACTAATGATGTAATATCCCAGTTGATTGATGAGCGATACATCAGAATTCAACTGCTCAAGTATGGTTGCGTTTACCGCATCCATGTCCTGCCCGGTGAGATCGATTATCTGTTCTAGGTTCATTGTGTTTTTTCGGCTGTGTTTCTCTTCACCGCAATGAGGTCTGGCTCACATTGGCACATGGCACTTACTGTAAAGGGGATTGTACTTGAAAAACAGTGCAGATAAATGCCATCACAAGAACTGCGCTTTTTTTCTTCTTTTGTGGTGAATGTGCTCTTGTCTTATGCTGATTTTTTGCGTAGAATTCGCGCCCTATTGTGAATATTTATAGCGCCCTCTGGACTATACAAAGTTGAGTGCGCGGAAAGCGGAGTTTTATATGTACGCGGTTTTCCAAAGTGGTGGTAAACAACACCGTGTCAGCGAAGGGCAGACTATTCGCCTTGAAAAGCTGGACATCGCAACTGGTGAAGCAATCGAGTTTGACCAGGTTCTGATGATTGCTAACGGTGAAGAAATCAATATCGGTCTGCCATTAGTTGCTGGCGGTTTGGTCAAAGCTGAAGTTGTAGCTCACGGTCGTGGCGATAAAATTAAGATCGTTAAGTTTCGTCGCCGTAAGCACTACCGTAAGCAACAGGGCCACCGTCAGTGGTTCACTGACGTTAAAATCACCGGCATCAGCGCTTAAGTTTAGGAGAGCGGAACAATGGCACACAAAAAGGCTGGCGGCTCCACACGCAACGGTCGCGATTCAGAAGCTAAACGTCTTGGCGTAAAACGCTTTGGCGGCGAAGCAGTACTGGCAGGCAGCATCATCGTTCGTCAGCGCGGCACCAAATTCCACGCTGGTACCAACGTGGGTTGCGGCAAGGACCACACTCTGTTTGCTTTGGCTGACGGTAAAGTCAAGTTCGAAGTTAAAGGCCCGAAAAACCGTAAGTTTATCAGCATCGAAGCTGAATAAATTTTTCGAGTCTTAAGTAAATAGATGTAAGCCCCGCAATTCGTTGTGGGGCTTTTTACATTCTGGCTCGCCCACTCCTGGCAAGAATATGGACACAAAGTCGCAGGCGCCAATAGGGATCATGTTAGCGATAACCACGGCGATGTGCTGGGGTTCTCTGCCAATTGCCATGAAACAGGTTTTAGTGGTAATGGATCCGTTTACCATTGTTTGGTTTCGGTTTTCCTTAGCCGCTATTGTTCTGGGCTGTATTCTCGCATCGCGGCATAGATTGCCTCCGATGCAGATGTTCAAAAGTCCGCGTTGGCTGGTTTTACTCCTTGTCGCCACGTGTGGATTATTGGGCAATTTCGTTTTATTTGGGTCGTCTCTGCAATACCTCAGCCCAACGGCGTCGCAGGTTATTGGGCAGTTATCCCCCGTAGGTATGATGTTTGCCAGTGTCATTATTCTGAAAGAAAGGATGCGCGTTACTCAGATTATTGGCGCCGGTATGCTTATTTTAGGGTTGGTTCTGTTTTTCAATACCAGCCTGATTGAAATTTTTACCCGACTCACAGATTACACGTTAGGTGTTTTACTTGGGGTCGGTGCAGCAACGGTTTGGGTGATTTACGGTGTGGCGCAAAAGGTTCTATTGCGCCGACTGGGCTCACCGCAAATCCTATTTTTGCTGTACACTTTATGTTCTATCGCATTGCTCCCGCTGGCCAGTCCGGCGATGCTTTCTCAGCTCAGCGGTTGGCAATTTGCCTGCTTGTTGTTTTGCGGCGCGAATACTTTAGTAGGGTACGGCGCATTAGCGGAAGCGATGGCGAGATGGCAGGCGGCGCAAGTGAGTGCCTTCGTCACCCTGACGCCGTTATTTACCCTGCTATTTTCAGACTTATTGGCACTTGCCTGGCCTGGCATGTTTGCGGCACCCGTACTTAACACAATGGGTTATCTTGGTGCATTCGTGGTGGTGGCGGGAGCGATGTTTTCCGCAATAGGCCATCGTTGGTGGCCTGGTCGGACAGAACAAAACCTGGTGGCTAAACTTAAGCAACCCGGTGAATGATTTACGGAGATAGTACAAATGAAGTTTGTTGATGAAGCCACAATATTGATCGTGGCAGGTGACGGTGGTAATGGTTGTGTCAGTTTCCGTCGCGAAAAATATATTCCACGCGGTGGCCCAGATGGTGGCGACGGCGGTGATGGCGGCGATGTTTATCTGGTGGGTGATGAAAACCTCAACACACTGATCGATTTCCGCTTTGTGAAATCTTACCGTGCTGAACGTGGTACCAATGGTCAAAGCAGCGACTGTACCGGTAAGCGAGGCAAAGATATTACGATTAAGGTTCCGGTCGGTACGCGCGTTATCGATCAGGCAACAGGGGAAGTGCTGGGTGATATGACCCGCCACGGTCAGGTCCAGATGGTCGCTAAAGGCGGCTTCCATGGTCTGGGTAACACCCGTTTTAAATCTTCAATCAACCGTTCACCGCGCCAGAAAACCATGGGTACCAAAGGTGAAGAGCGCGATATCGCACTTGAACTGATGCTGTTGGCTGACGTGGGTATGCTGGGTCTGCCAAACGCCGGTAAATCGACGTTCATCCGCGCGGTTTCTGCCGCGAAGCCGAAAGTCGCCGACTATCCGTTTACCACGTTGGTTCCAAGCCTTGGCGTGGTACGTATGGACAGCGAACAGAGCTTTGTCGTTGCCGATATTCCCGGGCTTATTGAAGGCGCTTCTGAAGGTGCAGGTTTGGGGATTCGTTTCCTTAAGCATCTTGAACGTTGCCGCGTACTTTTGCATCTTATCGACATCGCGCCAATTGACGAGTCAGATCCGATTGAAAATGCCAAGGTCATCATTAATGAATTGCAGCAGTACAATGCAAAACTTGCTGAAAAACCGCGCTGGCTGGTCTTCAACAAAGTTGATCTGATCGAAAAGGAAGAAGCTGAGACGCGGGCGAAGGCCATTGCTGAAGCTCTGGGCTGGGAGGGTAATTATTACCTCATCTCTGCAGCCAATCGTGAAGGGGTTAACGCTCTGTGCTGGGATGTGATGAAATTCATCAACGAAAATCCTAAACACATGGCCGTTGAAGCCGCTGTGCCTGAGAAAGTTGAGTTCATGTGGGACGACTATCATCGTGAACAGCTGGCAGAAGTGGAAGCCGAAGATGACGAAGACTGGGATGACTGGGATGATGAAGACGACGAAGGCGTCGAAATCATTTACGAACGTTAATCTCCGCTTCTAAAAGCGCAGTATTAAAAAAGGTCGCCCAGAGCGTAATGCTGGTCACTTAAGGTGACCAGCATTGTTTTTTAAAGGATATTTCGAC
>CAMLBO010000027.1 GCA_946478305.1 uncultured Enterobacterales bacterium
CAGTCCCCCGAGAAGATCATCGACAGATTCAGACTGCTTGGCAGCAGCAGCGGCTGCCGCTTTCTTGTCGGCGGCCGCTTTTTTCGCAGCCGCAGCAGCTTCAGCTTTCTTCTCAGCAGCAGCATCGGCTTTAGCCTGCGCCGCCGCTGCGGCGGCAGCTTCTTTAGCTTCCGCAGCTGCCTGCTTTTTGGCTTCAGCAGCCGCTTCTTTTTTCGCGTCCGCTTCAGCTTGTTTCTTGGCTGCTGCTGCCGCTGCGGCCTCAGCTTCAGCCTGTTTCTTCGCCTCAGTGGCGGCTTTCTTCTGCGCATCCGCCGCAGTTTTCGCCGCTTTGTCCGCTTCAGCTTTCGCCTTAGCAGCCGCTTCAGCCTGAGCCTTCGCGGCCTCCGCTTTGGCTTTCGCCGCTGCGTCTTCAGCTTGTTTTTGCTGTTCCTGCGCCTGTTTCTGCTGCTCGGCGGCTTGTTTTTGTTGCTTGGCTTCTTCCTGAGCCTGCTTGGCATCGTCCTGTGCCTGCAAACGCTCTTTCTCTAATTCTTTCAGTCGTTGCTGCTCTGCTGCCTGCTTCTGCTGAAGTTCTTCAGCCTGCTGTTCAGACTTTTTCTGACGGGCTTGTGCGGCACGTTGAGCATCAGCGGATTGCTGCTGTTGCCGATTGTACTGATCAACCACCGCACTCGGATCCACCATCACAGCAGATATATCGCTCCCGCCACCACCGCCACTCATGCTGGTATCTTCAGACAGCGAACCCCAGATCAACAGGGCTATTATGATGACATGCAGAACGACCGAAACAATAACGGCGCGTTTGAGCTTAGCGTTTTGTTCAGTTGCAGTTGCCTTTACCAAAATAGATTTCCCAACACAGGATTGCCAAAAACCCGGTTTTCTTCAGCGCCAGTTACTGTTATGCAAATAACTGTTTTATCAGGCCGGAAGAAGCCGGGTTTCCAATAAGTGTTACAAACGCCTATCGTCAGATAGGTTGTGTCATCAGGCCGACAGATTTAACCCCTGCCTGATGCAGCATGTTAAGCGCTTTGATGATCTCATCATAAGGCACATCTTTTGCACCGCCGATCAGGAACACGGTCTTCGGATTGGCTTTAATACGGTTGGCGGCTTCCGCCACTACCTGCTGTTCCGGTAACTGTTCCATACGCTGATGATCCACCACGATGGTGTATTGACCTACGCCGGAAACTTCCACAATGACCGGCGGATTATCATCGCTGGACACTGTTTTTGAGTCTGTCGCATCCGGAAGATCAACTTCCACGCTTTGCGTAATGATCGGCGCTGTCGCCATAAAAATCAGCAGCAGAACCAACAGCACGTCAAGCAGCGGAACGATGTTGATCTCCGACTTACCTTCGCGACGGTTACGACGACCTCGAACTCGAGCCATGCTATCCCCCTTTAGTTACTGCTGCTTTCGCGAGAGAAAGCCTGACGGTGCAGGATAGCCGTGAATTCTTCCATGAAGTTATCGTAATTTTGTTCGAGTTTGTTCACACGCTGGTTCAGACGGTTGTAAGCCATAACCGCAGGGATAGCGGCAAAAAGACCGATTGCAGTAGCAATCAAGGCTTCTGCAATACCAGGGGCAACCATCTGCAAGGTGGCCTGTTTTACAGAACCTAAGCCAATGAAGGCGTGCATGATGCCCCAGACCGTACCAAACAGACCGATGTACGGGCTGATGGAACCGACGGTGCCGAGGAATGGAATGTGCATTTCAAGAGATTCCATCTCACGATTGAAAGAGATACGCATTGCACGGGAAGAACCTTCAATAACAGACTCTGGCGCATGGCTGTTTGCGCGGTGCAAACGGGCGAACTCTTTGAAACCGGAATGGAAGATCTGTTCGGCGCCGGTGAGGTTCTCACGGCGGCCCTGGCTTTCCTGGTAGAGCCGTGACAGCTCAATACCGGACCAGAATTTATCTTCAAACGCTTCTGCCTCACGGGTGGCGGCATTCAGTACTTTCGTACGTTGAATGATGATCGCCCAAGACGCGACAGAGAAGCACACCAGAATAAGCATAATCAGCTTAACCAGAATGCTGGCCTTTAAAAACAAATCAAGCATGTTCATGTCAGTCACTGCTTAAACTCCGCGACAATAGACTTAGGAAGCGCTTTTGGCTTCATTTGGTTTGGATCGATACAAGCAATCAACACTTCTGCAGAACTCAGCAGGTTGCCACTTGCATCAAGAATTCGTTGTGCAAAGGTAAGGGAAGCCCCCCGGATAGACGTTATCTCACTTTGCACGTCAAGCAAGTCATCAAGACGAGCGGGAGCAAAGTATTCGACCGTCATGCGGCGGACAGCAAAAGCGACGTGTTCATCCAGCAACTGCTGCTGGTGAAAATTGCGTTGGCGCAACATCTCTGTGCGAGCCCTTTCAAAAAAGGCGACGTATCGGGCGTGGTAGACCACCCCTCCCGCGTCTGTGTCTTCGTAGTAGACACGAACCGGCCATCGGAACAACGAATTACTCACTCTACATCCCGTAATGCAATTTGACGGGCCTACTATACGCAAGAGCTTTAGGGTTGGGAATGGGTTGCAAGACGAGAATGCAAATAATTATGGGCCTGAATGGCCCATAGGAAAAGTCGTGTAAATATCTATCAATATTAGATAAACAAACTAGCTAAAAAAGTAAAGAAGCCCTGCGATCAGGATAATCATCGCCGGTAGCGGAGAAAAGAACGCTTTCCATACAGACCGGTGAGGACGAAATCCAAAGCCATGAATCAATCCGGTGCAAACCGCCCAAATCAGAATGATCCCATGCCAGACTTCCAGCTTGCTGGTAGACGATGCAAACTGAGCGGGCTGCCAGAACACACAGCCCGCTAATACCAGCGCCATGACCAGTGAAAGGGCCCGCAAGGGGCCCTTGTCGGTAACGGCATACAGTTTATCCGCGAGCAAACTCATTATTGCCCATCTTTTGCTGCAGCATTTTTGTTCGCTTCAACGTTCTCGAACGCCAACGCAGTGATAATACCGAACGAACAAGCCAGCAGCGTTCCGAGGATCCAGGCAAAATACCACATAGTGTTATCTCCCGTTCAGATGAACGATTAGTACAAAGAGTGTTTGTTGTTTTCGATGTAAGTTTTGTCGAGACGACCAAACATCTTGTAATACGCCCAACTGGTGTAGATAAGGATAATCGGCACGAAAATACAGGCAACAACGGTCATCACTCTTAAGGTCAGCAGGCTGGAGGTCGCATCCCACATCGTCAGACTGGCATCAGGCGTAGTGCTTGATGGCATGACGAACGGGAACATGGTGATACCCGCAGTCAGGATCACACAGGCAATGGTCAGTGAAGAAGACACAAATGCCAGCGCCGCTTTATTAAGACGTGAGAACAGAATGGTCAGCAGTGGCAGAACCACACCCAATGCCGGAATAGCCCACAGGCCTGGTATCTTCTCGAAGTTAGCCAGCCATGCGCCTGCTACATGCGATACTGTTTTGCGCAGTGGATCTGACGGACCCGCGTGATCCATTACTGAAGTCACCGTGAAGCCATCAATTCCTTTCACTAACCAGATACCCGCCAGCAGGAAACACACCATCATCACCAGCGCAGAAATCTGAGATGCCACACGGGTACGTAAGTGCAACTCACCCACGGTACGCATTTGCAGATAGGTCGCACCCTGAGTAATCAGCATAGTCAGGCTGACCAGCCCCGCCAGAATACCGTAAGGATTCAGCAGTTGTAACAGGTTGCCGGTGTAGAACAGACGCTGATCCATATCAATATGGAAAGGAACGCCTAACAGCAAGTTACCGAATGCGACACCGAATACCAGGGCAGGTACGAAGCTACCAATGGAGATGCCCCAGTCCCACATGCCACGCCAGCGTGGACTTTCCAGTTTTGAACGGTAGTCAAATCCTAATGGGCGGAAGAACAACGCACACAAGACCAGAATCATTGCCGCGTAGAACCCGGAAAATGCCGCAGCATAGACCTGTGGCCAGGCGGCAAACAGCGCGCCGCCTGCGGTGATGAGCCAGACCTGGTTACCATCCCAATGTGGTGCGATAGCGTTGATCATTACACGGCGGTCAGTGTCGGTTTTCCCGATGATCCGCAATAGAATGCCCACGCCCATATCAAAACCATCGGTGACTGCGAAGCCGATAAACAGCACGCCAATCAGCACCCACCAGATGAACCGTAGCGATTCATAATCAAACATAATTGGACTCCCTTTTACCGAGTTTGCTCAAGTGGTGCTGGAGTTTGTTCAAAATGATAGCGGCCAGTTTTCAGGCTACTTGGCCCCAGGCGGGCAAACTTGAACATCAGGAACATCTCAGCGATCAGGAACAGGGTATACAAGCCGCAGATCAGAATCATCGACGACAGAACATCACCTACAGTCAGCGAGGAGTGCGCAATGGCCGTCGGTAATACTTCACCGATTGCCCATGGTTGACGGCCATACTCCGCAACAAACCATCCAGCTTCGACTGCAATCCACGGTAATGGCAGGCCCCAGAGTGCGGCGCGATGCAACCAGCGTTTTTGTCCAATTTTACCGCGAAGAACGGCAAAGAATGACAGACCAATGATCACCAGCATCAGGATGCCGCAGGCAACCATGATACGGAAGGCGAAGTACAGTGGCAGAACGCGAGGAATAGAATCTTTGGTCGCTTTCTGAATCTGCACATCCGTCGCATCAGCAACGTTATCGGTATAACGTTTCAGCAACAGACCGTAGCCCAGATCCTGCTTGGTGCTTTCGAAATCGGTGCGTACTTGCGGGTCTTTGTTACCCGAACGCAGCTCTTCCAACAAGGTGTAAGCTTTCATCCCGTTGCGAATACGCACTTCATGTTGCGCCATCAGCTCTTTCAGGCCTATGACTGGTGTATCAACAGAACGAGTAGCAATCAGGCCAAGCAGATAGGGAATTTGAATAGAATATTCGTTTTCCATCTTCTCCTGATTTGGCATGCCAAAGAGAGTAAAGCTGGCCGGTGCTGGCTGGGTTTCCCATTCTGCTTCAATGGCTGCCAGTTTGGTTTTCTGTACGTCACCCATTTCGTAACCGGATTCATCACCCAGCACAATAACAGACAACACAGCCGCCAGACCGAAGCTTGCCGCGATGGCAAATGAACGCTTGGCGAAGCCAATATCACGCCCTTTCAGCAAGTAGTAAGAGCTAATGGCCAGAACAAACATCGCGCCGGTGACATAACCTGCTGCCACGGTGTGAACGAATTTCACCTGCGCAACCGGGTTAAGGACCAGCTCGGAGAAGCTGACCATTTCCATACGCATGGTTTCGAAATTGAAGTCCGAGGCAATCGGGTTTTGCATCCAGCCATTGGCGACCAGGATCCAGAGTGCAGATAAGTTAGAACCGAGGGCAACAAACCAGGTCACCGTCATGTGCTGAACTTTCGATAAACGATCCCAACCAAAGAAGAATAAGCCGACTAAGGTGGATTCCAGGAAGAACGCCATCAAACCTTCGATGGCCAGAGGGGCCCCAAAGATATCACCGACGTAATGTGAGAAATATGACCAGTTAGTCCCGAACTGGAATTCCATGGTCAAACCCGTGGCCACACCCAGTGCAAAGTTAACTGCAAATAACTTGCCCCAGAATTTGGTCATATCTTTATAGATTTGTTTGCCGGTAAGGACATATACCGTTTCCATAATGGCCAACAAGAACGCCATACCGAGCGTTAATGGGACAAACAGGAAATGGTACATGGCCGTTAAAGCAAACTGTAAACGCGACAGTTCAACGATATCAAACATCTTGACCCCTTGCTCCTCGGAGGAAAACTCCAACTTGCGACTCTCTGACGAACCGATTGCCGGAACGCCTCATGACTTCCACTTTCAAAAACCAGCTAAAATTAATAAAACCCGTCTTGAAACGCTTTTCACTCCCCCTTGAGAAGGTGAAATGCGTACCCCCCCAACCTCACTTCGTACGGACGCAGGAAAACTGCCAGGCAAGCCGCAGCGAACGGTAGTAAGGATCGGGAAAAATTAACAACTTTAGACCTGTTTTAGGTGACTCGTGCTACAGGTTCATAATGTTACGCCACTAATCCCACACAATAAATAGGTTTTTGCGTGACCGAAATCCGATTTCCATCTACAGGTCAATTAGCAGCCAGATCACTCTCAACCCATTAAATTGATCTGCAGCAATTTAAGCCTATCTTGCTGTTTATTTCTATAAAGTTTTTACGCTTTCTACAAAAAATCCGAAACGATGTTAATTATTGGTTTCAAACGGTTTTATCGAAAGATTCACTGTTAATTTATTGTGTAAATAAAGTGAATTTAATATCACTATCGATACGTAATAATACCAACCATTAACTTTCCATTTCCTTTGTACACTTAATGCGTTGTTAAGCGTTTTGATTAAGGTGAGGTATTGTTAAATATTATAGCAGCAATAAAAAAGGTCACCCGCAGGTGACCTTTCAAGATTAAAAAATAATAGCTGATTATTTTATTGTGGCAGAACCGCTTTTACCGCATCACCGATATCAGCCAGGCTGCGTACGGTCTTCACGCCTGCGGCTTCCAGCGCAGCAAACTTGTCATCAGCGGTACCTTTACCACCAGCAATGATGGCGCCTGCATGGCCCATACGTTTGCCTTTAGGCGCGGTTACGCCCGCGATATACCCTACAACAGGCTTGGTAACGTGAGCTTTGATGTAAGCAGCGGCTTCTTCTTCCGCATTACCACCGATCTCACCGATCATCACAATCACTTCAGTCTGTGGGTCTTCCTGGAACAGCTTCAGAATGTCGATGAAGTTTGATCCTGGAATCGGGTCACCACCAATACCAACGCAGCTTGACTGGCCAAAACCATTGTCAGTTGTCTGTTTGACGGCTTCATACGTCAGGGTACCGGAACGGGAAACGATGCCCACTTTGCCTGGCTTGTGGATATGGCCTGGCATGATGCCGATTTTGCATTCACCCGGAGTGATCACGCCCGGACAGTTTGGCCCGATCATCACCACGTCGGTTTGCTCAAGCTTGGCCTTCACGATCAACATATCCAGCGTTGGGATGCCTTCAGTGATACAGATGATCAGTTTGATGCCTGCATCGATGGCTTCCAGGATCGAGTCTTTACAGAAAGGAGCTGGAACATAAATGACGGATGCCGTTGCACCGGTGGTTTCCACCGCTTCACGTACAGTGTTGAACACGGGTAGGCCAAGGTGCTGTGTACCGCCCTTACCTGGCGTTACGCCGCCAACCATTTTCGTGCCGTAAGCAATCGCTTGTTCAGAGTGGAAAGTACCCTGGCTGCCGGTGAAACCCTGGCAAATCACTTTGGTGTTTTTGTTGATTAAAATCGACATTATTTCCCCTCCACTGCCGCGACGACTTGTTGAGCCGCATTGGTCAGGCTGGTCGCTGCAATGATGTTCAAACCGCTGTCTGCCAGTTTTTTGGCACCCAGCTCGGCATTGTTACCTTCAAGACGCACTACTACTGGCACGTTGACGCCCACTTCTGCTACCGCGCCGATAATACCGTCAGCAATCAGGTCGCAGCGAACGATGCCGCCGAAGATATTCACGAAGACCGCTTTCACTTTTTCGTCAGACAGAATGATTTTGAACGCTTCTGTGACACGCTCTTTGGTTGCGCCACCACCGACGTCGAGGAAGTTAGCCGGTTCGCCACCGTGTAGTTTCACGATGTCCATGGTGCCCATTGCCAGACCGGCACCGTTCACCATGCAACCAATGTTGCCGTCGAGCGCAACATAGTTCAATTCCCACTGCGCAGCCTGAGATTCACGCGCGTCTTCCTGGCTGTGGTCACGCATTTCGCGCAGTTCTGGTTGACGGAACAAGGCATTACCGTCTGCACCCAGTTTGCCATCGAGGCAAATCAGGTCACCCGCGGTAGTCACTACCAGTGGGTTAATTTCGATCAGCGCCAGATCACGCTCAAGGAAGATAGTCGCCAGCCCCATGAAGATCTTGGTGAACTGCTGAACTTGCTTGCCGGTCAGACCCAGTTTGAAAGCCAGTTCGCGGCCTTGATATGGCTGTGGACCCGCCAGAGGATCCAGCGCGACTTTGTGGATCAGGTGTGGCGTTTCTTCGGCCACTTTCTCAATTTCCACGCCGCCTTCAGTAGACGCCATGAAAACTACGCGACGTGAGCTGCGGTCAACCACGGCGCCAAGATACAGTTCTTTGTCGATGTCAGTCGCTGCTTCAACCAGGATCTGGTTTACCGGCTGGCCGTGTGCATCCGTCTGATATGTTACCAGACGTTTACCCAACCAGTTTTCAGCGAAAGCACGGATCTCTTCTTTGCTTTTAACCACTTTCACGCCGCCCGCTTTACCGCGGCCACCGGCATGAACCTGACATTTTACCACCCACGGACCCGCACCGATTTTCGATGCCGCTTCTTCCGCTTCACGCGGAGTGGAACAGGCAAAGCCTGATGGTGCAGGCAGGCCGTAGCGCAGGAACAGCTGTTTCGCCTGATACTCGTGTAAATTCATGATGTTCTATCCATTCTTAGTAGGAAGGCATATCAGGGCACGGGGAGCCGTGCCTCAGATTTTAACGATCTCTTTTGCTCGAAGCGTCAGGACTAAACGTCCAGCAGCAGACGAGCCGGATCTTCCAGCATTTCTTTGATGGTCACCAGGAAGCCCACAGACTCACGGCCGTCAACCAGGCGGTGGTCATAGGAGAGCGCCAGATACATCATAGGCAGGATAACGACCTGACCATTCACCGCCATTGGGCGATCTTTAATGGCATGCATGCCAAGGATCGCACTCTGTGGTGGGTTGATGATTGGCGTGGACATCAGCGAGCCGAATACACCGCCGTTGGTCACCGTAAAGTTACCGCCAGTCAGCTCTTCAACTTTCAGTTTGCCGTCACGGCCTTTCACTGCCAGTTCTTTAATGTTCTTCTCGATGTCGGCCATGCCAAGCGTATCAACATCACGCAGCACCGGGGTAACCAGACCGCGAGGAGTAGAAACCGCAATGCTGACGTCGAAGTAGTTGTGATACACCACATCATCGCCATCGATAGAGGCATTGACTTCAGGGAAGCGTTTCAGTGCTTCAACTACGGCTTTCAAATAGAAAGACATAAAGCCCAGACGCACGCCGTGACGTTTTTCGAACGCCTCACCGTACTGCTTACGCATGTCCATGATTGGCTTCATGTTAATTTCGTTGAAGGTCGTCAGCATGGCAGTGCTGTTTTTCGCTTCCAACAGACGCTCGGCGACGCGTTTGCGCAGGCGTGTCATAGGAACACGTTTTTCACTGCGCGCGCCAATAGCCGGACCCGCTGCCGCAGTGGCTGCTTTAGCCGGTGCCGCGTCCGCAGCAGGCTTGGCGTCTTTGCCAGATTTAGCAATGTGCGCTTCGATATCTTCGCGGGTCAGACGACCACCCACACCGCTGCCTTTAATGGCGCTGGCGTCGAGAGAATGTTCAGCAATCAGACGGCGGATAGCCGGGCTGAGGGCATCGTTACTCTCGTCTTCCAATGCGGCAGTGTGACGCTGGGATGGAGTAGATTCTTTATCGGAATTCTTCTCCTGGCTTGGCTTGCCGGTGCTGTTGCCCGGACGCAGACGCGCCAGAATCTGGCGTGAAATCACGGTCGCGCCTTCATCTTCCAGAATGCTGTCCAGAATACCGGCTTCACTTGCCGGTACTTCCAGTACCACTTTGTCTGTTTCGATCTCAACCAGCACTTCATCGCGTTCTACACTGTCGCCAGGCTTTTTGTGCCAGGTGGCAACCGTCGCATCCGCAACGGATTCAGGAAGGTCAGGGACCAAAATATCTACGCTACTCATTCTCAATCCTTCTTAAAATCGTTAATTAACGTTCAACGCATCATTAACCAGATCTTGCTGCTGCTTCTGGTGAACAGACATATAGCCCACTGCCGGAGAGGCAGACGCCGGACGTCCTGCGTAACGTAAAGAAGCCCCGAAAGGAATCACTTCACGGAAATTGTGTTGGCTGCAGTACCAGGCGCCCTGGTTCAGCGGCTCTTCCTGACACCAGACGAAATCATGAACGTGTGAGAATTTCTCAAGCACTTCCTGAATGGCCTTGTGCGGGAACGGATACAGCTGCTCGATACGAACGATAGCCACATCGGTCTGTTCGTTCTTACGACGCTGTTCCAGCAGGTCATAATAGACCTTGCCTGAACACATCACGACGCGTTTGACCTGTTTTGGATCCAGTGCATCGATTTCACCGATCGCCGGCAGGAAGCTGCCGTTAGCCAGTTCATCCAGCGTGGACACCGCCAGCGGATGACGAAGCAGAGACTTCGGTGACATGACAATCAGCGGACGGCGCATACCGCGCAGTGCCTGACGACGGATCATGTGATACACCTGCGCCGGAGTCGATGGGATGCACACCTGCATGTTCTGCTCGGCGCAGAGTTGCAGATAACGCTCCAGACGCGCGGACGAGTGCTCCGGCCCCTGCCCTTCATAACCGTGTGGCAGCAGCATTACCAGACCACACATGCGGCCCCATTTCTGCTCACCGGAGCTGATGAACTGGTCGATAACCACCTGAGCACCGTTGGCGAAGTCACCGAACTGCGCTTCCCAAATAGTCAGGGTGCGTGGTTCTGCGGTGGCATAGCCATACTCAAATGCCAGAACGGCCTCTTCGGACAACACAGAGTCCCAGACGTTAAACACGCCCTGGCTGTTGTGGATGTTCGACAGCGGTACGTAAACCGAACCGTTTTTCTGGTTGTGAATCACCGCATGACGATGGAAGAAGGTACCGCGGCCGGTATCTTCACCAGACAGACGGATGGGTATGCCTTCGTCTACCAACGTGGCGTAAGCCAGATTCTCGGCACCGCCCCAGTCAAACTTCTTGTTGCCTTCAGCCATTTCATTACGGTCAGCGTAAATCTTGGCAACGCGGGCCTGCATTTCGATGGCTTCCGGTACGTGGCTCACGCGACGTGCCAATTCCTGCAAACGCTTCGGATCAACCTTGTTCGGGTACTCTTCATCCCATTCATGATTCAGGTACGGTGACCAGGTGAAGGTATGCATGTCGTTTGGACGCCATTCGTCCACCACGCAATCACCGGCATCGAGTGCATCACGATAGAGATTGACCATTTCAGTGGCATCTTCCGCACTCGCCACATTCTGTTCGGTCAGAATATCGGCATAGATTTTACGCGGAGTAGGATGCTTTTTGATTTTCTGGTACATCAGCGGCTGGGTTGCACTTGGCTCATCGGCCTCGTTATGGCCGTGGCGGCGGTAACACACCAGATCGATCATGACATCACGTTTGAAGGTGTTGCGGAAATCCAATGCCAAACGGGTAACAAAAGCCACCGCTTCCGGGTCATCCGCGTTCACGTGGAAAATCGGTGCCTGCACCATTTTCGCGATGTCAGTACAGTACTCAGTCGAACGCGCATCTTTCGGGTTCGAAGTGGTGAATCCGACCTGGTTATTGATGACGATACGCACGGTACCGCCCACTTCATAACCGCGCGCCAATGACATGTTCAGCGTTTCCTGAACCACGCCCTGACCCGTGATCGCCGCATCACCGTGAATAGTAATTGGCAATACCATGTTGCTGCGCGCTTCGTCCAGACGGTCACGTCGGGCACGAACAGAACCGATAACTACCGGGCTTACGATCTCAAGGTGCGACGGGTTAAACGCCAGTGCCAGGTGAACCATACCGCCTTCGGTTTCCACATCAGACGAATAGCCCATGTGGTATTTCACGTCACCGGTACCCAGATGTTCTTTATGCTTGCCAGAGAACTCGTCAAACAGGTCCTGCGGTTTTTTACCCAGCACGTTGATCAGTACGTTTAAACGCCCGCGGTGCGCCATACCCAGCACAACTTCACGCGTACCGTTTTTACCGGCGTGACGGATCATGTCCTTAAGCATCGGAACCAGCGCGTCGCCCCCTTCCAGTGAGAAGCGTTTAGCCCCCGGGAATTTCGCGCCGAGATAACGTTCCAAACCTTCTGCTGCGGTCAGTTCTTTGAGGAAGGTTTTCTTCTCGCTATCGCTGAATTTAGCGCGGCCCGCCACGGATTCGATACGCTGTTGGATCCAGCGCTTCTCATCGGTATTGGTGATGTGCATATATTCCGCACCGATTGAGCCGCAATAGGTTTGCTTCAGTGCTTTATACAACTCGCCGAGCTGCATGGTCTCTTTGCCAATGGCAAAAGAACCGACATTGAAGGTTTCCTGGAAATCAGCCTCGGTCAGATGGTGGAAAGCCGGATCCAAATCCGCCACGTCGTCCTGTTTCCACAGACCGAGCGGATCGAGATTGGCGTTCTGATGACCGCGGAAGCGGAAGGCATTGATAAGCTGCAATACCTTGACTTGCTTGGCATCCGTTTCCGGATCGCTGATGGCGGAGTTATACCGTGATGCGTCTTTCGCCAGGCGGCGGAAGTAATCGCGTGTTTGAGAATGGAGTTGCTCTGGTTTAACACCCACTGTCGGAAGCTGTTTAAAAATTGAACGCCAGCTATCGTCAACGGAACCAGGATCGGTTAAGTAGTCTTCATAGAGTTGTTCTATGTAAGACTGGTTTGCACCCGCCAGATAGGAGGAATCCAGCCAGGCCTTCATTGCGCCGTTCTGCATCGTGATCCCTTAAGCTTTGAAGCTTTAGTTTTCGCCGTGGTTAATAATATTGACCGTGATACACCGCGGTAAGACGGTTTTCCATACAAAAACAGTTCATTGGTCTGGAGCCTGCGGCTCTATCAAGGAACCTCCAAAAATCAACTTGCCGTTGGCATAACATGTTGGCTTTTGGCGCTACCCTGCGGGTTCTGACCTTATTATCTCTTCCCTGAAGCTATCCTACTCTAGTTAGGAGCAACTTTGTTGCACCTTGTTGCGAATATGTTACCAACAGCTCACTTAATTTTAGCGGGAACCCGAGTTCCCGCTAATGCGTATTTGCTTTCGAACTCAGGCACCGCGCTGCAGCAGCATCGATTTGATATGGCCGATGGCTTTGGTCGGGTTCAACCCCTTCGGACATACGCTGACACAGTTCATTATGCTGTGACAGCGGAATACGCTGAAAGCGTCGTCCAGATCGTCAAGGCGCGATTCAGTTTCTGTATCACGGCTGTCGATCAAGAAGCGGTACGCCGCCAGCAAGCCTGCCGGACCAACAAATTTGTCCGGGTTCCACCAGAATGAAGGGCATGACGTCGAGCAACAGGCGCAGAGAATACATTCGTACAATCCATCCAGCTTTTCGCGCTCTTCCGGCATCTGCAAATGCTCACGGGCCGGAGGATTTTTCCCATCATTCAATAAGTAAGGCTTAATCTTCTCATACTGCTTATAGAATTGCCCCATGTCTACTACCAGGTCGCGAACGACCGGCAAACCAGGCAAAGGACGAATGACAATCTTCTTACCATTCTTCTGCAAAACAGAAACCGGCGTGATACAAGCCAGACCGTTCTTACCGTTCATGTTAACGCCGTCAGAGCCACAAACGCCCTCACGGCATGAGCGACGGAATGAGAGCGTAGGATCTTGCTCTTTCAGCAAGATCAACGCATCCAGCACCATCATGTCGCGCCCTTCTTCCGCTTCCAACACGTAATCTTTCATGAAGGGTGCGTCGTCAACATCCGGGTTATAGCGATAAATCGAAAATTCGAGTCTCATAATTTTTCCCAGCTCATGCCCTAGTAAGTACGCGCTTTCGGCGGGAAGGCCGCACGAAGCTTAGGCTGCATGTTCACCTCACGGCGGGTCATGCTTTCAGTTTCCGGCTGATAAAGCGTATGGCAGAGCCAGTTGGCGTCATCACGATCCGGGAAGTCGAAGCGGCTGTGTGCCCCACGGCTCTCGGTGCGGTAATTGGCTGAAACAGCGGTAGAGAAAGCCGTTTCCATCAGGTTATCCAGCTCCAGACACTCAACACGCTGGGTGTTGAACTCTGTTGAAGTGTCATCCAGGCGGGCATATTTCAGACGCTCGCGGATCACTTTCAGCTGTTCCAGACCTTCAGCCATCGCATCACCTTCGCGGAAGACCGAGAAGTTATGTTGCATACAGGTTTGCAGATCTTTACGGATAGCCACCGGATCTTCGCCGGAGCGGGTATTGTTCCAGCGGTTCATGCGCTCAAGGGAGACATTAATGTCATCCTGCGACGCTTCACGGCTTTCGCCCTGCTCGTTGATTGACTCCTGCAGATGCAGGCCCGCTGCACGGCCAAATACCACCAGATCTAGCAGCGAGTTGCCGCCCAGACGGTTGGCGCCATGAACGGATACGCAGGCAATTTCGCCGACCGCGAACAGACCAGGGATCACCACATCTTCGCCCTTCTCGTTCACACGCAGCGCCTGACCGGTCACTTTGGTCGGAATACCGCCCATCATGTAGTGGCAAGTTGGCAGAACAGGAATAGGTTCTTTGATCGGGTCAACGTGAGCAAAGGTACGCGACAGTTCAAGAATACCCGGCAGGCGGGACTCCAGAACATCACGGCCCAGATGGTCAAGTTTCAGTTTAACGTGCGGGCCCCACGGACCTTCGCAACCACGGCCTTCGCGGATTTCGATCATGATGGAACGTGCCACCACGTCGCGACCCGCCAGGTCTTTGGCATTCGGCGCATAACGCTCCATAAAGCGTTCGCCATCTTTGTTCAGCAGATAACCGCCTTCACCACGGCAGCCTTCTGTCACCAGAACACCAGCACCCGCGATACCCGTCGGGTGGAACTGCCACATTTCCATGTCCTGCACCGGAACGCCAGCGCGCAGCGCCATACCCACGCCGTCACCGGTGTTGATGTGTGCATTGGTGGTGGACTGGTAAATACGGCCAGCACCGCCGGTCGCCAGTACAGTAGCCTTGGCTTTAAAGTAAACCACTTCACCGGTTTCGATACAGATTGCGGTACAACCGACAATCGCGCCGTCCTGGTTTTTCACCAGATCCAGCGAGTACCACTCGGAGAAAATGGTGGTGCCGTTTTTCAGGTTCTGCTGATAAAGGGTATGCAACAGGGCGTGACCGGTACGGTCCGCCGCTGCCGCAGTACGTGCCGCCTGTTCGCCGCCGAAGTTCTTCGACTGGCCACCAAACGGACGCTGATAGATTCGGCCGTCATCAAGACGGGAGAATGGCAGGCCCATATGTTCCAGCTCAAGAATCGCTTCCGGGCCGGTTTTACACATATATTCAATCGCGTCCTGATCACCGATATAGTCGGAGCCTTTGACGGTATCGTACATATGCCATTCCCAGTCATCCTCATGGGTGTTACCCAGCGCAACGGTGATCCCCCCCTGCGCGGACACCGTATGGGAGCGGGTCGGGAATACTTTTGAAATCAGGGCGCAGGATTGCCCGGTTTGTGAAATCTGTAATGCTGCACGCATACCGGCGCCACCCGCACCGATAACCACTGCATCAAACTCTCTGACTGGCAGGTTCATTAACTACGCTCCCCAAACAACGATCGTTCCATAAAGTAGATAAACGACTAACGTCACAATAATGGCCAGTTGCAACACCAGTCGCACTGCCAGTGGCTTGACGTAATCCGTTAACACCTGCCACATACCAATCCACGCGTGGATCAAAATCGACAGCAACGTCAGCAGGGTAAATACTTTGGTAATGGAGGATGCAAAGAAGCCTTGCCAGACATCAAAGGTAATGTCCTGGGCCATGACAACGAAGCCCACGATATAGAGGATATACAGAGTGATAACGATAGCCGACGCACGCAGCAGCAACCAGTCGTGTACGCCGTTGCGGCCTAATGCTGAAACATTGTTTACCATACGAAGACTCCAGCCAGAATTGACAGCAGGACGGTAAGACCGATCACCACTTGGGCAGAACGGGTACCGACAGCCAAACTCTCTTCGAGATAGCCAAAATCCATCAGCAAATGGCGAATGCCACCGCAAACATGATAGGCCAGAGCAGTGAGTATTCCCCAAAAGATGAATTTAACGACGAAGCCATTCATGATTTCAGCTGCGTGTGCAAACCCTTCGGGAGAAGAGAGCGACATGCCGAGCAGCCAGAGGAGGATACCTACAGCGACGAAGGTAATTACGCCGGAGACACGATGTAAGATGGACGCTATCGCAGTAACAGGAAACCGGATCGTTTGCAGATCCAGATTGACAGGTCTTTGTTTTTTCACGGTTATGCCCACACACCTCATAGAGCCTTTTCGTATCGCGGCGAGCGCGTTGATGACGAAGGCACTTATTATTTTCCTTCCCCCGGCCTGGGCGGTGTCAGACAGCAATCAGGGCAAAAGCCCTCACCTTATTGCGCTCAAACAACGACATCCATTGTGAATAAGCAGCGCAAAGAGTGCATTTTCGAATGATAAAAAATGTTGCTGGGTGCTCCTACTTCAGGGTAACCCGGAGACCTGCGGCAAAGTATAGGTTGATCACATTCCTATTACAATTCCCCTACAAACGCTTTGGTCACATTTCTGCGAAACAGTGATTTGACTCGCATTTTTCACAATCAATACAAAATAAATTATGTAGTTTGACATTGGATCAACATTTCCATTACATATTACCCATTCGCTCGCTTCCGTGATGACTTCGACAGACACATCCGCGCTTCCCTGTTACGCCAAGTTATGCAAAAGTGGGGATTGTGTAAAACCTCAATGTCGTCGCGAGTAATCATTAAATTGAGCACAAGAAAATAATGATCTATCGAATCTCTAACAACGATGAAACGCCGCCTGTCCGTCAAATAGTGGTCTAAGGCCACAAACCGACTGCGCTCTACGTTCCCTTCTAAAATCGATCGCAGAGCCCGCCGATATAATAATGACGGAGCTTCGGGTCGCATTTCAGGCTGTTCAGTTGTTGAGGATTTTTAAAATAAAGGCGCTAAGGAGACTGTAAATGGCTGATAAGAAAGCGACACTTACCCTACAAGGTCAAGACCCTATTGAACTCGACGTGCTATCCGGCACATTGGGCCAGGACGAAATTGATATTCGTACCCTCGGCTCAAAAGGCTTGTTCACCTTTGACCCCGGCTTTACCTCTACTGCATCCTGTGAATCTAAAATTACCTATATCGACGGTGACGAAGGCATTTTACTGCACCGTGGATTCCCTATTGATCAGTTGGCCAAAGAGTCCAACTTCCTGGAAGTAAGCTACCTGTTGCTGTACGGCGAAGCCCCTACTCAGAAACAGTACGAAGACTTCAAAAAGATTGTTGAACGCCACACCATGGTTCACGAGCAAATTACCCGCCTGTTCCACGGTTTCCGTCGTGACTCGCATCCGATGGCCGTACTGTGTGGTGTGACCGGTGCGCTGGCGGCGTTCTATCACGACTCCATTGACGTTGAAAATGAACGTCACCGTGAAATTGCCGCTTACCGCCTGCTGTCCAAAATGCCGACCGTCGCCGCCATGTGTTACAAATACTCTATCGGCCAGCCTTTCGTTTATCCGCGTAACGACCTCTCCTACGCCGGTAACTTCCTGCACATGATGTTCGCTACGCCGTGCGAAGAATATGTGGTGAATCCGGTTCTGGAACGCGCCATGGACCGTATTCTGATCCTGCACGCTGACCACGAACAGAACGCCTCGACCTCTACCGTGCGTACTGCCGGTTCATCCGGTGCTAACCCGTTCGCCTGTATCGCTGCCGGGATTGCGTCCCTGTGGGGACCGGCTCACGGTGGTGCCAACGAAGCCGCACTGAAAATGCTCGAAGAGATCAGCAGCGTTGATCACATCCCTGAATTCATCAAACGTGCGAAAGACAAAAACGATTCGTTCCGCCTGATGGGCTTCGGTCACCGTGTTTACAAAAACTATGACCCGCGTGCGACTGTAATGCGTGACACCTGTCACGAAGTCCTGAAAGAGCTCGATCTGAAAGACAACAACCTGTTAGAAGTGGCGATGGAGCTGGAACACATCGCGCTAAACGACCCGTACTTCATCGAGAAGAAACTGTATCCTAACGTCGACTTCTACTCAGGCATCATTCTGAAAGCCATGGGGATCCCGTCCTCCATGTTCACCGTGATCTTTGCGATGGCCCGCACCGTGGGTTGGATTGCGCACTGGAACGAAATGCACCAGGACGGTATTAAAATCGCCCGTCCGCGTCAGCTCTATACCGGCTACGACAAACGTGATTTCCACTCTCAGTTGAAAAAGTAATGACTCTTTTGTCATAGCTGAAAAACGCCAACTTTTAGGTTGGCGTTTTTTTGGCTGCCTTAAAGTAAGTATTTACTCATTCTGAACGCCGACGAGTGTCAACTGGGGAGGATAATGGGTTTCTTTAGAATCAAACGTATAAGTATCCCCATTCTCTTTCGTATCGCCACTAATACAAAATGCAATTTGTTTTTTGCCTTGTTGCTGAGCTTGTTTCACCATGCTGGTAACATCAAAGTCGCGATATTGTTTTTCTTCGTCCAGATACAATCCTGAATAGGTTTTATAATTACAGACAGGATGATTATTCCAGGTGACCGTATTTTCATTCCAATCGGTCGTCGTCGGATAAATATAAATCGTTTGAGCACCGCTTAACGTTGTTCTTGCACCATACAAATGAACACTGTATTTAAATAATGCTGCTTGCTCCGCTGAGTAATTTTCAGGCATTGCTGGAATCTGATATTTCAGCAATGTTATTTTTTCCGGACTGCCACTTTCACTGGCGTTAGAGGTATCGCCCTGAATAATTAAACCCTGAGAGCCGCCAAAATTCTTATCACTGTCTTCTTTATTACTCACATACGTATCAGCAATAGGATCGACATAATGATAAGGCATATAGCTGGTGCAATCATAATTATTATTCATGCAGCGCTCAGTCATGAATTTAGCAGCATCTGGAGTCCAACCATTGATAAAATCGCCATGCGCTGTATAAATACTGCCCCATTGATCAATACGCTGATCGCCATTCATAATGGGGTCCAGTGATAGCTGAACGTTTTTCAAATCCAGCGAAGCCAGTCCGGGGAACAGATAGGCAATATTCATATTAACCGTAGGAATGTGCTTTGGGTAATCGGCGGGGCAGGCGCCGCTGGAATCGGCATAAACGGCGTTAGGTTTATGCGCCGAACCCGACGGTTTGGCGGCAATCGTCGTGCCATCCCAGCAATTGGGGAACTGAATGGCAATATTTAACTGGATCGGTTGAGTAGCGGATGGCGGCAGACAAGTACGGTCCGCGCTATGGCTATAGCCTTTACCGTCATTACAAAGAAAATTAATAATAGAATTAGGCCCGGTGCCTTTGTGATCTCCGGCCAGAAGTTGTAAACCATCCGGAAATGACGTCAGTGGATATTCAGTACTGTTGACGGTCTGATAATACGTCTTTTGGTACGCAGGGCGAACTTCCATACCATCGGGTAATCTCAGCGACGGGGCCCAATAAGCCGATGAATCAGCCAGATCGGTACAGGTTGTAGTGGGTTTTTGCTGTAACGTATTATAAGTCGATGATGCATCTGTACTGGTATTACCAAAAAAATCATGCCACATAGCACGACCAGGCATTCCGAACATTAAAATAGCGTCATCACCCAAAGTATGACTATATGAACACTTCACACTTGTTTGATAGTTATCCGCATAAGTTGCAAAGGGAATAAGACTCAGACTGCAAGTTGATATCAATAAGACCTTAGTATATTGGCGCATAGAATATCCTCACATCATTAAATTAAGAAAGAGCAACAAAGGGAATTCATTGCTTCCTTCGCAGTATATTCTTCAGCGAAGACACTAAAATTCTTATTAGCTTATTCATCAATGGCACAACATATTTACTATTATTAAACCTGACACACCGGGCACCAGAAGAAAGGCCGCGATGACACGCTGCCTTTCACTATCGGGTCGTCGCAGCGTGCGCAGGGTTTCCCGGTGCGGCCAAACACATTGAAGCGAAACAGCGCACCGTGATGCACATTTTCATCCATCGTGCCGCGTGTGGCATATGACAAGCGGGCAACGGACAAACAGGCATCGGCCAGCGCATTCAGCTCGGCATCATTCAGCTCCCTGGATTTATGCCCGGGTAATAATTTTGCCAGCCACAGGATCTCAGCGCGCAGATAATTGCCCAATCCGGCCAGAAACGCCTGATCCAGCAACATACCACCGAGCTGACGGTTACGGAATTTGGGCGACAGTAACCGCTCACGCACCTGCGCGACCGTCAGCGTTTCATCCAGGACGTCCGGCCCGATACGTTGCAGGAACGGATGATTTTCTATCTCCGCCGTGTCGTAAATACCGATTTCCGAGGCGCTATAGAGCAGAATCGCCGCATCGGGGGTTTCCAGCTTTACCCGCAGCGAACGTTGGGTTTCTTTAGGTGCTTCGCCGGCGTTGACCACCCGCCAGACACCGTACAGCTGATTGTGGCTATAGAGCGTCAGACCGTTGGAAAAGTGAGTCAGCAGCGCTTTGCCACGGGTTTCAATCGCCGTGACTTTGGTACCCCTGAGCGCTGACTGGTAAGGTTTTAGCGAGGGAAACGCAAACCAGACATCGGTGAGCGGTTTATTGACGACCGCGCGTACCAGCAAATCGGCCGCGCGGCGAATTTCAGGGCCTTCAGGCATCAGTGTGTTGCGCCTTCCGCCACCCGTAAATCCTGCTCGGTATGCAGGGCAATCGCGATGGTCAGCTCAAGTGCCTCAAGCACAGTTTTTACCGACATGCTCGGCTGGCCGGGGTGCGCCGCCGCCTGCTCCGGCAGATACGGAATATGGATAAATCCGCCCTTCACGACTTTGCAGCTCGGCTGCGCCAGACGGTGCAACAGGCCATACATAATGTGATTGCAGACATAGGTTCCCGCCGTTTGCGAAACCGAGGCCGGAATACCCGCTTCACGTAACCCGTTCACAATCGCCTTAATGGGCAGTAGGGAAAAATAGGCCGCCGGACCCTCACTAATAATTGGCCGGTCAACCGGCTGATTACCGTCGTTATCAGGAATGCGCGCGTCATCAACGTTGATGGCTACCCGTTCAACACTGAAATCAGCCCGGCCACCGGCCTGCCCCACCGCAATCACCATCATAGGGTCAACTTCATCAATCGCCGCATTCAGCGCGTCGATAGCTTTGCCAAAAACGCAAGGAAGCTGGCGGATCACAATGCGGGCCCCCGAGAGTTCCAGATCTTCGAGCTGCTTCACCACTTCCCATGACGGATTAAGACGTTCGCCGCCAAAAGGTTCAAATCCGGTCACCAGAACTTTACGCATAACCACTCCTGATAATGTTAAGAAGGTCAGCCTGCGCTGACCACAATACCCTGCTCGCGAAAGGCATCGCACAGACGTCGCGCAAATTCCAGAGCGTGCTGACCGTCGCCATGCAGGCAAACCGTATCGGCCTGCACGGGAACGCGGACCGCATCACGGCTGATCACCGCCTGTTGCTGCACCATCATCAGTGTTTGCTGTAAGGCCAGCTCGTCACTTTCAATCAATGCGCCAGGCTGACTGCGCGGCACCAGCGTACCGTCGCGTTGATAACCACGGTCAGCGAACACTTCCTGACGGGTGGTCAGGCCCACGCGGTTACCGGCACGAATCAGCTCACTGCCCGCCAACCCGACCAGTTTCAATGCCGGATCGACGGCAAAGACCGCCCGGGCGATAGCATCAGCCAGTTGAGCATCCGTCGCCGCTTGGTTGTAAAGCATACCGTGTGGCTTCACGTGAACCATTTTTGCGCCCTCGGACCGACAGAGTGCCGCCAGTGCACCAAGCTGATAGACCACCTGCGCGAAGACCGTTTCAGGCGGTAACTGCATGGCGGTACGCCCGAAGTTTTCACGGTCCGGGAAACTCGGGTGTGCGCCAATCGCCACGCTATATTTCAGCGCCCATCGCACCGATTGCTGCATGGTCTGTGCATCACCGGCGTGAAATCCGCAGGCGATATTGGCTGAGCTGACCAACTGCAATAAGGCTTCATCGTTGGCGCAACCCTCACCGAGATCGGCGTTCAGATCGACAGTGATTTTAGCGACCATGCAGACCCCACTTTATCTGTTCAATAAAGCGTTGCTGCTCATGTAACGCTGTTTGCGCTTCATCGAGTGAACACTTCACAAAATGCACCGGCTCGCCCAGACGGATCTGGGCCAGATTGTACAAATCCGCTTCGATAACACAGGCGATGCGCGGATAACCACCGGTGGTTTGGGCATCAGCCATCAGCACGATCGGCTGGCCACCATGCGGTACCTGCACCACACCCGGTAACAAGCCGTGCGACAACATCTCGCGGTCAGTATCACGCTTTAAGGCATGGCCGTGCAGACGGTATCCCATACGATTGCTCTGCGGACTGAGCTGCCATGATGTCCGCCAGAAGGAGTCCCGCGCTTCAGCACTGAACTCCTGGTATTCTGGTCCCGGCAGGGCACGAAGACGGTTGCCAAACAGCAGTTGTTTGATACCGATAGATTGCTTCGGCTCTGGCCCCCTTTTTTTGCCTACCGGCAGATGATCGCCATCACGTAGCGGACGCCCGGACAAGCCGCCGAAGCCCGTTTTAAGATCGGTACTGCGCGAGCCCAACACCTCTGGCACATCAATACCGCCCGATACCGTCAGGTAACTGCGCATGCCGCGCGTCGGGGTTTTCATAGTCAGAACCTGCCCAGGTTTCACCGCATAACGCCAGCCGGTCCACAAGGGTTTACCGTCCAATTCGGCGTGGCAGCCGGCGCCGGTCAGTGCTATCCAGCCCGCGCGGTTAAATTCTGTGCTGAACTGCCCGAGAGTGATTTCCAGTCCCGCTGCGTTCTCATCATTACCCACCAGCAAATTGCCGATGCGCAGTGCAGGAGCGTCCAGCGCGCCCGTCTGGCTAACCCCAAGCTGGCGGTAGCCGCTGCGGCCTAAATCCTGCACGGTGGTAAATATTCCGGCGCGAAGAATGTTTAACATATGCCCTCCTTCAGCGGAACAAAGCGGACTTTGTCGCCCGGACATAACAGACTTGGCTGCGATTTTTTCGGGTCAAACATAGCCAGTGACGTATGACCAATCACCTGCCAGCCGCCAGGGGTGATCAGCGGGTAAATCCCGGTCTGACTGCCGCCAATGCCGACTGAACCCGCAGGAACCGCCAGACGCGGCTCAGCATGACGTGGCGTCGTCAGGGCTTCTGGCATACCGCCGAGGTAAGGGAAACCGGGCTGAAAACCGAGGAAATAGACGATGTAGTCAGCACCGGAGTGCAACTCGACCACCTGACGCGGGCTCATGCCGGTATGTTGCGCCACGAAATCCAGATCGGGGCCACCGTTGCCGCCGTACACCACCGGGATCTCAATCAGCCGCGAATCTGGCTCGACCGCCTCGCTCTCTTCCCACCAGCGCTGCAAACGTTCAATAGCGTCCAGCGCGGAACTCTGCGCATCTGACAGCAGCACCGTCAGATTATTCATGCCGGGGATGGTTTCACGTACGCCCGGATAAACCTCGTGGTCCTGCAAACGCTGCGCCAGACCCCAGATCCGCTGCTGGCTTGCCAGCGAAACCGGCGGTTCAAGTTCCAGTACGACTGCGCGTTCGCCCAGCAGATAACATCGTGCTCGTTGCACAAAACACTCCTAAGAAAAGGTTGCCGTGATAAACCATCAACGGAAAGAAAATCGTTATGCTAAAAATAGTTAAGTTGTAAACAGTTATGCTGGAAAGCGACCCGCAATGTCAACTCATGAGGCCGTGCGAAAAAATCCTTCGGGTTTCCCCCATGGGTTTCAACTGCTACTCTCCCCTATATCGCTGTTTTCTCAACCCAAGTAATTGGAGTTGCGGCAAGGCAGCAAGGGAAAGAATCCCGATGAGCTTACTGAAGTAAGTGATTCGGGTTCTTGAGTGCAGCGAACGCTGCTGCAAATTCAAGTACGAAGGGAAGAGAGTGAAGAAGCCGTTGGCCCTGTTTTTTCCGCTATATACCACTACGCTGCTGATGCTACTCGGCTCCGGCTTACTCACCACTTATATCTCTCTGCGGCTGTCGGCGATGCACGTCAGCGGTGCGATGATCGGCGCAATTATTGCGGCTAACTACGCAGGGCTGGTGATCGGCGGTAAAATCGGGCATATCCTGATCGCCCGCGTCGGCCATATCCGTGCCTATGTGTCCTGTTCAGGGATTATCACCGCCGCCGTCCTCGGCCATGGCTTAACGGAAATGATCCCGGTATGGGTTGTGCTGCGTTTGATCATCGGTCTGTGCATGATGGTGCAATACATGGTGCTGGAAAGCTGGCTTAACGATCAGGCAGAATCAGCCCAGCGCGGCGTCGTGTTCGGCTTTTATATGGTGGCTTCCTACCTCGGCATGGCACTTGGCCAGATCGTTCTGATGCTCAGCGACGGTTTGGGAATGAGCACACTGATTATCATTGCGCTCTGCTTCGCCCTCTGTCTGGTGCCGATTGCGCTCACCACGCGCACTAATGTCGGACATATGTCCCCTGCGCCAATGGAGCTAAAATTCTTCATCAGCGCCATCCCAAAAGTGTTGGCTATCACCCTGCTGATTGGCATGGTTGTCGGCTCGTTCTATGGTCTTGCACCGATTTACTCCAGCCAACAGGAATTTACTACCCAACAGACCGGCCTGTTCATGGCTCTGGCCATCTTCGCCGGACTGTTGGCGCAGTTCCCCCTGAGCTGGTTGTCAGATCACTACAACCGAAATATGTTGATGCGCATCAACGCCATACTGCTGGCTGTCGTCGCCCTGCCGCTGGCAATCCTGACGCATATCTCTTTTCCAGTATTACTGGGCATCGGGTTTGTGGTCAGCCTGATGCAATTCACGCTCTATCCGCTGGTAGTGGCTCTGGCTAATGACATGATTGAACCAGAGCGGCGCGTGTCGCTTTCCGCCTGCTTGCTGATGGCATTTGGTGTTGGAGCCTGTATTGGCCCGTTGGCAGTAGGCGCACTGATTGAACCACTGGGTGGCAACATCTTGTACGCATTTTTTGCGCTCTGTGGCGCAGGGATAGTGGCACTGAGCCGAACTTCAGCTAAAGAAGAAGAAACGGTCATGGCCGTAGATGCGCCGCTGCCACATATTGCCATGCCGGACAGCCTGAGCAGTTCACCGCTGTCACCGGCGCTGAATCCGGCATTCGATGAGCAGTTGATTCAGGAAACCATGCCCGCACCGGAAATGGCCAGTGAAGATGCCGCCGCGAATGATAGTGACAATGCAGCAGAGATTGAAAGCGAAGAGGAGAGCCCGTTTGCCCCACAGGGTGCCGATCCGGATGCCGACACTGGCCTGCAGCGCGCATTTACGCTGCTTGAAGAGAGCGCGTCGGAAGACGCGCTAACTGAAACAGAAAGGCAAATAAAATAGCCTTTTACGCGGGGTTGTCGATATCGATAAATTTGACGTCGAACCCATTCTCAGCAGCCAGCCACTCGCCCAGCGCTTTCACACCATAACGCTCCGTTGCATGGTGTCCGGCGGCATAAAAATGCAGTCCCATTTCGCGGGCGATGTGAATGGTCTGCTCTGACACTTCACCGCTGATAAATGCATCGACGCCAAACTCGGCCGCCTGCTGAATAAAGCCCTGACCACCGCCGGAACACCACGCTACGCGGCGGATCTCATCCGGCCCGCCCTGCGCGCTATGCAGTACGTTACGGTCAAGCAGCACTTCAATGCGTTGGCGCAGAGCCTCACCGCTGAGTGGCGACTCAAGCTCACCGTAAGGCACCAGCGGCATCACTTCACCCTGCACGGTAATACCAAACATTTTTGCCAGTTGCGCGTTATTCCCCAGTTGCGGATGGGCGTCGAGCGGCAAATGGTAACCGTAAAGATTGATGTCATTGAGCAACAGCGTTTTCAGGCGGTTACGCTTCATGCCTCGCACCACGGCCGGTTCGTTTTTCCAGAAATAACCGTGGTGTACCACGATGGCGTCGGCCTTGTGCTCAACAGCCGCGTCGAGCAGCGCCTGGGAAGCCGTGACACCGGTGACAATCCGTCGAACCTCAGCGCGGCCCTCCACCTGTAAGCCGTTCGGGGCGTAATCCTGGAAACTATTTACGTCGAGTTTCTGATTGATCAGGGTTTCAAGCTGGAGGTTATTCATCATTTTCCACTTCGTCATTTGGCCGTAGGGTAACAATGATAACCGACAACAGACAATGCCCCAACCCTGTGCAGAATCAATACCTCACGCTGGCTGATTGTTAATCTGACTATTCCGCATATCAAAGGATAGGGTTGCAATGGAAGAAGACAGGAATGACATCATCATCGTTGGGGGTGGTATCGCCGGTTCGACCTGCGCCCTGCTGCTGGCCCGCGCAGGATTTAGCGTGCTGTTGCTGGAAAGAGGCCCTCAGGCAGGCAGCAAGAACTGTTCCGGGGGTCGGCTTTATACTCACAGTCTTGAACTTATTCATCCCGGCTTTACCCAAACGGCTCCCCTTGAAAGGCTGATCACTCAGGAAAGACTCTCGCTGCTGACGGATGGCAGTATGACTACGCTGGATCACCGCCAGCCTGCTACGGCGGCCTGTTCGTGGTCAGTGCTGCGCGCCCGCTTTGATCCATGGCTCATGGCGCAGGCAGAAACGGCTGGCGCACAATGCCTGACGGATGTCTTAGTCGACAGCCTGATCATAGAAAAAGGGAGAGTCGTCGGGGTCAATATTGGTGACGACAAACTGTATGCCAGCCTCGTAATTCTGGCCGAAGGGGCCAATACCTTGTTGGCTGAACAACACCAGTTAACGCCTAAACCCGCCCCGAAAACCATGAGTACCGGTGTTAAAGAGATCCTGGCACTACCGCGCGAAAAGATCGAAGAGCGATTCGGGCTGGAAGGTAATCAGGGCTGCGCCTGGCTGTTTGCCGGGCAGCCTACCGGCGGAAAAATCGGTGGCGGTTTTCTTTATACTAACCGCGACAGCCTGTCACTTGGCGTAGTCTGTAACCTGTCAGCACTGGGGCGTGGCCCGCGCAGCCTGCCGCAAATGCTGGAAGAATTTAAAAGCCATCCATTACTGAGGCCCCTGCTAAAAGGCGCTGAGCTGATGGAATACAGCGCACATTTGATCCCCGAGGGTGGCCTTAATCATCTTCCTCCGCTGACGGGAGACGGCTGGCTGCTGGTCGGCGATGCAGCCAGACTATGCCTTCATACCGGTCATACCGTTCGGGGCATGGATCTCGCCGTCATCTCCGCGCAGTCTGCCGCAGTTACGCTGATTAATGCACGCTCGCACAGTTTTAGCGCTGGCGCGCTGGCCGCTTATTCGCAACATCTGCAACGCAGTTCCCTGTGGCCGCTGATGGATCAGTACCGTCGGCTACCGGAAATGCTGCTGACATCCCCTCATCTGTTCAACGCCTATCCACTACTGACCGCTGACCTGCTGCATGACCTGTTTGATGTCAGTGGCGCAACGTCGCCCCCTTTGCGCAAACTGTTATGGCGACATGCACGCAAAGCCGGGTTGTGGCGTTTACTGAAAGACAGCCTGAAAGGAGCCCGCAGCCTGTGAGTGATTCCAATCTGAACGACAAACTGAGCCACAACTGCTATCTCGCGCCATCGCAACCGCCGTCCATTGTTCTGGTAAGTGCGCCGCAACGGGCACAACTTACGCAGCTCCTCTTCGCCTGTCCGGCAGGTTTATATCAACAAACTACGTCAAGTGAGATCATATTCGAACCCAATGGCTGCCTCGAATGCGGCACCTGCCGGATTCTGTGCGACCTCGAGGTCATGGCCAGTTGGCGCTATCCCGGCGCCGGTCATGGGGTCATATTCCGTTTCGGTTGAGTGTGAGGTGGCGCGACGTCGTAACGGCTTAAAGCTGCTATGTTTTTTAGGTGGAAAATTCATCCCATAACATGCCGCACGACGGTAAAACACACTAGCAACGGAGCTAACGACCGTGTCCATTTTGCAATTACTTAATCAACACCCGGTTATCGCCGCTGTAAAAGATACTGAAAGCCTGAACATTGCCCTGCAATCCGACTGCAAGATCATCTCTGTGCTGTACGGTAATATCTGCAACATTGGCGCGATTGTTCAGCGCATTAAGAAAGCGGACAAATATGCTTTTATCCATGTCGACCTGCTGGACGGGACTTCTAATAAAGAAATTGTGATTAATTTTCTTAAAATCGTCACCACCGCCGATGGCATCATCAGTACGAAGGCATCAATGATCAAAGCCGCCAAGGCGCAGGGCTTTTTCGGCATTCATCGTATGTTTCTGCTCGATTCCATCTCGTTTAATAATATTGATAAACAGGTCGCACAGTCTAATCCTGACTGCGTGGAAATTTTGCCAGGCTGTATGCCCAAAGTACTGGGATGGGTGTCTGAAAAGATCAATCTCCCTATCATTGCGGGTGGGCTGGTCTGTGACTTAGAGGATGCAACCGGTGCGCTGAACGCCGGGGCGGTGGCGGTCTCCACGACCAATACCGGCGTCTGGGAATTGAAGTTTTAAACACTTCGCCCTTCGCGTATGCGGCTGGCCCGGACGCAGTCCAGCAATTCGGCCAGTACCGCATGCAAATCATCAACTATTCCTACGTCAGCCTGCGCGAAAACAGCCGCCTGCGGATCGCGGTTAATTGCCACGATAAACTGACTGTGCTGAATGCCGGACATCAGCGCTGCCGCACCGGAAATACCGGCAGCGATGCAAACCTGTGGCGCAATGTTCAGGCCTGAAATCCCCAACATCTGCGACATTTCGCTCCAGCCATTCATGGCAACCGGACGGCTGACGCCAATTTCCACCCCGAGCTGCCCGGCCAGCGTCTGTAACTCATGCACATGCGCAGCACTGCCGATCCCCTGCCCCAGTGCCAACACGCAAGCCGCACGTTGCAAATGATTGTCTGCTGCCAGCGTCTGTTGTTCAAAATCCACCAGCCACGGCAAAGTCAACGCCGGTCTATTTTCATCAATCTCTACACCTTCAAATTCACCGCTGGTCGCTGCCTGCCCAGCGCCTGCCGCCACCGACAGGCAGCAGGACGCAGCGTTCAGCGCCAGCGTCAGACGCATCTGCTGCCCGTAAACCGCTTTGCTTACCTGCCAGCGGCCGGAGCTACCCAGCAACGCAGTGACACCCACACAAGATTCACTGCGCAGCCGGTAGGCCAACCGCGTGGCCAGCTCAGCCCCGCCGGCATCGCTGCTGAAAACCAGGGTGTCAGCTAAAAACCTTTGCTGAACAGAAATCAGTAACGCCAACTGCTGCTCTGCCAAGGCCAGCGGCGGCAGGTGTATCCAGCGCACTACCGAGATTGGGCAAGCCATATGAGGCAATAAAAGGGGCTTAGTGTCGCCGTAAAACAGCCACATTTCAGTCTCGTTGTCGGTCAGTATGCTGGCCTGTAAAAATTGATTCATCTCCTGCGACTGTGACAAAAATGCAGTATGACGGGCATCGAGGATCAGGGCGATTTTCATGGCTGCAACCTCTGACGTAAAAACTGTTCATAGAGAATGCGGGCCTTTTCCTGCGGGTTTTGCCCTGTAATGATCCGCCCCTCACGATGCACCGATGTGCGATGCAGGTGAAGTATCGACGGGCTGACGGGCAGTTCTGTCGCTGACAACAGCGTATTGGCCATCAGTACATCCAGAGGTTTGCGGGCGGCAGCCAGTTTCTGTTTCAGCGTCGGAATGCGCAGCAGGCGGGCCTGCTCTCCCTGTCCGGTGACCAGTACCACCGGTGGACGCAGGGTCAGATATTGAATCTCGTCGGCCATTTGCCGGGTCACCTGCAGCAGGTTTTCACCCGTTAAGCGGATCTCCGTCACTTGTGTTACGCAGGGCCAACCGAACATTTCCGCCAACAACGGGCCTGTCTGACGATTTTGCCCCTCACCGCTTTGCGAACCCAGGATCACCACCGTCTGTATAGGTTGCGACTGATGAAACGCCGCCAGCAGTTGTGCCACGCACTGCGCGTTGAAGCGCAAATCTACCTGAATGGGCGGCGCAATACGCACGGCCCTGCTGAAATTGAGGGCCAGCAGGGTTTTCAGTACCGGCTCCACGTCGTCATCTCCCACCGTCACGGCCGTCAGCGCATGCACACCAGTACTTTCTACCAGTGTCAGCGCAAGTTCGGCAGCGCTTTGGTCAAAAACATTCAGTTGCCGACGGGCATAACGACAATCAATTTTCCCCAGATCATCGGCCTGCCAGTCACTGTCAGCCAGCATACTCAGGTCCGGTTCAATTTTTACGCACACCATAATCTTCATCGACAAGCTCCCTGCCGTTCGGCGATGGGTACCGGGCGTAGTTCAGGCCGCAGTGATGATGCACCAACCAGAGTTAACCCTTTCGTTTCCGGAGCCCAAAGAATCGAAACGATAGCCCCGAGTAATAACACGCCGGCGAGGATCAGCGTGGTGAGGTGTACCCCTAATGACAGAATCGACAGCGGTAACAAGCCGGTGCCAATTGCCGAACCAAGGCGGCTCATTGAGGTGGCAAAACCGACGCCGAGTGAACGTATATCCGTCGGAAAACTTTCCGCCGGGAATACCCCGACCAGATTACTCACCGCAGAAATAGTCAGGGTGAATACAGCAAACAGCAGCAGGACCAGGCTGGCGTGGCCTGAAGGCATGACACTCATCGCCAGCAGGCACAGGGTCAACAGCACAAAAGCACCGATCAAAAAACCGCGCCGCGAGCAATAAACGGTCATACCAATACCCACTACGGACCCGACCACCAGCAAGGCATTGAGCAACAGATCCGCTGGCATTCCGGGATTGAGCCCGACTATCGCCAGAATCGAGGGCAGAAAAGTATAAATAGCGAAATACGGCACCACCAGGCAGACAAAAAACAGGCTATTGAAGGCGGTACGGCGCCAGTATTGCGGGGAAAACAGCGTTTTGAGGTGATGCGACGTCGCAACGGCTATCTCATCATTGAGTGTCACATGCGGACCGAAACAGCGCTGAACCACCTGATGTGCGGCAGAAATATGGCCCTTTTGCATCAGCCAGCGCGGCGACTCCGGTGTGCCAATACGAAGTAACATAATCATCACAGCAGGCAACGCGGAGGATGCCAGCAACCAACGCCAGGCGTCTGGTCCAAAATCCGCCATCCTATGGCCGACAAAAGTGGCACTCACATAACCTAACGTCCAGATAACACTAAAAGAGCCAAGCAATACGCCGCGATGTTTACGTGGCGAGAACTCTGCCAGCATAGTGTGACCGACTGAATAATCTCCTCCGAGACCGATTCCCACCAACACCCGCAACCAAAATAGCTGTTCCGGCGTCTGGGCGAAAAACTGACCGAGCGAAGCCAGCGTAATAATGATGAAGCTGCAACTGAAAATCTTCTGCCGCCCGATATGGTCCGACAGCCACCCCAACAACAGACTTCCGATAAACAGGCCAATCAGTGCCGAACTGCCAATCATCCCTTGCCAGAACGGCGTCAGCCCCATTTGCGGCGTAAGTTGAACCAGCGCAAATCCGATCATGCCAAGGACATAACCGTCTGTCAGATGCGCCCCGAAAGTCAGCCCGGCCATTTTTATGTGGAAAGCGTTGAGAGGGATGTCATCCATGCTGACCTGAGCTTGCCGCGAGACCGCCATAATGAACTCCACTGTAAATCAGTGAGGAGGCGCAACCTCAGGCCGCGCCCCATATTTTACCCATTACTTCTCAAGCGGAAAAATAGTACCGGTATTCATGATGCCCTGCGGGTCATACACCGCTTTCAGCGCTTTCAGAATGTAATAGGCGCTGCCGTGCTCATCCTGAGTCCAGTGGGCGCGGTGTTTGCCAATGCCGTGATGGTGCACCATCGACCCACCCTGCTTAATCGTCTCCTCGACGATAATTTTGTTCAGTGGGTTGTGATATTTGTCGATCTCCTCTTCCGGCTTACACCCAACGACGTTGTAGTCATAGACGAAATACATGTTGGTGCCGTTGATGTAGCTGTGGGATGAATGACCGCCCAGCATAGTGATGTCGTCGGCGTGCGGGAATTCCTGACGGATGCGGCGAAGGACATTTTCATAAATAGTATTGATACTCGACCAGTCGCCTGACACTTCGGTGGTAAAACCCATATTGTTGGTTTTGAGAATTTGCTCGCGTTCGGCGGCGACTTTTTCCGGCCCCCAATTAAGGTGATTGAACCAGCGCTCAATAAGCTGACTGTCGACTTTTTTGCACTCAGGGTGGCAGGCAACAATCGCCTCCATGCCGTCACCGGTAGCACGGGCAATTCCCGGCGTTCCTTCGGCCATGAAGATCAGCACGCATTTGCCGTCGGCAAAGTGAGTAAAGTGCTGGCTGCCGTCTTCGGCATCATAAAGGCGGGCAATCGACGGGCGGTATCCGTCCACCATGACTTCTCGCAGAATGTCGAAACCGGTCTGCATGTTGTCGAGGGTATAGCCGTAGAACAGATTATTTTGCGGCATGTATTTAAAGATTTTCACCGTCACTTCGGTGATGTAACACAGTGCACCTTCGTTACCGATGATCACGTGGCGGATGTCAGGCCCGGCGGCACGGCGCGGGACATTTTTGATGCGAGTTATCGTGCCATCAGGGAACACGGCTTCCAGCCCGACCACCATATCTTCAATAGCACCATACAAAGTCGAAAACTGGCCGATGCTACGGGTAGCGACCAAACCGCCCATTTGTGCCAACGGCTTGGACTGCGGCGAATGCCCGGTGGTGTAACCTTGCGCGCGCAGCTGATTTTCCAGTACTTCCAGCGGGACACCGCACTGAGCCGTGGCCTGCATATTGCGAATATCGATCTTCACAATGTGGTTCAGCCCGGACCCGTCGAGCACCACCGAATTTTTCACCGCCGTTTCCAACCCGCCTTCCGTCGCCGAGGCACCAGTACGAGGGACACAGTTAATCTGATGTTGATTCAGAAAGGCCAACACCTGCGAAACCTGCTGTACGTTTTGCAATTTGACGACTGCGGCTGGTAACGGCAGGGTGAAGACATTGTGGATATCCGCATACTTACGAAAACGGTCAATACTGTTTTTCTTTAATACGGCCTCATCGGTAATAACCTGCGCAGGCCCGACAAGTTCTTTCAAGTGTTCAACAATAGCTTCGCGTGATAACGACATAAATAATCCTTTGCGTCTAATAGCATGAATAGTGAGAAGGGTTAGCGAACTAAATAGCCGCCATCAACGACCAGAAGATGACCGTTAACATAATTGGAAGCACGGCTGGCTAGAAATACCATCGCCCCCATTAAGTCTTGGGTTTCGCCCCAGCGGTTGGCAGGAATATGGTCTAATACTCGCTGGTTGGTGATCGGGTTTTTGCGCGTTTCCACGGTGATGTCGGTGGCGTAATATCCGGGAGCAATACCGTTCACCTGAATATTATATTGGCCAAGTTCGTCACAATACGCCTTGGTGAACCCTGCCAGTGCATGTTTTGTGGCTGAATAAGCCGGTGACCATTGGCCGCCAAGATAAGAGAACAGCGAGCAGATATTAATAATTTTCCCCTGCTTATTGGGGATCATTATTTTTGCCGCTTCATGGCTTAATTCGAAAGCCGCCGTGAGGTTAATATCGATCATCGGATCCCAGTCCGCACGGCCAAAATCCAGCACTTTATTGAGCTTACAAATCCCGGCGTTATTCACCAGAATATCCAGAGAGCCAAAGGTCTCCAGACACTGGGTAATCACTCTGGCTGGTGCACCTTTTTCGGTGATATCCACCTGCATAAATTCAACGCGAACGCCCTGCATTTCAATCAGTTCGCGCGTTTCGCCTTTGTCCATAATGAAACTTGGAATGAACAGATTGGCGCCTGCTTTTGCCAGCGCAACCGCAAATGCCTGGCCTAAACCGCTGTTGCCACCGGTGACAATGGCCGTTTTCCCTTTGAGAGAAAAGAAATCCAGCGAGAACTCATTAAGCGCGTTTAATGACATGGTGAAGCTCCTTGCCTGAAAAAAAACCAAAAAAAAAGAGAAAAGTAATCTCCCCCGAAGGGAAGCTACTTTTCTCATCGTCTCTAGTAACTCACTAAAAGAAGTACCATGAAGAACCGGCGTTATTCTGTGACTGAATTCACATAAGGAATGTTTCGCTGAACTGTGATTATTCTCACGGTAATGTGAAAGAATAGCGTGTTACTACTATTCACGGTTACCAGAGACGAAGAGAAAAGTAACTTCCCATTCTTTCGGGAAGAATGCTTTTCTCTTTTTTTTCGCCTGAATAAATCTAAAAACACCGGGGCTACATGATGGAAAAATCCAATTTTCGCCGCTGGCTGACACTGGCAATAATAAGCATCAGCGGCGGTGTCAGTTTCGATTTAGCTTACCTGCGCTATATTTATCAAATTCCCATGGCGAAATTCATGGGTTTTAGTAATACCGAAATTGGCCTGATTATGAGCACGTTCGGGATCACCGCCATTATTCTGTACGCACCCAGCGGGATTATTGCCGATAAATTTTCACACAAAAAAATGATGACTTTTTCGATGATAGCCACCGGCCTGCTGGGGCTATTGATGGCAGTCTATCCGCCATTCTGGATAATGATCCTGATTCAGGTCGCCTTCGCCGTTACCACTATTTTGCTGTTGTGGTCGGTGTCGATCAAAGCCGCATCACTGCTTGGCAGTCATGATGAACAGGGCAAAATCATGGGCTGGATGGAGGGGCTGCGCGGCGTCGGTGTCATGGCACTGGCGGTGTTCAGCATGTGGGTCTTTTCGCTGTTCGCACCAGACAACCCGTCAAGCCTGAAAGCCGTGATCCTGATCTACAGTGCCGTCTATATTTTGCTGGGTCTTCTGTGCTGGTTTTTTGTCAGCGACGGTTATACGCAGGTCAACGATGAGCAGGCAAAGGAAAATTTCAGCCTGAAAGACATCACGTCGGTGCTAAAAATCAGTACCACCTGGTATTGCAGCATGATCATTTTTGGTGTGTATACCCTCTACGCCATTCTCAGTTACTCCACTAATTATCTCACCGAAATGTATGGCATGACCCTGGTGGCCGCCAGTTACATGGGCATTGTGATCAACAAGATTTTCCGTGCGTTATGCGGGCCACTGGGTGGCATTATCACTACCTACAGCCGTCTGAAATCCCCGACGCGTGCTATCCAGTTACTGGCCTTAGTCAGCGTGGCGACGCTCGCTATTTTGTTGATCACGAATCAGCATCCGCAATCCGTCGCCGTGGGTATCGGCCTGATTTTACTGCTGGCATTTACCTGTTATGCCTCACGTGGCCTCTATTTCGCCTGCGTCGGCGAAGCCCGTACGCCGAAATACATTATGGGCACCACCGTAGGGATTTGTTCAGTGATTGGGTTCTTACCTGATGTCTTCGTCTACCCGCTGGTCGGACATTGGCAAGACACCCTGCCTGCCGCCGACGCTTATCGAAATATGTGGCTGATGGGAATAGCCGCCACCGCTATCGTACTCATTTTTACCGCATTACTGATCAAAAATATCCGCCGCAGCGCCGCTCCCGCCGGAACTGCCGAGGTGGCGCAACAGGAATTCATCTAAAGGAGCCTTAAACATGGATAACGTTTCTATAAACAAAAAATATTTAATGGGCGTGGATATCGGTACACAGAGCGCCAAAGTGGTGATTTTTGATACCGAGGGCAACGTGGTGTGTGAAGGAAAACAGGCGCTGCGAAAGCTGGATATTCCCGCGCCGCTGCTGGCGGAGCACCCGGATGATGATCTGTGGGATTCACTCAGCATCGCGTTTCACAAAGTGATGGCGAACTTCCACAAGCTAGGCGGCGATCCACAGAATATTCTAGCGATGGGCGTATGTGTGATCCGCTGCTGCCGCGTGCTTCTCAAACAAAACGGTGAGCTAGCCTATCCTGTGATTAACTGGATGGATAAGCGCCTGAACAAACCCTATGAATACCTCGATGCTTATCAGGGAGTGAAATATGTCACTACGACATCCGGATATATTACCCACCGGCTGACCGGGGAATTTCGCGACACCTGCGCCAACTATATTGGCTGGTGGCCGATGGACAACGACACTCTTGACTGGAGCCTTGATCCAGCCCAATGGAAGAGCTGCAACCTGACGCGCGATGCGGTATTCGACGTGGTAAAACCGGGAGAAATTCTGGGACACCTCAGTGACAAAGCGGCACAGCATCTGGGCCTGCCGGCCGGGATCCCGGTTATTGCCACCGCGCATGACAAGGCGGTCGAAGCGCTGGGCGCGGGCACGCTCGAACCCGGTGTGGCGCTGATTTCGCTCGGAACCTATATCGGCGCCATGGTACATGGTCAGGCAAATGTTAAAGATGCGCAGCATTTCTGGCCGTTTCAGGCTTCGGTACCGGGCCGCTATCTGTACGAATGCATGGGCGTGCGGCGCGGCATGTGGACCATCAGTTGGTTCCGTGACCAGTTCGGTGCCGCAGCCCAGGCCGATGCGCAGCAAAATGATCTGAGTATCGAGGACCTGCTTAACCAAGAGGCCAGCCGCGTCCCCGCCGGATGTGAGGGTTTACTTACCGTACATGACTGGGCACCGCCCTCTGAGGCAGAATTTCGTAAAGGGGCGATGATTGGGTTTGATGGCCGCCATACGCGGGCGCACATGTACCGCTCGATGCTCGAAGGGATCGCTCTCACCATGAAAAATCACATGGACAAGATGGCGGAGGAATTAGGCGTCCCCTTCAAAAACCTGATTATTTCTGGCGGGGGCGCCAACAGTGACCTGTTCATGCAGATCTTTGCCGACATCTTTGGGGTTCCTACCCGACGAAATGCGATGAAAGGTTCAGCGGCCGTAGGCTGTGCGGTGAATGCTGGCATAGCGGTTGGGGTATTTAGCAGTTATGAGCAGGCTACGCAGAAAATGGTTCGCATGGGTGAACACTTCACACCCAATACGCAGAACCACGCTCTATATTGCGCGCTCAATCAGCAGGTGTATCAGCGGGTGAATGCGCAACTTGACCCGCTGTTACAGGCACTGAGCCCGCTGGTAGATTAATGTTCTTTGTGGGGAAACACACGTTTCCCCCTTTTCCCTGCCGCCGTAAAACTAGAGCGACAGTGCATCACCCTGCTGCATCCTGACAAACTTCACGCCCAAATCATTGCCCTTTTCCAACTGCTGCATGATCTCTGCCTCAGGATCCGCCCCCGCTTTCAGGCTCGGTTTAACGTGGCTGATGATCACCGTCACGCCCTTGAGTGAACCCGCGCCGCCGCTGGCGGTTTCAAACACTTTCAGCTCTTTGAGTAACCATTCAGGGGTGAGATGGCCGAACAGTTTGCTGTCCGGAACACCATCAGGGTAAGAGGTTTCGATGATGATCCCTTTCAGGCGTTTAGCTTTCGCTTCATCACCCAGCACTCGCCAGACTGTCTCCAGATTTTTGGATTTCTCAACCTGATCGGGTCCCGTGTCGCCGAAGAAGGCGAATGACTCGTTATTGCGGCTGACTAAAATCATGCTTGAGGGTGTACCGCCGTGGCTGAGCGGATAAATCACCCCATCGAGGCCGGTCAGGCCTATAGAAAAACGCTGTGCAGGGCGGGGAGCATTCAGCCGGTAAGTACCAATCCGTAAACCGCTGCCTGCATCGGTGAAATTGGGCCACACTTTGCCATTGAAATAGTGCTGACGCAGGGTACCGATGGTATCGGCGGTGCCATAAATCGGTTTATGGCTGTCTTCAGGTGAACTGATAATAAGCCCGGCCAGGTGATCCAAATGGCCGTGACTGATGAAATAGCCGCCGATCAGGTTGCGAAATACCGCGCCCTGTGGCGTATAGGGCGCGGCGTTTTCAGCGGTCACCTGCGGAAATGCACCTTTTCCCAGTGCCTTGCTGATGCCCGGCAGAACCGAGCCGGCATCCAGCCCAAGATATAATTTTTGATCGTCACTGCGGATCAAATACGAGGTGAGGTTTCCCTCTTCCACGCCGCCGCGTACGCCAAGCGCCACCACGTCAAAACCGGCTATGGCTTGACTGGCCGAACACGCCAGGATCAGCGCCAACATTTTGTTTCTCATCACATCGCTCCGTGTGTGGTGAAGATTTCTGTTGGTGGTCAGCCCATTGGCTGACTCCCTCGTTTTGCCGATTCGAACGCCGCCAGCGTCTCTTTGCGGGCGAGGGAGTGATCGATAACCGGCGCCGGGTAGTCTAACACGCGATGAAGTTTCTCAGCCCACTGATGCGGTTGATGAATATGTTTTTCTGGGACATCGGTCAACTCAGGCACCCAGGCTTTAATAAAACGCCCTGCCTTATCGAAGCGTTCACCCTGCGTAGTGGGATTGAAGATGCGAAAATAGGGTGCCGCATCCGTACCGGTCGACGCCCCCCACTGCCAGCCGCCGTTGTTGGCCGCCAGATCGCCATCAAGCAGTTGCGACATGAAGTAACGTTCACCTTCACGCCAGTCGATGAGCAGATCTTTAACCAAAAAACTGGCAACGATCATCCGCAGCCGGTTGTGCATCCAGCCGGTAGTATTGAGCTGACGCATGGCAGCATCAACTATCGGATAACCAGTTTTACCCTCTTTCCAGGCCTGTAAATCGTGTGGCGCATGTCGCCAGCGCACATGGTCTGTCCAGGTAATAAAGGGGCGGTGTTTGCAAAGTTTCGGCCAGGCCACCAGCAAATGGCGGTAAAACTCACGCCAAACCAGCTCATTAAGCCAGCCGAACGCGCCGCCGTCGCGACGTTCCAGTACGTCCGGGCATTCAGTACGCAACCGGTTGAAACACTGGCGCGGCGACAGTACGCCGATAGCCAGATAAGGCGACAGTGAACTGGTACCGTCAACGGCGGGCAGATCGCGCTGTTCGAGGTAATCCGGCACGGTTTCCCGGCAGAAGGTGCGCAGACGCTCACGTGCCGCCTCCTCACCGACCGGAAAATCTTCGCCGATCTCCTGCTGCGCCATATCGAAGGGGGTCAGCGGATGCAGGGCGAGGTCGCCGTCAATATCGCGGCGTTTCGGGGCGGGCAGTGAGCGGCTGTCCGATTCGGTCAGCCGCTCAAGAAACGCGCGGCGAAACGGCGTGTAGACCTTGTACATCATCCCTTCACCGGTGGTGACCGAACCGGGTGGCAGGAGCAGGCTGTCGTCAAAACTGCGAGTCATGACGCTGCCCTGCAATGCGCTTTCCAGCGCAGCATCCCGCTCCCGTTCATTGATTTCATACTGTTTGTTGTAGAATAGCGCATCGACGTTCTGCCGCTGGCAGAAATCCTTCAGCCAAAGATTACCCGCCGCGAAGTCATCACACTGATGATAAAACAGTTCAATGCCACGTTCGGCCAGTGAAACCTGTAACGCCTGCAAATGCTGATAAATAAACGCCGCCTGACGAGGCGCCATGACGTGGCTTTCCCACTGTTTCGGCGTGGCGACAAACACCGCCATCACCCTCGCATGCGGATCTTCACAAGCAGCGTACAGTGCAAGGTTATCCGTAATGCGCAGGTCGTTGCGAAACCAGACTAAATGCGTGGTCATAACTCTCCTTTATTCAAATCCTCAGATGCCGGTCGTCCTTAGTGCCCGTAGCGCAAGCGCAGGGCTTCAGGATACGGCTCGAAATAGCGCTGCCCGGCAAGATAGGCATCGGGGTATTCCGACATGTAATGTTTAAGCAACGTGATAGGGGCCAGCAGAGGCTGCACTCCCTGACGGTAGCGGTCGATAAGCTGAGTCAGCTCCTGGCGCTGGTGCGCATTCAGCTGGCGGCGGAAGTAGCCCTGTACATGCATCAGAACATTGGTGTGATTGCGTCGCGTGGCTTTTTGCTGCAACAACGTCATCAGCCGCTGGCGATATTCGATGAAAAAGTCCTCCAGCGAAGACCATTCCGCCATGCTGGCCACAAAGCGCCCTAACTCGCGGTACTGCGGCTGGGAGTGCGACAGCAAGGAGAGTTTGTAACGGCTATGAAAATCCATCAGCTTTCCACGCGTCAGGCCACTGGCCCGCAGCTGGTTTAGTTCATACAGCGCAAATACCCGCTCAACAAAGTTCTCACGCAGCACCGGATCGTTCAGACGCCCATCCTCCTCCACTGGCAACCACGGAAAGCGTTTCATTAATTCGGCGGCATAAATGCCGACGCCGCATTTCTGTCCATCTTTGCCATTGGCGCTGTAGACCCTCACTCGCTCCATGCCGCAGCTGGGTGATTTGGCGCAAAGAATGTAGCCACATAAATGGTCGAGCGGCGTAATCCGCTTTTCGGCGTAGGTTTGCATAAGCTCCGTCACATCGATGCTTTCATCATTACTGAACCGCATCGCGACGCCCTCTCCCTGACGGACCAGTCGTAAGGCTGGGCGCGGCGTCGGCAGACCGATTGCCATCTCCGGACAAATCGCTTCAAAACGCACATAAGGTGCCAGTTGTTCGACGGCAAACGCCAGCCGCTTATGGCCGCCGTCAAAACGGACTTTTTCCCCCAGCAGGCAGGCGCTGATCCCAACCGGAATAGATTCACTCATTGACGACTCCCCCGAGGTTTATCTGAAAAAGGGCTGAAGAGACACTCATCAGCCTTCGTTATGACTCATTATAAGTTATACAACAAAATAATGTTGTACAGGTTTAGAATTCAGACAATAAAAAACCCCGGTCGGTTAACCGGGGTGTAAGTAAGGATAGTAAAAATTAAACGACGCAATCCACTAAGTCATTGGCGTTACAGCAAGGCAGCAAGTGCATGAACCCCGATGAGCTGACTCAAGTCAGTGATTCGGGTGAGTGCGCGCAGCTAACGCCGCTGTAGCGTCTAGGACGACGTGGATTTAGTAGAAGTCCTGCGCGGCGACCTCTGCATGCGCCAGCCACACCGGCTTGTCGCTGGTTTTCAGCCAGATACGGTGTAAATAGCTGTAAAAACGGGCGCGGTCCTGGCGGAAAAGCATTACCGGTAATGCCAGCAAACCTGCAGCCAGCACCAGAGCGCGGCGGGTAATAATGCGTGTCAGCGAATACGGCGTGTAATCAGACATAGCGTTGCTCCTTTTGGGAAGTTTAAAGTGAATATGAAAATTCACGGAACCTGTAAATTGAGCAAAATTTTACCGCAATAGATGAAAGTTTACTACTCATCTGACCACTTAACGCATAAAAAAACGCCATTTTTTGGCTATCACTGTAATTTAGTTACCGAAAAGTTAAATAAATCCAATTTTATGTTTCATCAATGAAAACAAAAATAAACAAAATTATTACATCCTCTTAAACCCCAAATCCCAAGCCCTTCGCGTTGTATCAAAGCGGCCAATTATCGAGTCCGATGAGCCGATATCAGTCAGTGATCCAGACGAGATAGCGCATCCAACGCCGAGACAACACGAAAGGCGCCGGGATTTTTATACTTTCTTTACACTGGCGGACCGTATCTTTTCAGGATCTTTTCCCGCGTTTTCATATCCTCGCTGCAATATAAAAAACACACCTGTGGAGGTGGACTGTGACTGTTGGCGTAATCTGCGGCGCACTGCTGGTTCTTTTGCTGCTCGGCTATCTGGTTTATGCCCTGCTTAATGCGGAGGAATTTTAAATGGCAGCTTCGGCATTCTTACTCATCGCCAGCTTTATGCTGGTGCTATTGCTGCTTTCAAAACCCCTGGGCAATTTTATTGCTCAGTTGATTGAAGGTCAGCCCGTCGCTTTTTTACAAGGGTTTGAACGCGGGATATTACGTACGGCGGGCAGCGCCGAAACCGAGATGAACTGGTGGCAATACGCTCTGGCCATCATGGTTTTCAACATTTTGGGGATTGTCGTTTTAATGGCGCTGCTCATGGCGCAAGGCTCACTACCTCTCAACCCGCAGAACTTTGGCGGCTTGTCATGGGACCTGGCCTTTAACACCGCCATCAGTTTCGTCAGTAATACCAACTGGCAAGCCTATAGCGGCGAAACCACGCTGAGCTACCTGAGCCAGATGATCGGCCTGACCGTACAAAACTTCCTGTCCGCCGCGACCGGGATTGCGGTGGCCTTTGCGCTGATTCGTGCATTTGCCCGTCCTTCAGCCCAAACCATTGGTAACGCCTGGACAGACCTGTGGCGTATCACCGTTTATCTGCTGATCCCGATATCGCTGCTGATCGCGCTGTTCTTCGTCAGTCAGGGCGTGTTGCAAAACTTCGAAGCCTATCAGCACGTCACTACGCTGGAAGGTTTACAGCAGACGCTGCCAATGGGGCCCGTGGCCTCGCAGGAAGCGATCAAAATGCTTGGGACGAACGGCGGCGGCTTCTTCGGCGCTAACTCGGCTCATCCATTTGAGAACCCAACCGCGCTGACCAACATGGTGCAGATGCTGGCGATCTTCCTCATCCCTTGTGCGCTGTGCTTCGCTTTCGGCCGTGTGGTCGGTGACAACCGTCAGGGCCATGCGCTGGTGTGGGCGATGTCGGTGATTTTCGTCGTCTCAGTGGTCGTTATCATGTACGCAGAATTGCAGGGTAACCCGCACCTCACGCAGCTTGGGGCCACCAGCAACATCAATATGGAAGGTAAGGAGAGTCGCTTCGGCATTCTGGCCTCCAGCCTGTTTGCAGCGGTCACAACGGCAGCCTCTTGTGGTGCGGTTAACGCCATGCATGACTCCTTTACCGCACTCGGCGGCATGGTGCCAATGTGGCTGATGCAAATCGGTGAAGTGGTATTTGGTGGTGTGGGTTCTGGCCTGTACGGCATGCTGCTGTTTGTGCTGCTGACGGTGTTTATCGCCGGTCTGATGATTGGGCGCACACCGGAGTATCTCGGCAAGAAAATCGATGTTTATGACATGAAGATGACGGCACTGGCCATCCTCGTGACACCCACGCTGGTATTGCTCGGTACCGCACTGGCCCTGGTGACCGATGCTGGCAAGGCAGGCATTCTCAACCCGGGCGCACATGGTTTCAGCGAAGTGCTGTATGCCGTCTCTTCTGCCGCCAACAACAACGGCAGCGCCTTCGGTGGTCTGAGCGTTAACACACCGTTCTACAACGTCCTTCTGGCCGTCTGCATGTTCTTTGGTCGCTTCGGGGTGATTTTACCGGTGCTGGCAATTGCCGGTTCACTGGTCGCGAAGAAACGTCAGAAAGCCGGTAACGGAACACTGCCTACCTCTGGTCCGCTGTTTATCGGCCTGCTGGTCGGTACGGTACTGCTGGTCGGCGCGCTGACCTTTATTCCGGCGCTGGCTCTCGGCCCGGTAGCGGAACATTTGCAGGTATGGTCCGCGCAGTAATGCAGCGACCCCGTTGAATTCATGAACAGTGAGATTAAGAAAATGACTCGTAAGCAACGTGCGCTGTTTGATTCGCGCCTGATCCGCACCGCCCTGCTCGACGCGGTGAAGAAACTGGATCCGCGCGTCCAGTGGCGAAATCCGGTGATGTTCGTGGTCTATCTGGGCAGTATTCTGACCACGATTATCTGGCTGGCTATTCTTTTCAAGCAAACCGATGGTAGCGCCGCGTTTACCGGCAGCGTATCTCTGTGGCTGTGGTTTACCGTGCTGTTTGCCAACTTTGCCGAAGCGCTGGCCGAAGGCCGCAGTAAGGCTCAGGCTCAAAGCCTGAAAGGCGTACAGAAGACCAGTTGGGCGAAGAAAATCTATGAGCCCCGCCCTGAGTCACCGGTGATCAAAGTGGCCGCCGATACCCTGCGTAAAGGTGACATGGTACTGATTGAAGCCGGTGATACCGTGCCCTGCGACGGCGAAGTGCTGATCGGTGGTGCATCGGTGGATGAGAGCGCCATTACCGGGGAATCTGCACCGGTGATCCGTGAGTCCGGCGGTGACTTCTCCTCCGTCACCGGCGGTACCCGCGTGCTGTCTGACTGGCTGGTTGTGCAGTGCTCCGCCAACCCAGGCGACACTTTCCTTGACCGGATGATCGCCATGGTCGAGGGTGCAAAACGCCGTAAAACGCCTAACGAAGTGGCGCTGACCATCCTGCTGGTGGCCCTGACGCTGGTATTCGTCCTGGCTACGGCCACGCTCTATCCGTTCTCGCTGTTTAGCGTAGATGCCAGCCATGTCGGCGTACCGGTCACCGTCACCGTCTTGGTGGCGCTGCTGGTTTGCCTTATCCCAACCACCATCGGCGGTCTGTTGTCTGCCATCGGTGTGGCCGGAATGAGCCGTATGCTGGAAGCTAACGTGATAGCCACCAGCGGCCGTGCGGTTGAAGCGGCCGGCGATGTGGATGTGTTACTGCTGGATAAAACCGGGACCATTACGCTGGGTAACCGCCAGGCATCGCAGTTCCTGCCCGCACCTGGAGTGACGGAACAGGAACTGGCCGATGTCGCGCAGTTATCCTCACTGGCCGATGAAACACCGGAAGGCCGCAGTATCGTGATTCTGGCGAAACAGCGCTTTAACCTGCGTGAACGCGATATCCACTCGCTGAATGCCACCTTTGTCCCGTTCTCGGCGCAAACCCGAATGAGCGGCGTTAACATCGGGGATCGCAGTATCCGCAAAGGGTCTGTTGATGCCATTCGCCGTCATGTTGAGACCAACGGTGGCAGCTTCCCTCTGGCGATAGAAGGCCTGGTGGAAACTGTGGCCCGCAAAGGCGGTACGCCGCTGGTCGTGGCTGAAGACGCCCGCGTGCTCGGTGTGGTCGAACTGAAAGACATCGTTAAAGGTGGGATCAAAGAACGTTTTGCCGAACTTCGCAAGATGGGCATAAAAACGGTGATGATCACCGGTGACAACCGTCTAACGGCGGCAGCGATTGCTGCCGAAGCGGGTGTGGATGATTTCCTGTCTGAAGCCACTCCGGAAGCCAAGCTGGCGCTGATTCGTCAGTACCAGTCGGAAGGCCGTTTAGTGGCAATGACCGGTGACGGTACTAACGATGCCCCGGCTCTGGCTCAGGCTGACGTAGCGGTGGCAATGAACTCCGGTACGCAGGCGGCAAAAGAAGCCGGGAACATGGTCGACCTGGACTCGAACCCGACCAAACTTATCGAAGTGGTGCATATCGGTAAACAGATGCTGATGACGCGAGGCTCACTGACCACATTCAGTATCGCCAATGACGTGGCCAAGTATTTCGCCATCATTCCGGCAGCCTTCGCGGCAACCTATCCGCAGCTCAATGCGCTGAACGTTATGCATCTGACATCACCGGCTTCGGCCATTATGTCAGCGGTTATTTTCAACGCCCTGGTGATTGTGTTCCTGATCCCACTGGCGCTGCGCGGTGTCAGCTATAAAGCCATGAGTGCCGCGTCGCTGTTGCGCCGCAACCTGTGGATTTATGGCGTGGGGGGTCTGGTGGTACCGTTTATCGGTATCAAGCTGATTGACATGATCCTGACCGTTTTACACCTGAGCTAAGCTTTCTTTGAGGACAATGAACATGTCTGTTACGACAATGAAAAGTACCCGTCAAAGTTATATCCGTCCTGCTATCGTCATGACGGTATTGCTGACGCTGGCGACCGGGGTGGTTTATCCGCTGATCACCACCGGCATCTCCACCACCCTATTCCGCCAACAGGCGCAGGGTTCACTGATTCAGGATGGCGGTAAATTGATCGGGTCCGAGCTGATTGGCCAGAACTTTACCCGCAGCAACTATTTCTGGGGACGCCCGTCGGCAACATCCGACTCGCCCTATAACCCGATGGCATCCGGCGGCAGCAATCTGGCGGTCAGCAATCCGGCGCTGGACAAAGCCGTGGCGGATCGCGTGGCGGCACTGCGTCTGGCGAATCCACAAAGCTCACCACAAGTACCGGTTGATCTGGTTACCGCATCAGGAAGCGGCCTGGACCCGCAGATTTCAGTGGAAACCGCGCAGTGGCAGGCCCCGCGAGTGGCCAACGCCCGTGGTTTAACGGTGGCGCAGGTCACTAAATTGATTGATGATAATACCGTCTCGCCGCTGGTGAATTTCCTCGGCCCGACCGTAGTGAACGTGGTTCAATTGAATCATGCGTTGGATCAGGTAAAAGCTCAGTAATCCATCGAACTTATACCCAAAATAATTCGAGGTGCAGCGCGGCGGCAACTGAACGCGTCCCCGGGGGCATGGATAAACCCTGTGACCGGGGTGAATGAGGGCAGCCAACAAAGCTGCGACTTGAAGTATGAGAGGTATGCTGTATCAGGGCGCAACATGCTGCACCCTTCAGGTGAATAACCGGAAGGTGCAACATGCTGCGCCCGTTCGGCTTTCAATTAGACAGGGATTAACATGGTTGAAGAATCAGAGCGCCCCGACCCGGACACTCTTCTGGCACTTGCCAATGAGAAACCGCGCGGACAATTAAAGGTCTTTTTTGGTGCCTGCGCGGGCGTCGGGAAAACTTACGCGATGTTGCAGGAAGCACAGCGGCTGCGTGCGACCGGGTTGGATGTGCTAATTGGCGTAGTGGAAACCCATGGACGGGCTGAGACTGAGGCCATGCTGCCTGGCCTGAGCCTGTTGCCGCCAAAACGTATCCAACACCGTGGGCGTCAGGTGCAGGAGTTCGATCTTGATGCCGCCCTTGCCCGCCATCCGGCACTGATTTTGATGGACGAACTGGCGCACAGTAACGCCGCAGGTTCACGCCATCCGAAACGCTGGCAAGATATTGAAGAGTTACTCGACGCGGGCATTGACGTGTTCACTACTGTCAACGTCCAGCATCTGGAAAGTCTGAACGACGTGGTCAGCGGCGTCACTGGCATCCTTATTCGTGAGACCGTCCCCGACCGCCTGTTTGATGATGCCACCGAAGTGGTGTTGGTGGATCTGCCGCCCGACTCGCTGCGCCAGCGCCTCAAAGAGGGCAAGGTGTATATTCCCGGTCAGGCCGAGCGCGCCATCGAGCACTTTTTCCGTAAAGGTAACCTGATCGCCCTGCGTGAGCTGGCGCTGCGCCGCACCGCTGACCGGGTCGACGATCAGATGCGTGAATACCGTGACGACCGCGGCGTTCATCGCGTATGGCATACCCGCGACGCACTGCTGCTGTGTATCGGCCACGGCGGCGGTAATGAGAAACTGGTGCGCGTAGCCTCACGTCTGGCGGCGCGCCTGGGCTGCGTCTGGCATGCAGTCTATGTTGAAACACCGCGCCTGCACCGTCTGCCGGAAGGCCAGCGACGGGGGATTTTACGCACGCTGAAACTGGCCCAGGAACTGGGCGCGGAAACGGCCACGCTCTCCGACCCACAGGAGGAGCAGGCAATTCTGCGCTACGCCCGTGAACACCGGCTGGGCAAAATTGTGATGGGTCGGCGCAAAGAGCAGCGTTGGAGGATTGGCGGCAGCTTTGCCGACCGTCTGGCGCGCATCGGGCCGGATCTGGACCTGGTCATTGTCGGGCTGGAAGACGCCCCGCCGGTCCCGACGCGTAAGGAGCATGATGCCCGTACCTTTGCGGAAAAATTCAGCCGCCAGCTGCAAGGCTGCGCGGTAGCCGTGGCGCTGTGCGCGATGATCACCGTGTTTTCGCAATGGCTGGTTCCGGCGTTTGATCAGGCCAACCTGGTGATGGTTTACCTGCTCGGCGTGGTAATTGTGGCGCTGTTTTATGGCCGCTGGCCGTCGGCACTCGCGGCGGTGATCAACGTTGTCAGCTTTGATCTCTTCTTCGTACAACCGCGTGGATCGCTGGCGGTGACGGATGCGCAATATCTGGTGACCTTTGCGGTCATGCTGATCGTCGGGATTTTGATCGGTAATCTGACCGCCGGCGTACGCTATCAGGCCCGTATCGCCCGCCATCGTGAAAAACGGGCGCAGCATCTGTATGAGATGTCCAAGGGGCTCAGCCAGGCGATGACACCGGACGCTATTGCCCAAACCAGCCGCCACTTTATCTCCTCCAGTTTGCATGCCAAAACGGCAGTTCTATTGCCGCAGGAGAATGGCAGCTTACAGCCGGCAGGCTCTGACGAAGGCACCAGCATCGTAGTGGATGACGCCATCGCCCGCTGGAGTTTCGACAAACAGCTGCCCGCCGGAGCCGGTACCGACACCCTTGCCGGGGTGCCCTATCAGCTGTTGCCACTGGTGGCTTCCGGTCAGTCACGCGGGCTGCTGGCGGTAGAACCCGCCAACGTTCGCCAGTTGATGGTACCGGAACAGCAGCGCTTGCTGCAGACCTTTACCGTACTCATCGCCAACGCGCTGGATCGTTTGCATCTCTCAGCCAGCGCCGAGACCGCCAGACTTGACGCCCAACGTGAACAGCTGCGCAACTCGCTGCTGTCGGCCCTATCGCATGATTTACGTACCCCGTTGACCGTACTGTTTGGTCAGGCGGAGATCCTCACGCTGGATCTGGCCTCGGAAGGCTCAAAACATGCACCGCAGGCCAATCAGATCCGCCAGCAGGTATTGAGCACCACGCGTCTGGTGAACAATTTGCTGGATATGGCGCGCATTCAGTCCGGCGGATTTAATCTGCGTAAAGAGTGGCAATCGGTGGAAGAGATCGTTGGCAGCGCCCTGCGCATGCTGGAAACCGTGCTCAGTTCGCATGAGATAAAAATCGAACTGCCTGAGGAGCTGCTGCTGGTGAACTGCGACGGCAGTCTGATTGAACGGGTATTTATCAACCTGCTGGAAAATGCCCATAAATATGCCGGGTCTGGCGCAACAATTGGCATTCGCGCCACGCCTCTGGACGACTGGCTGGAGATGGAAGTGTGGGATAATGGCCCGGGCATCGCGCCGGGTGAAGAGCGTGCCATCTTCGACAAGTTCTCGCGCGGGAATAAAGAGTCGGCAATACCCGGCGTGGGCTTGGGATTAGCGATTTGTCGTGCCATTATTGATGTGCATGACGGTCAGATTTGGGCCGAAAATGGACCGAACGGAGGTGCGCGTTTCCGCTTCCGTTTACCGCTGGAAAAATTGCCCGAAATGGACACTGACATTAACGAGGAATTGTGACTGCATCCCCCATTAATATTTTGATTGTTGAAGACGAAAAAGAGATCCGTCGCTTTGTCCGCACAGCGCTGGAGGGGGAAGGTTTGCGGGTTTTCGAGAGCGATACACTGCAACGCGGTTTGATTGAAGCCGGCACCCGTAAACCGGATCTGATTATTCTCGATCTCGGTTTGCCAGACGGTGACGGCCTGACTTATATCCGTGATTTGCGCCACTGGAGTGCTATTCCGGTGATTGTGCTATCGGCACGCACCAGCGAAGAGGACAAAATTGCCGCGCTGGACGCCGGTGCCGATGACTTTCTGACCAAACCGTTTGGCGTCGGAGAGCTGCTGGCCAGGGTGCGCGTGGCGCTGCGTCGCCATGCGGGGAATAATCAGGAGAGCCCGCTGGTGAGCTTCTCCGACGTAACGGTTGATTTGATTAACCGCCGCGTTCAACGTAATGGCGAAGATCTACACCTGACGCCGATTGAATTTCGCCTGCTGGCAGAACTGCTGGCCAACAGCGGTAAGGTGATCACCCAGCGTCAGCTACTGAGCCACGTATGGGGACCTAATTACGTCGAACACAGTCATTACTTACGTATTTACATGGGGCATTTGCGTCAGAAACTGGAAGCCGATGCCACCCGCCCGCGTCATCTGCTGACAGAGACAGGGGTTGGCTACCGTTTTCTGCCTTAAGACTCACGCTTATCCTGCGCCGCTTTTGCTGCCAGTTCGGCGTCAATAGCCGCGAATTCGGATTCAATGCTGTCTGCCGCTTTGACCAGAGCGGCGTTCACCCGCGCTACGTGCTCACCGCTGAGATCGCCGCGCATAAAGTTGGCGCGCAAAACACTTCTCAGCCGGTGCATGGCATCGGAAATCTCTTCTGCCAGATTGCCACCACGGGGACGCGCAGCGCCTGCCAGCCGGGCAAAAATCACATCGACCGCAGCCTGATGCTGTGCCAATTCCACTTTCCCGGCTTCGGTGATTTGGTAGCTTTTGCGGCCATTGCCGGTGGCAACGGCTTCAAGAAAATCCTGCTCTTCAAGCAGCGTCAACGTCGGGTAAATTACACCAGGACTTGGCACATACAGGCCGGATGACGCTTCTTCAATTGCCTTAATCAGCTCATAGCCGTGGCTCGGTTTTTTCGCCACCAACGCCAGCAACACGCGACGTAGATCGCCGTGTTCAAACAGACGCTGCACGCGTTCACCATGACGGCCTTCCCCACGCCCGCCGCGTCGTCCTTCACCGCGTTCGCCCCTTTCATGGCGGTCACCATGATCGCCAAAGTGATGACGGCCACCGCGGCGCATGTCGTGCCGACTATGGCGATCGCCACGCTCTTCATCACACCCGTGACCGCGCTGGCGGCCTTCAAACAGTCTACTGAACATAGTTTCAATCCTTAAAATTAGTGTTATTTAGATATATCGAAGTTATTTCGATATATCTAAATTAGATCGATTTTTGGACTCTGGCAAGTTTAAATATTAATTTAGATATATCTTTTTTATTACTGAATTCTGCCCATAAAAAAAGCGCTGATTAATCCTGTCTCTTATACACATCTCCGAGCCTACGAGTCAGGCA
>CAMLBO010000028.1 GCA_946478305.1 uncultured Enterobacterales bacterium
TCCACAATCTGCCCGAGATACATCACCGCCACGTCGTCACAAAGATGCTCCACCACGCCAAGGTCGTGAGAGATAAACAGAAACGTCACGCCGTGGTCATCGCGCAAGTCGGAAAACAGGTTGATGATTTGCGCCTGAATTGACACATCGAGCGCCGATATCGGCTCATCCGCAATAATAAATTCAGGCTGCAGAATCAGCGCCCGTGCGATACCAATACGCTGGCGCTGCCCGCCAGAAAACTCATGCGGGAAGCGGTTGTAGTGCAGCGGCGACAGCCCGCAGATTTTCATCACCTCTTCAACTTTGCCGCGCAGTTCTTCCGCAGGACAGAGCTTGTGAGCCAGCATCGCTTCGCCGATAGAATCCCCAATGCGCATTCGCGGGTTGAGCGAACTGTAAGGGTCCTGAAATACCAGCTGCATTTTCGGGCGCAGTGCGGTCATCTGTTTAGGTTTAAGTGTCTGTAAATCTACGCCGCGAAATTTCACGCTGCCTGCGGTTTTCTCGTATAACCCCAACAGAGTTCTGCCGACTGTGGTTTTACCACTGCCCGACTCCCCCACCAGGCCGAAAATCGATCCTTTACGGATAGTAAAACTGACGCCATCCACTGCGCGCAGCTGGCCGGTTTCCTGCCCGAATAACCCCTCACGGATTGGGAAATGCTTTTTGAGCCCCTCAACCACGACTAAGTATTCTGTATTCATCTCTGTAACTCTGGCTCAGTGATAGCATTCAAACCGCTATAGAAACAGGCGGCCTGACGGAATTGCCCTACCAGCGGCGGAATACCCTGACGGCAACGGTCAGTAGCGCTGGCGCAGCGGTCAGTAAAGGCGCAATAAGGGGGCAGCGCAGCGAGATCAGGCACCTGCCCCGGAATGGAGTAAAGGCGGCGGCGGCGCTCACCCGGCACCGGGCGCGAGGCAATCAGCCCCTGCGTGTAAGGATGCAGCGGGTTGCGCAATACATCAGCCACCGGTCCCTGCTCCACTACTTTCCCGGCATACATCACCACCACGTGATCCGCCATCTGAGCGATGACGCCCAAATCGTGGGTGATGAGCATCAGCGCCATATGATGGCGCGCTGCCTGCTCACGCAACAGTGTGAGGATTTGCGCCTGTACGGTGACATCCAGCGCGGTGGTCGGTTCATCGGCAATCAGCAGTTTGGGTTTACAACTGAGCGCCATGGCAATCATGACGCGTTGCAACATGCCGCCGGAAAGCTGGTGCGGATAGCTGTTCATCAGGCTGTCCGCGCGCGCCAGTCCGACTTCCGTCAGTAATGCTGTGCCCTTCTGCCACGCTGCTTTCGGTGCATCGCCCAGGTGGCGGATCAGGGGTTCCACTAACTGCTCGCCAATCGTCAGCACCGGGTTTAGGGCGCTCATCGGTTCCTGAAAGATCATCGCCAGCTGGTTACCGCATAAATCCGCCATTTGCGTCGGACGCAGGGCCAGCAGGTTTTTCCCGCCAAACAGGATCTCACCGCCGTCGATGCGAGCCGACTGCGGTGGCAACAGCCCCATCAGCGACATGGCGGTAACGCTTTTACCGCAGCCGGATTCGCCGACAATGCCCACGGTCTGACCGGGCATCACGTCAAAAGTGACGTCCTGCACCGCGCGCACCCGGCCCTGATCGCTGGCAAACGACAGCGACAAGCGGTTAAATCGCACTAAAGGTTGAGTCATGCGTCAGCCCCGCTTCATTTTTGGGTCGAGGGCATCACGCAGGCCGTCGCCCAGCACGTTAATCGCCACGACGGTGAGGAAGATGGCGATCCCAGGCGGCATCCACAACCACGGGCGGCGCTGGAAGTCGATCAGGCTATTGGCAGCGTCCATCATGTTGCCCCACGACGCCATCGGCGGTACCACGCCCAATCCCAGATAACTGAGGGCGGACTCGCTGAGAATGGCATTAGCAACGGCCATGGTGGCCATCACCACCAGAATTGGGACCGTATTCGGCAGCAGATGGCCGAAAATACGCCGGCGCGCGGATAACCCCAGCACCTGCGTCGCCAGCATAAAGTCGCGCTCGCGCAGGGAGAGAATTTGCCCGCGCACCAGACGCGCCAATTTCGGCCACTCCAGCAAACTCAGCATCACAATCACCATGTAGACCCGCGAGTCCGGTGAGAAATCCAGTTCCGCCAGCATTGCCCCCATCACGATCAACAGCGGCAGGCTGGGAATAGTCATCATCAGATCGGCAAAACGCATAATTAACCGGTCGGTTAAACCGCCGGCATACCCCGAGAGCGCCCCCAGCAGATAACCGAGCGTCACGGAAAGCAGCATGGTCAGCAGGCCGATGATGAGCGAGATGCGCCCTGCCAGCAGTAAACGGGTATAGATATCACGACCGATAAAGTCGGTACCCAGCCAGTGCTGCGCGCTTGGCGCTTTGTTGATCATCAGCGCATCCGTCGCTTCGTCACGCCACGGCGAAAACATCGGTCCGACAATACACCATAGCGCCATCACAGCTAGCAGGATCAGGCAGAACATCGCCAGCCGGTTGCGGCGCAGCGACGTCCAGGCCTGATGTAACGGCGACGGCGTCACCTGTGCCAGCACCGGTATTTGCGCTTTGCGCAGGCGGCGCTGAGTGGAAAACAGAGAACTCAGCATCAGGACCTCACCCGGATCCGCGGATCCGCCCAGGCATAGAGGACGTCGGCAAGCAGATTACCCAGAATAGTCAGCACCGCCAGAAACAGCGTGAAGCCCATCAGCACCGGGTAGTCGCGCGCAGCCAGTGAATCGATATGAATATGACCGGCACCCGGCCAGTTAAAGACTTTCTCAGTGATCAGCGCCCCGGAAAACAGTCCCGGCAGCTCAAACCCCAATAGGGTAATGATCGGCAATAGCGCATTACGCAGCGCATGTTTGAGGATAACAGTGCGTTCGCGCAGGCCCTTGGCGCGCGCGGTGCGGATGAAGTCCATGCGCACCACGTCCAGCATACTGGCGCGGAAGTAGCGCGTCAGGCTGCCCGCCTGCAACATCACCAGTGCCAACACTGGCAGGATCAGGTGCGCACCGACCTGCATCACCCAAGCCCACCCAGTGGCATCGCTGCCGGTGTTGGTCATCCCGCCTACCGGCAGCCAGTGTAAATCCACGGCAAACCATTTGATCAACAGCAGACACAAGAAGAAGGTCGGGAAGGACATGGCGGCGAAGATCACCACGCTGACACCGTGATCGAACAGGGAATACGGTTTCATGGCTGAAACAATGCCGACCGCCAGCGCAATGCCCCAGTAAAGGATCATGGCGATCGCCGCCAGCAAAAATGAGTTCCAGATGTACTGATTAAGCAACTGACTGACCGGAATTTGGTATTGCAGCGAAAAACCCAGATCGCCGCGCACTAGCTGGCCGAGCCAGTGCAGATAGCGGCTGAGCAGCGGTTGGTCCAGACCATACAGCGCTTTAAGTTCAGCGGCGCGTTGAGCCGTCAGGGTGACGTTGCCGTCAATAAAGTCACCGGGAGTCAGCGCGAATAGCATGAAGATCAACAGCGAGGCCAGGAATAACATGGGAATGGTTTGCAGCAGTCGTCGCAGAATGAAATTTCTCATGACTTTCTCATGGCCGCTGCCGGAGATTTCCCGGCAGCGGCTTTGTTTCTGATTATTGAAGACGTTGTTGTGAGGCGCTTATTTAACGATTTTCACATCCGGCAGACTGCCGGTCAGACCGTTATAGATATCCGGTTTGAAACCGGTCACGCGGGCGCTGCTGGCTGAGAGGATTTTGCGGTTAGCCAGCAAAATAACCGGCGGATCGTTGGCCAGCACTTGATATAGCTCGTGGTAGATAGGCTTGCGCTTTTCGATATCCAGCTCGGCGTTTCCCTGATTGATCAGCTTATCGACCCGCGCATTGCTGTAGCCGCCCCGGGTTGCCGCTTCGGTGCTGTAGAAATCCCATACACCATCGTGCGGATCATTCAGAGTACTGGTGCTAAATGACGCCAGATCGTAGTTACCCGATTTGCGTTGTGACATCAGCGCATTGAAGTCCAGCACTTGGGGTTTGAGCAACACGCCAATCTGGCGGTAGTTCTCTTTGGCGATCGGGATCAGCGCATCGTTGAGCACTTTCTTGCTGACCAGCAAGGTCAGTTCCAGATGTTTACCGTCTTTCTCACGGATGCCATCAGCCCCCACTTTCCAGCCCGCTTCGTCGAGCAGTTTCTTCGCCTGTGCCACATCGTATTTATACGGGTTAACCCCCTCAGCATTGTAAGCCCAGGAAATCGGCGCGATAGGTTCATTGGCGACGGAGCCGTACCCCTGATAGACCACGTCAATCAGCTTCTGGCGATCCAGACCGTAGATCAGAGCCTGACGGACTTTCACATCCTGCAGGGCCGGACGTCTAAAGTTGAATTCAATTTCGCTGTAATCACTCGATCCGTACAGATTAATGTTAGCGAAGCCGAGCAGTTTGAGCTGTTCGATATCATCTGGGCGCGAGGTAAAGGCGTCGTAATCTGTTTCGCCGGTCTGGAACAGCTGGAAATTGGTGGACGGATTGGTCACGCGATAGATAAAGCGCGGCGTTGGCGGTACACCTTTGTAGTAGTTCGGGTTGGCGTGGAAGCGGATCTCCTGTCCAGGAATGTATTTTTCATAGGTATACGGCCCGTTACCGAGCGGTTTGCCATGCAAAGTGCGCAACGTGTCCAGATTACCGCGGCGGTAATCTTTTCCGTAATAGGCTTTAGACAGCACCGGTCCGCCGATTTTTTGCAAGGTGGTGGCACCCTCTTCGCTGGTGGTCACCTGCAAGGTTTGCGGGTCGATCACTTTCAGGCCGCTGACGCTGTCCGCTTTCCCGGCTTTATAGTCGTCGCCGCCCACAATGTGCGCCAGCGAAATATCGGTATCACCGTCGTATTTCGGATCATAAAGGACGGTTAAGGTGAAAGCGACATCTTCGGCAATCAGCGGTGAGCCGTCACTGAATTTCAGACCTGGACGCAGTTTGATGGTGTAGGTTTTGCCATCCGGGCTGATGGTCCAGCTTTCGGCCAGACCGGGAACGGATTCACCGTGGCTGTCCCAGTCGATCAATCGGGCAAAGATCACATTGGTGACGTTTTCATCCCAGCCGTTAACAAAGAAGTACGGGTTGAAAATCCCCTGAGGTTCCTGGATACCGGCAACCACGGTGTCTTTACGCAGGAGAGCTGATGCCGGAATCTGGCTGGCATCTGTTGCAGGCGTCACTCCCTCTTTAAGCAATTCATCGGCCATCACGCCGGAAGAGAATAAGATTGATCCGCACAGCAGCGCGATTTTTAGCGGCGTAAATTGTGACAGCCCGCGGGGATGTAGATGTTGCAGAGACTTTGCCAAAAGACGTTCCTCATCAGGGGATTTGCAGTATTTTTTACAAAACGTGACAAAGAGTAAGGTTGCGTATTCGGCTTGTCTAACAACGAAAAAATATGGCTTATAGCTAATTTGTACTGGCAACGAGCTGGTTAAGATGACGCAGGCGGCAGCTTATGCTTAAGTGTGACGTCAGTCGCATAGCTTAGTTTTATTGCATTAAAGGAGCACGTCATGATGATCTACAACGTATTCGGCCGCCTGTTGGCTGTGAAGAAAACCGGAGATCAATGGCAGGTGCTGAATGTCACGTTACCGGAAAGAAAGTTCTCGCCTAATCATCAGGTAGTGATCCCTGACTTTATCGAAGAGCATGAGATCGCCACCTATCTGGGGGATATCCTTCATGAGGCCGCCACGGAGAAACACCCGGATGTACTAAAGGTGGAATAATTTCCTGCTCCTACCCAGTGAGTGCTCACTAACTTTCAAGCCCAATAGAAATGGGGAACGGTTATCACCAGAACGGCGTGACAACGTTGTTATTAGGCAAAAATAAGGTGGCATTGCAATGCGGAGCCGTTGAGTGCCCCGCGCAGGAAGATTATTTGGCGCTGACTTTTTTGCTGCGGATGCTGACTTCAGCCAGGACTTCTTTTTGTTTATTCTTATCTCCGATCACCTTATACCACCCTGCCAGCTTACGGAGATCAGGCAGCGTCGCTTTATCATCTGCATCATAAGCGGTTAATTTAATTCGGTAATCTTCGAAGATGGCGATACAACGGCGTGCCCAGTCTCCTTCGAGCTGAGAACCTGCCACCGCACGCGGTCGGCGTGGCAGACGCGGCCGTAAAGGCTTGCTGGCCTCAGGCGCTGACTCATCGACGTAGGCAAACTTAATCGATACCACCGTTCTGCCCTGCTTAACCGGCTCCCACACCACAGAAATGTCCGTATTGGCATTAATTCGGTTTATCGTAGGCTCCAGCAGCTTCTGGCGGAAGTCTCGGTAATCTTCGTACTTGCCTGCCAGCCCGGCCTTTTCACGCATCCAGTTGAGATCCAGCGTCACCTCAATGGCCTTTCCACTGCGGCGGCCGTACAAATTCTTGGCTTTGATCAGCCAGCCATAGAGACGCACGGAGAATGGCGTATCCAGTTTAGCGATGTTAGCAAAGTTAAGTTTGGTGAAAGATTCTTTTAATTCATAGAGATAAGGCGCCACATCCTGACCGAAACGTAACACCACCGCGCTGTGATCGTCGCTACTCACGTATTCAAGACGTGAGAACCACGAAAGCTGGACAGTACGAACCTTGCCGGTTTTGGTATCAGGCTTGTAGATGGTCACCGGCTTTTTCATCAGGCTTTCAGCGGCTTCGCGCAGCTGCCGGTGGCTGCTGGTCGGATTGACACCGTAGATCCGCTGATAATCCTGAGGGAAAAGTCGATAAAGGGTGTCGGGTTGAGGTTTCCTGCTGTCAATTTGGGCTAATGCCAAATTGAGTAACCGCATCTCATCCAATGTGACGCTATACGCGCCTTCCAGGAGGTCGTTTCCCTGAACAACGGTCAGTTTGTTGAGTTCCATGTCGCAGGATCCATAGGTGGAATGTAGATAAATTATTCCACATATAAATTAGTGGCGTAAAGCAAAAAAAAACACTATTTAATGATTAAAAATCAAAGCTTTAAACTAACACGCCAAAAGTTAGATCAGGAAAAAACTCCACATAACCTCTTTCAACAGAGTATTCGGTAAAGGATCCTCGCTGCCAGTAAGGTGTCATTGAACAGGAAAAATCTCCACATAACGCTGGCCTCATCCCTTCTCTAATTTAGCGGCACCCACTGTGCTCCTCCTCATCCCTGTGACGTCTAAATTCAGGAAATCTTTCCACATAGAGAGATTACAACCTGAAGTCGGGGTTTCGTGATCAGGCTCGCAAATATTATTTGCACGATTATGTGTGCCCGAATCGTTGCGCGCCGACCGTTTTACAGAAAATATCTCCACATAGCAGCACCGTCTTGCAGGAAAAGTTTCCACATAAGGCTTCACTCCTTGTTAACAGGTAATCTTTCCACATAAGAAGGAACCCAGGTAGATGACAGGTAATCTTTCCACATAAGCGTGTCTCAGGTCGCTAAATCTGAGGATCCGGCGATCAAATACGCTTACGAGCAGGAAAAATCTCCACGTTATATCCTCGTAACCCGATCAGATAATCTTTCCACATATAAAAATGTGACAGCGTCACAAACAAGATAAGTGGATGATTTCGCCACAAATACGCACGTTCACATGACACACCCGCACTGCTGGTCTTCATCAGGAAAAAGTTCCACATAAGCCTTGTAATCTGGATACAGGAAATCCTTCCACTTAACTCCTTCTTCAGGAGTGTTAAAATCTCGGGCATGCGCGGTGACGCTGTAACCTGAAATAACTCCATGCTGAATGGTCTCTCCTTCAATACAGGAAATCTTTCCACCTTTGTGACTCAGCTAAGAGCGCCCCGCCTGGTTACGGGAGCCTCTTACGCTGTTAATTAACGGGCGATCTGGTAGATTTATGCAGGCCGTGCCTAGATGAGCGTAACTTATCAACAGAAAATCCTTCCACGCAGATAAGCAACTGATCGCTCAGGAATTTATCCACAGGAAAAAGCTCTACATTGATCATGAAAAGGATCCACATTCAGCAGGAATGATCTCCACGCGGCGCAGGAAAAGACTCCACATTAATCATCGTAATCTCATGATTAATAAAGTAAAAAAACCCCTATAAAGAGAAAGATCTAAACTAAAAAAGAAACAAAAGAGTTATTGGATCTTGCGATCCTAGAGGAATAACAGCAGATCGGGGGAAGCAGCCGAAGTCTCGTCGCCAGCGAGAAAGTGTGTAAAAAAGCATGCCGGTCACGGTAGTCACCGGCATTGAAGCGCACAAGGTTGTCTTAACCACGCTCATTATGAACTAACCAGCCTTCGATAAGCTCGGTCAGTACGTCTTTCATTTCACGATCCTGCAAGAAGCAGCTGGTTTTAAAGCGTTTATGCAGATCTTCATCAATATTGGTTTGCAACTTTTTAACACCGACAGGCGGTTTGCTCACGGCTTCCAGTGCGGTATTCAACTGACGATGTTGGCCTAATTTCATTTTCATTTCAGCAGCTCCGTGATCTCTTTCGTCATGATTTCAATCTCCCCTTTTGCATTCCCATCAGTGGTATCAAATACCGTTCCACCATCCATCATGGTCCGAACATAAACCTGACGTTGCGTTGTACCTGTGCGCAGAGCAGGAACTCCTGTATCGGCAATGGACGCTTTCAACACTTCAAGCATCTTGGCGGAAGCCACTTTCTTTGTAATAAGAAAGCGCGCAATCACAGGCTGCAGATTTTCACGAGCTTCGACAACGGCCAAAATGGCACCACACGCCGCGAAATCCAACGGAGAAGGCGTTACAGGGATGAGAACCAGGTCGCTGACCATCACGGCTGCCGCTGATATGGCGGAAATCGCTGCCGCGCCGTCAATCACCACATAGTCATACTCTTTCAGATGCTTTCTTACGGTATACACTTCTTTTTCTGAGGCCGCCTCTGTCAGATCGAACTGACATTTGCTTTCGTCGTACCAGTTGCTGATGCTTCCCTGTGGGTCAGTATCCACCATCACCACTTTGTGTCCTTGTCTTGCGAGACAGGTTGCAATGTTAATGGACGTTGTGGTTTTCCCTACCCCGCCCTTCCCGTTCAGGAAGGAAATAATTTTCGCTGCCATAACAACCTCTTGGTGATGAATCTTTGGATTATATGATTCAGTGATTTTCATCCTAAGATTACAAGATTTGGTGATTTTCTATATCCTGATATCTCAGGATTTTGTAATTATCGCATCCATAAATCTCATGATAAGTTGCTACTATAATATTAGCCTCTTAGGATTTCAATATCATTGGATTTAAGGATTTGGCAATCTCAGGATTCTGTAATCTTTTGCCACTCCGTTGTTCCTCATACGCCAACGAGAAGATGCAATGATTATGATATTCAGTGATTTCATAATCACTGAATTCTGAGCTGCCATTTGGGGTTATATATCCTGTTGACACATCCAATGTGTGTAGTTGTTAGGGATTATAGGATTCAATAATTTCGAGATTCCAGGTGTGTAGGATTGTCACTTAAAGTCGTATAGGTGCGTAGCATCCAGGGATGCTATAATCGCAGGATGCTATCCTTCTATTATCTCTGAATCCCGGAATACAGAGAGCATCAAAGGGTGGAGGCCTATGATTTTGGGATTTCATAATCCCGAGATTTCGTGAGGTTCGGATATCTGGATTGCTCTTCTCTATAACTTGATGGGATTTTGTGATTTTAGAATCCTATAATCTTGAAATCCCAGTTGAATCCTGTGATTCCAGGATTTATGCATGATTCAGTCCGTGGATATAACGCAGGAAAGGATTCTGGGATTTGATGATTATGGGCTATATCTCAATGAGTTATGCCCATATGTAGGTATGCAGCCAAAGGCAGGGGAGGGGGCATAGCAGGAACAGTTTGTGATTATTAAATCCCCTGATTCTGTAATTCTTGTAAGGTTTCGCTCATGCGTTGTAGAAAGATATGTATATCTCAGGATTCCGGGATTTTTGAATTCTGTGGTGAGTATGACTGCATAAATCCCGCAATCCAAGCATCCCATAATCCTGAGATCCGGCAATTTTATCGCAGTGGGATCCTGTTACTCTTACGCCAGTATCTTGTGTTAATCATTACCAGATCTAAGAATTATGGAATCCTATGATTCTTGAATCTCGAAATCTCAGGAGTGCGAATCCTAAGGAGTCCATCACTATAAGCATTCCTGGATGCAGACCTTATAGACTGGTGAGATTTCAGGATTTCAGGATTTCAGGATTTTTAGAGGAGACAAGAATTTTCCTCGCAAAACGCAGCTCTTAATGTCGTCTTAAGGCTTTGAGAATACGCTGAGGATAACTTTTTCTACAGAGCTCATCATGCGCACGAAATACGCTTCCCCTCAAATTCTCCTTCACTGGTTGGTTTTTTTTCTGGTGGTGGGTACCTACGCTTCTATGTTGCTAAAAGGCGCGGTGCCTAAAGGGACCCCTGGTCGTGAGTATTTTAATCTGGTCCATTACAGCCTGGGTTTTAGCGTACTGGTGCTGATGATTGTACGTTTGCTCGTCAAAGCGATGTATGTCACGCCGGCTATCGCGCCACCCGAACCGCGTTGGCAGCATCTGGCGGCCCATGCTGCCCATGGCTTAATTTACCTGATGTTTATCAGCTTGCCGGTGCTGGGGGTGTTATCGATGTACTACAGCGGAAATCATTGGTTATTATTTGGTATGAATATGCCGCAGAGCGTGGTGCCGGATATTGCCCTGCAAAAGCAGCTTAAGGGCTTGCATGAGCTTATCGCAAACACGGGATACTATCTGATTGGGCTGCATGCCGCCGCAGCGCTGTTTCATCACTATGTACTTCAGGACAATGCGCTGTTACGCATATTACCGGGCCATAAAAAGCGTGGTTCAGGCGGTCCGGCGTAGCAATAATTGTCGGGCCTGTTGGGCAACATGAAGAGGAATATCGGCACTTTCTCCATCTTCTAAAAACCAGGCTGACGAAAGGGCAGCCCAGGAAAATATCCATGCCAGCAGCCGCTGGCTGTCTAATGCAGCAGCTTCACAAACGAGCGCTACCTGCCTGTCCATCCGCTCATGACTTCCCACCGGACGCGGGCGAGGATTACAAAAGAGATTGGCGAAATCGAAGGTACGCTCTCCCTGATATCCTTTGGGATCGATTGCCAGCCAGCCCCTTACACCGCCATCAAGGATATTTTCATGATGCAGGTCGCCGTGCAGAACATGAATATCCTGTGGCGAATTAAACAACTCTTCGGCCACCCCCCAGGCATCCTTATAAATTTCCTGACGTTCAGCTGCCGCACGTTGTAAAGAAGAAAATGCCTCTGCGAGGCTTATCAATGCAGGCAAAGGAGTAGGGCGAGGTGTATGGAGTCGCGAGGCCACGCTGCAAAAAAGGGTGCTTACTTCATCGTCAAGACCCGCGTTAGCCATGTCCGTGAGCGACCTTTCACCTGTGATCCTTTCAAGCAACATCGCGTCACCTTTTTGAGCCAACACATGAGCAGCGCCATGACCTTGCCACCAGACCATGAGGGCGGCCCCGCGTTGCTCATCGGGCGTACGGGAAATTTTAATCATCGCTTGTTGCCCCTGACATACAACAGGTTGCAACAGGCTGGAAGGCGTGACCCGGTAGGATCCCTGTGGGATCGCGTTCCATTGTATGAGACATTGTTTGAGTTGTATTTCCAGCGGTTCCGGGTTCATCACTGCCTATTTTTATCTGAGAGGGTGACAAAGGAGAGAGCGGCCTGTCCGACCTCACAAAAATAATGGGAACTATGGTCAATCTGTGCGCAATGGCCTGGCTAAACTTCAATAATGCAACAGTGTTTGTTATATTATTGCCTATTGACGTTCATCGTTCTGGCATTTTTCACCGCCAGCTTACCCTAAGAACTTCGTCTCTCAGGACAATGATATGTTAGATTTTCGCTTTCCGACAGCAATGCAGATGGTACTTAGCGTCGCCGTAGCCGAAAAGGTGGGTATACGCTCTACCAGCGCGGTTCTTGCCGCCAGTCTGGAAGCTAATCCCAGCTTTATCCGTAAGCTGATGGTCCCCTTGACGCGAAACGGTATTATTGTTTCCACGCTGGGCCGCACTGGCTCTATTCACCTCGGTCGTCCGGCCAATGAAATCACTTTGCGTGATATTTACACCGCCGTGATTGACGACAAGCGTATTTGGGCAGCGCGACCAGAAGTGCCGGCCCGTTGTTTGGTGAGTGCTAACGCCTGCTGGTATTTCAAATCGGTAGTGAGTGAAGCGGAAGAGGCGTCGCTGGAAGTGTTGGCGCGTCACACGGTGGCGGATGCACTGGCACAGTTTGAGTGCAACGATAAGCGCATCTGTAGCAATGAACCGCAGGACGCAACAGCGGATAAATAATTCTCTGTTTTCCTGCAGGTAAAAAAAAGGTCGGGTATAAAACCCCGACCTTTTTGCTTTCTGGAGACGTCAGACAGTCACTGTTTCAGCACGTGCTTTGCGTGTTACCAGACGACGCAGCGCCACATAAAACACCGGTGTCAGGAACAGCCCAAACAGCGTTACACCTAACATGCCAGAGAACACGGTGATGCCCGTAACCCCGCGTACTTCTGCACCGGCACCGTGCCCTAAAATCAGCGGGATGGTCCCGGCGATAAAGGCAATTGAGGTCATCACGATAGGCCGCAGACGCAGGCGACAGGCTTCCAACGCTGCTTCAACAATGCCTTTGCCCTGCATCTCCAGCTCGCGGGCGAACTCGACAATCAGGATGGCATTCTTACAGGCTAGCCCCATCAGCACCACCAACCCGACCTGCACGAAGACGTTATTGTCCCCACCGGTCAGCCATACGCCAAACAGCGCGGAGAGCATGGTCATGGGCACAATCAGGATCACTGCCAGCGGCAACGTCCAGCTCTCATACAGCGCGGCCAACACCAGGAAGGCCAGCAAGATAGCCACCGGGAAGACAATTAGCGCTGCATGTCCCTGAGTCGATTGCTGATAACTCAGGTCCGTCCACTGAATATTCATGCCGTTGGGCAGTAGTTTCTGTGCCAGACCGGCGACTTCAGTCATCGCTTCAGTTGATGAGAGCACACGCGGATCGGCATCGCCGATAATGTCCGCCGCCGGATAACCGTTGTAGCGGATAACCGGGTCCGGCCCGTAGGTGGTGGTGATGTTAACCATGCTGCCGATCGGTACCATTTCACCTTTGTCATTACGGGTACGCAGGTTGGCGATGTCCTCGACGCTCTGACGGTAAGGCCCGTCAGCCTGCGCCATCACTTTCCAGGTGCGGCCATAGCGGTTGAAGTCATTGATGTAAGACGAACCGAGATAGGTCTGCAGCGTGCTGAACAGTTCGTCCAGCGACACACCCTGTGCTTTGGCTTTATCGCGATCAATTTTCGCGTCCAGCTGCGGTACGTTGGCCTGATAAGAGGATATCGGGAAACCCATTCCCGGCGTCTGCATAATGGCGCCCGACATCGTGTTAATGGCGGTTTGCAATGCACCGTAACCGAGCCCTGCGCGGTCTTGAATATAGAGCGAATAGCCCGAACCCTGACCTAACCCGAGGATCGGCGGCGGCATAATCGAGAACGCAAAGCCTTCCTGCAGCTGCGAAATCTTGGCGTTGATTTCCGCATTGATGGCTGTTGCGGTGCGGGTTCGTTCACTGAGCGGTTTCAGCGCGAAAAACACCGTGCCGGTATTTGGCGTATTGGTGAACTGCAACGCATTCAGGCCGGGGAAGGCGATGGCATCGCTGACGCCGTCAACGCCAAGACCAATGGCGCTCATTTTGCGGATCATGGCATCGGTGCGTTCAAGCGATGCCCCTTCTGGCATCTTCACGCCACCAATCAGATAGAGTTTATCCTGCGTAGGAATGAAACCGCCCGGTACCGCTTTAAACATAAAGGCGGCGGCGCACAGCAACAGAACGTAGACCATAAATACGGCGCCACGGCGGCTCAGCGCCCGGGAAACCGCATGCTGATAACGTTCGGAACTCTTATTGAAGAAGCGGTTGAACGGACGGAACAGCCAGCCGAACAGCCTGTCGATAATGCGTGTCGGGATATCTTTCTTCGCACCGTGGGGTTTGAGCAACAATGCCGCCAGGGCCGGGGAGAGCGTCAGTGAGTTAATGGCCGAGATCACGGTAGAAATGGCAATCGTCACCGCAAACTGCTTATAGAACTGGCCGGTCACCCCTGACAGGAAGGCCATCGGCACGAACACGGCGCACAGCACCAGCGCGATGGCGATAATCGGTCCCGAGACTTCCCGCATGGCCTGATGCGCCGCAGCCAGCGGGGTCAGCCCTTCCTCAATATTTCGCTCGACGTTCTCCACCACGACAATGGCATCATCCACCACGATCCCTATCGCCAGCACCAGTCCAAACAGGCTCAACGTATTGAGCGAGAAGCCGAGCAGATAGAGCACGCTGAATGTTCCGACAATCGAAATCGGCACGGCCAGCAGGGGGATGATTGACGCACGCCAGGTTTGCAGGAACAGAATAACCACCAGCACGACCAGCAGCACGGCTTCGAGCAGGGTATGCACTACCGCGCTGATAGAATCACGCACAAACACCGTTGGATCATAAGGCGCTTTCCACGTCATGCCGTCCGGGAACCGGGTCGCCAGTTCCGTCATTTTGGCACGCACGGCGTCTGACAGATCAATGGCATTGGAACCGGGCGCCTGGAAGATACCAATTCCGACGGCGTCTTTATTATTGAGCTGAGAACGCAGCGCGTAGCTGCCTGAACCCATTTCGATGCGTGCCACGTCGCGTAAACGCACAATGGTGCCGTCATCACTGGTTTTCAGAATGATATTGCCGAACTCCTCCTCATTTTGCAGGCGGCCCTGCGCGTTTATCGAAAGCAGATAGTCACTTTTAGTCGGCATCGGTTCCGCGCCGAGTTGACCGGCAGAAACCTGCACGTTCTGCTCACGCATGGCGGCGACCACGTCCGAGGCGGTCAGACCACGGGAAGCGACTTTGTTGGGGTCCAGCCAGACGCGCATGGCGTATTCACCGGCACCGAAAATCTGTACCTGTCCGACGCCCGGCAGACGCGCCAGTTCATCTTTGACTTTCAGCGTGGCGTAGTTGCTCAGATAGAGTGAGTCATACTTGCCGGAAGGGGAAACCAGATGCACCACCAGTGTCAGAGTAGGGGACTGCTTCTGCGTGGTGATCCCTTGCCGTATGACATCTTCCGGCAGCCTTGCCTGCGCCTGTGACACGCGGTTTTGCACCTGAACCTGCGCCTGATCCGGATCCGTACCTGGACGGAAAGTCACGGTGGTCACCAGCACGCCGTCGGAACCCGCAACGGATTTCATGTACATCATGTTTTCGACGCCGTTGATCGACTCTTCAAGCGGCGTGGCCACGGTTTCAGCGATCACTTTAGGGTTGGCACCCGGATAGACGGCGCGCACCTGCACACTCGGCGGTACTACATTCGGATATTCACTGACCGGCAACAGCGGAATAGAAATCACGCCACCAACGAAAATCAGTATCGACAGCACCGCCGCAAAAATCGGCCTGTCGATGAAAAAGCGGGAAAAGTCCATGAGTCAGGATCCTGTGAGGCTTATTGGGAAACGGCTGGCGCGGCGTTGGCAGCAATCATCGCAACAGGTTTGGCGTCAACCGGCATTCCCGGCATAAACACTTTCTGCACACCGTCGATAATCACTTTGTCGCCACTGACTAAGCCTTTTTGCACAATGCGCAAACCGGCGTACTGGCGGCCGACAACCACATCACGACGCTGGGCTTTGCCCTCTTTATCCACCACGTAAACGTATTTACGGTCCTGATCGGTCAGTATCGCGCGGTCGTTAATCAGCGTGGCGTTGAACTGCGGACTGCCAGGCATCTGGACGCGGGCAAACAGACCCGGTGTAAAGCGGCGTTCACCGTTGTCGAGTACCGCACGCATGCGGATAGTGCCGGTGCCTGAGTTCAACTGGTTGTCTGTGAAATCGACATAGCCGGTATGCGGATAACCCTCTTCGCCTGCCAGCGCCACTTTTACCGGCAGTTTAGTACCCGGATCCGCAATATGCTGACCATTGCGCGCCAGTGTCTGATAGCGCAGGAAGGTCTCTTCATCGACATCAAAATAGACATACACCTTGTCCTGTGACACCAGCGTGGTCAGCACACTGGCGCTGTCCCCGGCGGTGACCAGATTGCCGACCGTGATCATCGCGCGGCTGGCGCGGCCATCAATCGGCGCGGTGACCTGCGTGAAGTCCAGATTCAGCTGTGCCATATCCAGTTGAGCCTGCGCGGCCAGCACATCGGACTGCGCCTGTGACGCCGCAGACTTACGCTGCTCCCAGATTTCCGTTGAAACCGCCTGAGTTCCAATCAGTTTCTCAGTACGGCCCGACTCGCTGCGGGTCAGACTGGCCTGATTGCGGGCACGAACCAGTTCGGCCTGTGCTTGTTCGCGGGCAGCACGGTAGGTCCGGTCATCAATGGTGAATAACACCTGACCTTTTTTCACTTCCTGACCTTCGGTGTAATTTACTTTATCGATATAACCGGAGACCCGCGGGCGTAGCTGGACACTCTGCACCGCTTCTATCCGGCCATTAAAATCGTCCCACTGGCTGATGGGTTTAATCACCACATCTGCGACGCTGACCGCCGGTGCCGGAGGCGGCCCATTCTGTGCCACGCTGTTATCGCAGCCGCTAAGCAGTGCCACCAACAGCGACACGGCTGAAAGTTGCAGCGCGATAAGGGAACCGCGACGGCTGCGTTGAACCAGGGAATTTTGCAGGTTTAGCATTATTTTTATTTCCAGTGAGTTAACCCCCGAGGCAATACACCCGTTCCTGTCATCCGGGTAACGTCCTTTGCCTGAAGGTTTTTTGTCCGAATCGCGTCGTTCACTGACGCAACTTTGTAGCGAGAAAATGGGGAAGTGCTAAATTTAAGGTATCAATGAAAGATACATTAATTCGGAGGGATTGTAGGGAGCGGCTTATCAAAGTGCAAGAATTACTGTTGCACTTTATGTGCTCTTTTTACGGCAGCGAGGTGGTGAGGAAAATGAAGCGACACTCAGACATGTTTAATGCAACAATAATACTTGCATTTATCGGCAAATCCCTTCAGGCTAAAAAGATAACAAGGCTTATATCCACATCATTCACGTTGCTGGAAGGCGGGAGAGAGAACATGAAAACGGCTGATTTTATTCACGATTTAACTGACTGGATTGATAAAAACCTCGAAGAACGGCTGGATATCAACACTGTCGCCGAGCGGGCAGGGTACTCAAAATGGTATCTGCAACGGATGTTTAAAGAGCATACCGGCTCTGCGCTGGGTGAATATATCCGGGCAAAAAAATTAAATATTTCGGCAGAAAGACTGGCTAACAGCGGCGAGCCTATTGTCAATGTGGCGATCTCCCTTGGGTTTGATTCCCAACAGTCCTTCAACCGCAGTTTTAAACGCCAGTTTGGACAAACTCCGGGTGACTGGCGCAAAACCCTGCATAGCCAGCCGGAACGCAGTGCCTGTATGTGCAGCTAGTCGTATTGACCCTTGTGTAGCAACGCCCGGCCATCTCCGACCGGGTGTGTTACTCGTCTTTTATCCCTTGCAAAATCTCCCCTAATTTTTCTCTTTGTTGTTCATTGATTTCGCGCCCCGCGGAATAACCGGTGTTGTGAATAATGACCTCGTTCAGCGCCACCAGCCAGTCGTAGATATAAAACGCGGTATTATTGGCGGGTGTGAGCGTCAGTTTGGTCAGGCGCTGGGTTGTGCTCCAGTTTTTCGGGGGTTTGGCGAAGATCTTATGCCCGCGGTTGATACGGCTGTCAGGGCGGCGTGGTTCCTCGATATGCAAAAAACCCAGCCATGCGACAAAATCGCCCATCACGGTTAAAGCACGAGAGACCTGGCGATCAGCCTGACTTTCGGCACCGGAACCACTGAGCGGCGTTTCTTCCAAAATGGCGGCCAGTTTTCCCACTACATCCATCCGAACACTGGCAGTGATCACCTCTTCTACCAACATTTCAACGCCCGGTTTACCGATGCCAAGCAGTTCAACCAACGGGGTATTGTCTGGCAAACTACGCAGGTGGTTAACCCAGTGATGCTGTGCCTGGCGGGCGAAATCTGTTTTCGCTGCGACGGGCGCGATAACCTCTTCAGTCACAATGTCTTCTGGCGGCTCTTCGCTAAACAGATCAATGCTGATGCCGATCCCGAAGGTCTCCGTGAGCGGCGCCGCGCAAGCGCCTGCTTTTGGCATAGCGGCTTCCGTCTGCATGTGGAAGGGTTGCAGATACAGACGTCGTAACTCCTCACGAGCGGGCAGTAAACGTTCGAGCAGTTCGCCATGAACGCCTGCTCGGGTTTGCAAGGCTTTTAACAGGCTTTCGGCAATACGCTGTTTGCTCTGCAACTCCTCCTCCCCGGCGTGGTGGTGCCAGCTTCCCAGCAGGTTTTCCACCAGTTCACGACGCATTTCATCCAGCTGTTCCGTCAACCGTGCCTGTTTATTTTGCAGGGTCACTTCGGTTGCCAGCCATGCGGCCATGCGTTCGATGCCGCGTTTGTCCATCGCCAGCATGGTGCCCCAGGCATCGCCCGGTGTACCGACATAACGCTGTACGGCTTCATCGAAATGTTCACCGTGGGTAATGCGCTGGTCAAAAGGCGTCAATGTCCATATCAGCGCGGGTTTACGGCGGCTGCGGACCTGCGCGTTCTCACCATGAGTCTGTTTTACCCAGTGATCCAGCGTCTTACCGACGTGTTTGACCGAGGCCCGGTTGCCTGCGGCGGTGCATACCATCAGCAGATTAACCTGCTGGCTATCGGTGTAACGTTCCAACAGGCAGGCATTTTTGGCCTGTAATAGTGCCGGTGACAACAGAGTATGGGCAGGTTCCGCCGTAAGAAGGTCAATATCTGCCGGGAACGTCAGCAGGTCCACCTGTTCAAACAGGGCTTCCTGGGGGACCGCCATCAGCGGCAGCAACAGTTCCACGCTGAGCAGCGTCAGATCTACCAGCGATATCTCAACGGAAGTGTCCGGCATGCCCTGGGGTAACGGGCGCACCTTGACCGTTTTTCCGTGATTCTCGTTTTCAAATTCCCGGCTTAACGTCAGCGGGCTCATGACTCCGTCGGCGGGCAGCAGATGGTCGTCAACCAGCACGCTGAGCGGGGCGAGAACCTGCGTGGCGCTGCCAAGTTGTTGCAGTGTATGGGCAAAGTGGCGATAGAACGCGGTGGTGTGCGCTGACTCTGCCCATAACACAGAAAATAAGCGTGCCCGATCATCAACACTCAAATAAGGGGCCAGTTCCACGGCCGCGGGCCAAAAGTGCAGGGCGCGCGTTTTGTCGGCTTTGGCATCGAAGCGTGCCATTGCATCCCACAGCGCCACCACGTCATCCCCGCTCAGCCCGTCCACGGCTTGCGGCTGGCGGTGCATTGACAGACTGCGAATATGGGTAAGGATCTGCGTCTGGTCCCACTGTGGCGGGATATCCCGCGCACTGAGCGCGGCAATTTTAATCAGGTCAGCTTCGCCTAACAGCGTCAGTTGAACAGGCCATTGGGCATCAGTAATATCGGTCTGGCGGCTGAAACGGGTGATCATTCCACTGGCCTGACTGCCCGGATTAATATGGCTGAAGTAATCCAAAATCTGGTTACCGAGCAGTGTCTCCAGCCGGCCATTGTCACCGGCCACCAGGGCATTCAGAAGATGAGACTTTCCGCTCTGAGACTGTCCGTAAAGCCCAATCCCAGGATTACAAGATGATGAGATTTCAAGATTTCGAGATTTATAACGTTGGCGGCGCAGCTTGAGTGACAAGCGGTCGGCTTCCATCTGCAAACGCGGCGAATGCTTACGGTTTTCATCAATCCATGCGATTGCCTGGTCAATGCCGTCGCTGATAGTGCTGAACTGACCGGTCAGCGGCTCAATGTTTATCGAATTCATTTTTTAAATACGCTCCCGCTGTCGATCCAGTAATGGGTGGCTCCGGAACCACTGGCCGCTAACGTGTTGAGTCTCAGACGCAGATGTTCTGGCGGAACCGGGGTACCGTCCTGCAGAGCAGCGTCGGCAATTTCGACTTTTTCCGGGCTACCCGCACTCCCTTCTTTACTGACTTTGAGTTTGAGGGTCAGGACGTTATCACCGGCGATGCGCCGTGCCAGTTTGTGATCGCTGATTGACAGGGTATAAAGCGGCGATGCGGGCCAGCGATCGTTGTCAAGTTGACGAAATCCGAGACACAGCGGGCCACGCATCTGGAAACTTACCTGCTGATTAAGCTGGAAGTCGGGTTGATCGAGGTCGATATCACTGTAATAGACGTTATCTGCAGTCAGGGCGTGGCTGCTGTCGAGCATGCCGAGATAGCGGATAGTCGAATATGGCTGAAAGTCACCGGCCTTGAAATAAAAACTGTTCAGTCGCAGGTCGAGGGAGAGCAGGCATAGCATGGCCCCCACGGCGGCGGTAGATTTGGGGTTCTCTATGCGGCCAAGTTTGTTGAACGGATACCAGTCGCTGGTGTGATAGCCATCGAGCGACAAAATACGGTTGGCAGGCAGCGGCTGTAAGAGGCGGAACAGCGCCTGAATACCCGGGAACCGCGAGGGGCGGCCGGTCAGTAGCAGCACGTCACAGGCGTAAAGCGCCACAACTTCACATAAAGAACGTAACTGTTGGGTGATGTGCATACGTGGCGATAAAAACTCCGCATGCAGTTTGCTCAGGTTGAGGATCAACGGCACCTGCAAAATGTCGAAGGAGGCGGCGTCACTGCGTAATTCGCGCTGAACTTCACTGTTGATGTGATCGCGCACTTTTAGCGTTGGCGATTGGCCAATCAGCGCACCAAAGTGGGTTTCAATTTCGGCCCCGGCGTCCAGTGGATCAAATGTCTCGTAGGTTTCAAGGATCGCCCGTCCGATTGGCATAAAAATTTGCAACGTGACCTGCTGACGCAATATGGACAAACCGTCCATACGGCCTTCGTGCCCGAACAGTTTGTCCATCAGCGGTTCAGGATTGGCGATCCCGGCTTTTTTCAGCGCGCCCTGGAGGGCGGGCAGAACGTACAGCTGGATAACATCGAGCAGGATATCGTCACCGGCCACTTTGAAGCCTTCGCGGAACAGCAAGCGTGGCAGAATTTTGACGTTATTACCCACACCATCATCAAGCCAGTACTGGGTGATCGCCAGATCTGTCGTACCACCACCGATATCAATTGAAGCGATGCGCAGCGTTTTGCCCGCGCTTTCCCCCTCGGCCAGCTCTTTGTCAGGCCGCGCCATGCTGGCGAAAAAAGCCTCCGTCTTGCCGGCAAAATTAACCTGGGATTCATTATAGAGATAGACCATCTGACCACAGGTGGCCTCGTCCCATTCCATCTGCACCTCAGGTACCGGCAGAAGGCTGCTGGCTTGCTGTGCGGCAGTGGTAAAGGACGCATCTGACGGATGCCAGCCCATGGCTATCCACACCACACCAATGGCCTCTATCATCCGGCGGCGGAAAATTTCACGCTCCGGTTTAGGCATGGCAGAAGGTAACGTCAGAATAATATTACGCAGCTGACGCGGCGCGCCGGAGTGAATCATCTTCATGCGCTGGGCGGCGCTGTTGATTTGCATCAGCGCCTGGGCCAGCAGTTCAGAGAGCATAAAGGTCATCACTGAACTGCGGCTGTAGTGGGGTGAAAACACGGGCAGACGTTCATCAGCAGGAAGCGTAAACAGCGGCTGACCTTCATCATTGAACAGAAAGGTTTGTGGCAGGGCAGTCGCGGGGGGCTCCTGCTCAGAAAGGCCGTGGCTTTTACTGAAACGCCAGCCCGGCGCATAGCTTTCTTCATCCCACAAATAGCGGCGCGGGCTGGAGAGGCCGGTAGACCCCTCCGTTCCCTGGCGTACCAGCGCCATACGGCTGGCTTCGCGCCCAACGCGAACGATTGATGGCCAGATAAAGGCGTCGTCGCGGCCACTTTCTACCGAGAAATTCTGCTTGCCGAATGCAGCCTCGGCAAACTCAATGCGGCTTTCAAACAGTTCGTTGTAGAGCTTGTGCGGCTGGCTGAGATCGCGGATTTGCAGCTCATAGGTCTGTTTCAGTCCGTTGCTCTCGTCCGGGCTCTCCTCCACCAAAATACCGCAGGTGTGGGAGTTACCGACATCAAGGATAAGATCCACATTGATGGCGGGTTCCTGCAGGGTGCTGGCGCTGATTTTGATTTCCGGGACCGATAACTGCGTACCCAACATGTCGAGCAAATTGAGATAGTGCGCCTGATACTCGAATTCGCGCAGCGCGGTTTTAATGTCACGTGGGTTACGCCCTTCTCGCTGACTGGTCTGCTGGCTGAACACTTCACGCAGCCAGCCGTCGACCCAGGTCAGATCGAGAAAATCACACAGCTCGTCGTTATAAAAGGCCAATGCAAAACTGACGCCGGTCTTGATATCGTTTTCATTAGGCGCCAGCAGCTCGTTGTCCTGCCCCTCGGCATAGACTTTGGTATCAAACGCCAGAGTGATGCGGTGTGTGTGGCCTTCCTGATCGGGTTTATCCAGCGCAAGAATTTGCATTCTTGCCCAGTTATCCGGGCCGCCGGAGAAATTACGCGGCGCGGTGAAGCGCAGGAACGGCAGGGGCAGCCACACTTTTTCCAGCAATCTGAGAGATTGCTCCAGCGAGAAGCTGGACTCCGGACGGACGACTTCTACCTGCATACCTGGTACCGGCAGGGAATATTTGCCGGTCAGCGGGTCATGGTCGAGACGCAGTAGCGGGCCGTTGGCGCTTTTTCGCACAAACTTATAGGGCAGATCAGCATCGATGTGCGGCGTTAACGCAAAGTCGAGAAACTGAATGCCGCTGTTCTGAATCAGCGTAATACGTTGTTTGTAATCGGTGATTGTCGCCAGCATCGGTTATTTACTCTCACGCTTCATGGTCATCGGGAAGACCGTGTTGCCGTCATAACGGCCTTTACAATCTGCGGGTCCGGTCAGGGATGGGGTACAGACGATTTCAGGCATCTGGTAGCGTGAACCATCGCTGCATTTAGCCTTGAAGCGGCTGTTAATCACCAGGTTGCCTGAGCTCATCAGTCCGGCATTGATATCTGCTTTACAACTCATGCCGTCGCCATACTGGATCCGCGCGGTACCTTTACCATTCTTGATCTGGTATTTCAGGCTGGGTGGCTTGCCGGTGACTGGCGTTTTGATGTCGAGGATCGCCCGCCAGGTACCGTTAAGGAATTTGGTGGAGCCGACTTTTACCGCATCCGGCGGCATAGTCAGCGCATTTTTATCTTCCGGGGCGACGACCACTATGGGTTGTGGGGCAGGCTGTGGGGCAACCTCGACGGCAGGGGTTACCACGGCGGGTGTAACCGGAAGCTCAGGCGCTTTTGTCACCGGTTCATTGACAACGACCAACGGTTTGTCTTCAACGACGGGTTTCGGTGCTATGGCCTGTGTTTGTACAGCCGGTGTATCGGTGGCGGGCAGCGCGCGTTTTTCGGCTACCACCGATGTAGCCAGTGCTTCCGTGGCAGGATGCCCGGTGGGCGCGAATGCACCGGTAAATTGCATGACTAACGTCGCGGCCAGCGCTGCGGCGGGGATGAGCCACCAGAAACGCAACCACCCGCGACCTGAGGCAGTTTTTTTGTCTGCAACTGGCGCGGCTTCAGGCGGAGCTGCCGGAGTGACGTTCGGCGCTGTTGCCGGGGTTGAGGGTTCGGTTCTGCTGACCGTTGGCCGTGGTAAATCTACCAGCGAGTTTTCAGTCTTAAAGACCGCCGGGCGCAGACAGTCCAACGCATCGATGCGCGATTTTTTATCCAGATGCACAAAACCCCAGAAGGTCAGCACCGGTTTGCCGTCCACCAGATAGACGTGATTCTGGTCGGGAAACTGAATGGCTTTAGCGAGCAGGGCACCAAACAGTTGTTGGCCGGGGTTGTCAGACTTCAATGCTTTCTGGCAAAGGGTGTGAACGATGGTGCGGCACTGCTCGAGCTGGGTGACGGCGGAGGTGCGTTCACTGTCGCTGGCGGCCAGCCATGAGGTCACTTTGCCACTAATGGGCGCATACCAGTCAATGCGGTCTCCCGCCTCGTTGGGCTGTGGAATGGCCAGCACGTCTGCGACTGAGGATTGTTTACGAAGGCGTAGCGTTTCGCGTAACTGAAGGGCTGAGGCATAAACAGGCTGGCCGTTTTCTCCCAAAGCCAGAATTTCATCCAAACTTCCACTGCGTAAAAATGATTTTGCCACGCAAAAATAACCCCGTATTGGAGATGCTATAGGAGATGCCAGCGGCAGAAAATAATGCTCTATCGGCGATTGTGGTGATTTTACCGTCAGCCGCTGGCAATCAAACGCAGGAATAAGGGGGTAAAGCGGGGCTTGTTTGACTTAGTGCACCGTTATGCGCAGACCTCGCCGAAGCTGGCGGGGGCAAAAACCTGACTGCCCAGTGCCTGAGCTTTTGCCAACTGAGCGTCGATATCGGTCGGTTCCGCTGAAAATAGCCGCTCTGACGTCACCACCGTCGCGCCGCAATAATCGAATATCCCGTGGTCAATTTGTGTTTTCATTGCGCTGTCATAGCCATGACGCGCAAAGGTGCCTTTATCCGCTGCGCCTATCGCAACCAGATGCACTTTCAGACGACCGAGTTTTTTCACCATTTTTCCATCCCCGTTATCTTCATAGGCCCAGCCATTAGCAAACACGCGGTCAATCCACCCTTTGAGCTGACCCGGCATTGACCACCAGTAGATCGGGTAAACCAGTACCAGTGCATCCGCGCGCTCAATGCGTTGTTGTTCGACCAGTACATCAGGCGGGAGTGGCGTTTCTTTGAGAAAGGCAGAGTGGTCGGCGGCGGTAAATCTTGGGTCGAAACCTTCGGCGGCCAGATCGGCGATTTCCACCGTGTGGGCGTGATCGGACGAGGTCACGTTCTCAGCGATCTGTTGGGCGATAGTATGGGTCAGTGATCCGGTAACCGGATGTGAAACCACGATAAGTGCGTGCATGGCGAAAATTCCTTCTTGTGGATGACCATCGTGAACGGTAAAATAAGTTACCATTCGTAAGTTACTATTGGTATATAACGATGTCAAGCAGTGAAAATAGGAAAACGGTCGCCTCATCCAGACCTCGTGTCAGGCTATCGAGAGAAGATCGTTACCAGCAATTGGTGAGCGTGGCCTGGTTAATTGTGCGTGAAGAGGGGACCGAAGCGTTGACGCTGGGCTATTTGGCCGAGCGGTCGGGGGTGACTAAACCGGTGGTATATGATCATTTCGGCACGCGCGCCGGTTTGTTAGCCGTGCTATATCAGGACTATGACCAGCGGCAAACCGCGTTGATGGACATTGCACTGGAGCAGAGCGCAGAGACACTGGAAGATAAGGCCAAGGTGATCGCCTCATCCTACATAGATTGCGTACTTTCACAGGGGCGCGAGATCTCTGGCGTGATTGCCGCCCTGACCGGCGCGCCTGAGCTGGAGAAGATCAAACGCGAATACGAAGCCACTTTCGTTGAGAAGTGCCGCGCCATACTGACTCCTTTTGCTAAAGGGGCCCTCGCATCGGCAGGTTTGTGGGCCATGCTGGGTGCGGCGGAGGCGTTGTCCTATGCGGCAGGGCGGGGAGAGATCAGTGCCGATGAGGCGAAAGATGAACTGTTCGAGACCCTTATTTCCATGGTCGAACGCGCTGGAAAGTAGGTCAAAAGAGCCATCATTTTGATGTAGACCTTAAGAAAACAGCGGGTTATTCCTGATTTTTGGTTCATGGCGCACCGCTCTCCCGATTTGAACTACCCTTTCTCTATCACATTCTTAGCGAAAGAATTTCACTCAATTCGCATTGGAAGGGAGGAGTGCATGAGTTTTTTGGGATGGACAGCGGCCGTGGGTGGGCTGTTGTTGCTGATGTCATTGGCATCGGGCTGGATCCACCGTAGCCCGGTAACCTCATTTGGTCTGTATCTGGCCGCGGGCGTCGCCTGTGGACCTTGGGCGCTGGATCTGCTGCATATCGATATTGTGGCGCATTCGGAGCTCACCGGGCGGTTGACTGAAATCGCCATGGCCGCGTCGCTGTTTATTACCGGCCTTAAATTGCGGATTCCTTTTCGCAACCACGGTTGGCGAATGGGCGTACGGCTGGCATTCCCCGGTATGTTGCTTACCGTGGCGGGTGTTACGGTGGTGGCACACTACCTTACCGGCCTTTCCTGGCCAATGGCGCTGGCGTTTGGTGCGATTGTTGCACCCACTGACCCGGTGCTCGCCAGCCTCATCTCTGTCAATGATGCCCGGGATGAGGACGACTTGCGGGTATCGTTGTCGAGTGAGGCCGGCATGAACGATGGTTCGGCACTGCCGATATTAATGTTGGCACTGCTGCTGATGAACTCCTCCGAGCCACTGACGTACCTGCAAATAGGTCACTGGGCATTAGTGGATGTGATTTGGGCGCTGCTTGGTGGTCTCGGCATTGGTTACGGGTTGGGGCGTCTTATCGGGCTGCTTGCTACCCGCATGCGCCACGCACAGGGGGATATTGCTCCCAGTGATTTTATTGCGTTATCGCTGATTGCCCTGAGTTATGCTGCAGCACAAAGTCTGGATGCGTCAGGTTTCTTGGCGGCCTTTGCGGCAGGCGTTGGCTTACGCAGCGCGGAGCTACGTATTGTCAATCTGCATCCGCCAGAAAATATGGCCGAAGATCTGCGCTACCGGCCCGCAGAAGAGCTGGTAAATCCCCACAGCCGCCACTCGTTCGGCGATCGCGGCCCGGCAAAATCCATGGGGCTGGTGGTCGGAGATGCACTCTCGTTCGGCGATACTATCGAACGCCTGTTTGCCGCCGCCATTATCGTGGTATTGGGGATCACGTTGTCGCAGCACTGGGAACCCACTGGATTACTCATTGCCGCCATATTGTTTATCGTGATTCGACCGGTGTCGGTCTATATCGCCACCATGGGGGGGGAGGCTCCGCGTGCGCGGCGTCTGATGATTGGCTGGCTGGGGATCCGCGGCATTGGCAGTATTAACTATATTGCTTACGCCTATACCCACGGGATGGCCGGAACGGAGGCGGCCCGTATGGCGGATATTGCTTTTACCGTGATCGTAACCAGCGTATTGGTGCATGGTTTAACGGTAACGCCCCTGCTCAACTGGCGACAAAGCCTGCAGAAAAAGCGTGAAGAGCGGGAAAAACAAGAGTCATGATATTGAGTATGGGGTTCGGTTCCTCTGATATCGCAGAAGAATCAACCCTCTGCTACCTGCTTTTACACCTGTCGTTTAAGCAGGTGGCTGATAATATTATTGATCGTCGCGTCGCTGCGCGATGATTTGTTGTAAGTGAGAAAAATAGGTTGTGGGGATAATGGAGAGTCAGAGGTTAATTTTTTAATATTGAAGGAGGATTTAAATCTCTCATACATCCATAAAGGTACTACGCCGATTTTGTTGGACGCTTCAACTATTGAGAGCAATGTCAGGAATGAATTACTTCTGAAATGAATATTGCGCTGCCCGATAGACTGATTAATTTCCAGTTTGCTTTGCCAGAACTCGTCGTCCTGGGTTTCGAAAATCACAAAATCTTCCTGTTGACTCATCTCTTTGGTTAAGTGTTCGCGAAGCCGTGGGTGGTGGCTGGCTGAAATAAAGCACAGCTCTTCATCTGATATGTGAACATTCTCCATAGAGCGGCTTAAATTAGGTTTGAAATCTATCGTAAGATCGGTAGTGCGAAAGCGTGGCAAGTCGTTATGGGCAGAAAGGTCTGAGTAATACGATTTATGGATGACTTCACAGGTCGGCTTTTTGGACCAAATCAGATTCGAAATCTGTGGAACCAGACGAACAGAGAGATAAGGAGAGCAGTAAATCACGATGCGGTTGCTCTCTTCGGGATAGACCACGTCAAGGATGCTGCGGTTAAGCTTGTCGAAATCATCTTGCAATGAGTCGTAAATGACCTTCGCCCGACGGGTAGGTTTTAACGCTTGCCCCTCACGCACGAAGAGGGGATCGCTAAAGTGCTCGCGAAGTTTGGCTAATGACTGAGAAACAGAAGACGGTGATATGCCAAGGGCTGAGGATGCCAGTGTCACGCTGCTGTGGGAAAACACTTCAATAAAAATAGCCAGCAGATTAAGGTCCAGCTTCTTTTTATCAATGACTGTCGATTCAGGATGAGCAGGAGTCATATAATTTCTCGGTGTAGGTTGTTTATTCTTACGGGAATTATCTGATGCATTAATGGGAGTGAATTAACTGATAAATATTATCTTATATTCATCATGGTAACTAAATAAGGAATTTTATCCATTTTTGGATGATTATATTTTGTGGTTGAAATCGCGTAAGGGAGAAGACGCAAGTTTGGAAATAATGAGTGATTTCATTGAAGTAAGAGAATGCCATGACTAAAGTTTATCCCATTGGTAGTTTTATAAAAAAATCTACTTTTGGATGATTATGGTATAGTTTAAAAATCATAACTTACTTAGGGAAATGTCATGAGTGGCGGAACGTTCAAAAGCGATGATGATCAGTTAAAGAAACCGATGAGTAAACCGACTGATGCCATTGAAAGGTTGATAACATTATTCACCCCCACCTCTCAACCGCTGGATACAACCGCTACGGCGGGTAAAATCGCCATGCAGGATGATCAACAAAATATGTTAGTTATCTTGTTGATCAAAGGGGAGATTGATATCTTTCGTAACGTCGACAATCTCTTGTTTGCTAACGCCTCCGGTCCCTGCATCTTCGGTATGCAAGGCACAGCATTTCGCTTTGATGTCTACCAGTTCCGTGCCAGTAAAGACAGTGAACTGCGGGTTCTGACTCAGAAAGAGGCGCTTAGCCTGCTGATAGAAAATAATGCGCTGAACGATCTGGTTATTTTCCAGAGCTACTTCAGCGACTACCAGGCACATCGCGATAATTTATTAATAAATAAAAGCACTTATGAAATAATCTGCGGTTTTTTATACGAACTGGAACGTGTTCCCATGCCTCAGCGGCTGAAAATCAGCGTAGCTAATTATATTCTTGAACGCAGCAACCTGGCCCGAAGTGGCGTGATGAAAATTCTTGCAGATCTTCGCACCGGTGAGTACGTGGATATTCAAAATGGTAAGTTAATGAGTATATTAAGAAAGCTCCCTAAGGTTTACTAACCGCTCTGTGCTGATGTCTGTCTGCCACACTGACGCTCAGGTTTCGACCCGCGTATATCCATAGCCACGCTAGCCAGGAAGAATTATTTGTTTTTCATAAATCCATATCTGCGATGACCTCCTGTCTGCTGCTGTCAGTAGCAGGGGGGAGGTAACACGTAAGAGATATCTCGGTAAGGGTGAATGCTGCCTTTTATACTCGCTATAAGAATATGGATATTCTCTAAATAATGAAGGATATTACCTGAGAAATAGCACGCAAAGATTAACGTTTTATTATCCCTGTCAGTGTTGTTAGGTGAACAAGATAAAAACATAGAGAGGAAATATTGCTATATCAGAAGCGTACTTAATAAATCGGGGTATGAAAGCGTTGTAGACAATTTTAGCGGTGGCACAGTGTATTCATTTCACTGGAATAAAACCCGCATGGCGGGTTTTATTCCAGACGGACTCTCTGTTATTTCCCGATCTCAGACATCACCTTCACGTCAGTTTGGGCGATCTGACGCTCTTTACCCCAGGCATCTTTGTACTTAATCAGGCCGGTCTCCTTGTCTACTTTGGGTTTACCTTCGCTGACTATTGTTCGCCCGTCGTTGGTTTGAATGGCGTAGTTGCTGGAGCAACCTGCAAGCATGGCTGAGAGGACGATTGCTGATGCTACAAAATAACCTGTTTTCATAACCTACTCCTTGTCGTTAAGCCTGATTAAGGTTTAGCACAAATTGGAGATTGGACCAGTAAATCACTGCAATTAGGCGAAGTAGTACGATTTTTCGCCACAAAATGCCTTTATTTTTTCGACTGAAGCCCCTTTTCCGCACTGAGTTCACCCGCATCAAAAACCGTCCGTGACTGGCGAAACTGTGCGGCATTGTCGATAACCCACATCCACAGTGGGATCATGTGCTCCAGCAGCGCGGTGCCTGTGGCAGACAATTCATATTCGACTCGGGGGGATTTTTCCTGGTAATCGTAACGAATAATCAGCCCATCGCGTTCAAGCTGGCGTAGGGAGCGGGTCAGCATACGCTGCGTCACGCCCTCCATCCGCCGACCAATTTCAGCATGGCGTAAACGACCGCCGACGCCCAGGGCATGAACAATACCCAGCGACCAGCGGTTTCCGGCATGCGACAGCACTTCCCGCTTAAGACCATCGTCATCAGCGCTTAGCGCGGCGCACGCGGCCTGCGAGCGTGCTAGTAAACTTTCTCGGTCCATTTTGTCCCCGGTATCACTGGTGTGCCTTCTTGTTCTCTGTTTTCTGCGGTGTAACGCTGTACGCAACTACACAGGAGAACCCCATGAACGTCAACGCGAATAAAAACCCTCACGCCATACTGGTACTCGGTGCCGGTGAACTGGGTATGGCTATGCTGCAAAGTTTAGTGCAAACCCCCGGTGCCGACGTGGCGGTGTTGCTGCGCCATTCGACCATTCACAGTCAGGACCCACAAAAGAGTGCTCACCTTAAACAATTAGGTGATCTCGGCGTTACAGTCGTCGAAGGCGATTTGGTGGAGGATTCAGTCAGCGCACTGGCGCAGATATTTTCCCCCTTCGATACTGTCATCAGTTGTACCGGGTTCATTGCGGGCAGTGGAACGCAGATCAAAATAACCCGCGCCGTGCTGGAGTCGGGTATCCGGCGCTATGTTCCCTGGCAGTTTGGCGTCGACTATGACCTCGTAGGCAGGGGGAGTGGCCAGACAGTATGGGATGAACAGCTGGACGTACGTGAAATGCTGCGCGCTCAACAGGCCACCGAATGGGTCATTATCTCCACGGGCATGTTCACCAGTTATCTGTTTGATCCTGATTTTGGCATCGTCGATTTTCCGGGCCATACGGTCAATGCCCTCGGAAGCTGGGATAACGCCGTGACCCTGACCACGCCGGATGACATTGGTAAATTGACCCGCGAGATCCTGCTCAGTGAACCACGCCTGGCCAATCAGGTGGTGTACACCGCCGGTGAGAGTATCACGTACGGCCAGCTGGCTGACCTGATGGACAGGATGCTTGAACGCCCAGTTAGGCGGGTGGCGTGGAGTGTGAAAAAACTGACATCCGACCTGGCGCAGGTACCCGAGGATCTGGTGGCGAAATATCGGGTCGCCTTTGCCAAAGGCAGGGGAGTGTCATGGCCGATGGCGCAAACCTTCAACGCTCAGCACAACATTGCGGTGACCAATGTTGAACAGTGGTTGCGCCAGCATCAGCCGCAGCGGGTCACGGCGGGGGTATAAGGCCATTTTTCCCCGCGGTTTGGATAATTCTATCTATACTCTCTCGGGGCCAGAGAAAGCGCATTCCTGAACATGGCGAAAAGATGTTCAGCATGTGCCGATTTGGCCACCTTTACCTGGCGGCAATGCTTACAGAAGAAAATCCGCCAATCCGGTAAATTTTGCATTGCTATGGCTTATTTTCTTTAAACCACCAGTGGCTCCCTTATGTGCTGGAAAAGGTGTGCTCCGAGGAATTGATATGAAGTTTGAAGGGTTTTCTAAAGGATTTTTTATTCTGATCCTTTTCATTGTGACCGTGGCTTTTCTGGATGTACTGGGGCCTTACTACTCCTCCGTGCTGTGGGCAATCATTCTGGCGGTGATTTTCCATCCGCTGAAAAACCGGCTTAAGCAATATATCGGTGAAAAAAACGGTTTGGCTTCGTTCCTGACCGTCCTGGTGATCTGTCTGATTGTGTTCACGCCGCTGGCGATTATTGGCTCCTCTCTGGCGATTGAGCTCAATATTCTTTACACCAAATTGCAGGGTAACGACACGCAGTTGCCAGCGATACTGGCCGATGTTATGCAGCATCTTCCGGCCTGGGCGCGTCACTTCCTCACGGAACACAATCTGGATAGCACCGCTGAAATCCAGCAGAAATTGTCAGGCGTGGCGCTTAAAGGCGGCCAGTACCTGGCAGGAAGCGTGTTTGTGATCGGTAAGAGCACGTTCAGCTTCACCGTCGGTTTCGCCATCATGCTGTATCTGTTGTTCTTCCTGCTTAAAGACGGGGCTTACCTGGTGAACCTGACCATGCAATCCCTGCCGTTATCGAAGGACATCAAGCACCATCTGTTTGTGAAATTTGCCGCAGTCTCGCGCGCTACCGTGAAGGGTACGGTGGTGGTGGCTATCGTGCAGGGCTTTTTGGGCGGTCTGGCCTTTTACTTCACCGGCATAGAGGGCAGCCTGCTTTGGGGCGCACTGATGGCTTTTCTGTCCATCATTCCGGCCGTAGGTTCTGCCATTATTTGGGTACCGGCAGCAATCTATTTCTTCGGTGCCGGCATGCTGTGGAAGGGGATCTTCCTGGTTGCCTTCTTTGTGGTGATTATCGGGCTGGTGGATAATATTTTGCGTCCGTTGCTGGTCGGTAAAGACACCAAAATGCCAGATTATCTCATCCTCATCTCCACCCTGGGTGGTATGGAGATTTATGGCATCAACGGGTTTGTTATTGGTCCGCTCATCGCTGCACTGTTTATCGCCTGCTGGAATATCTTCTCAGGGCGTGAAAATCAGGGAACGATGGATGAAATTGACGAAGAGTTTATCGAAGAAGGGAAGAATCACCCTGACGCGTGATAAATAAGAAAGGGGAGATAGTGATATCTCCCCTTTTTTTACGTCTGGATGTTGATGCGACGCGCTTTACAACGGACGCTGATGAGTGAAAGCAGCGCGGGGTTGAGTACGGCGACCCAGCATCCCCATGATGCCTGCCAGAATGGCTTCGACGATTAACATGAAGAAGGTGAACCAGCTGGCTTTAGCCGTTGCCGCTGCGGCTTTTTCACCGGCTTCGCGGGCTTTCTGTTCCGCCTGCTGTTTCAGCTCTTCATATTTCGCACGGGCCTGCTGATACGTTTTTTCAGCCTGACTGACAATCTGGTCCGCTTCCTGATCGCTTTTCCCTGTACGCGCTTTGATGATATTTTTCAGCGCCTCACGGTCAGCGGCCTGGAATGTGTTTTCATTGCGCTGAATCAGCCCTTTAATAAAGTTAGCTACATCGGCATCGGCGGTTTGTGGATGATTAGCCGTATCCGCTGCCTGATTTTGTGCATTATTGACCTCACCCTGGGCTTTATTTTGCAGGTTCTCCGGTTGTAATTCCGGTTTGCCCGTCTGGCGCAGGGTAGTGTCAAGTTCATTCTGCAGGCTGTCGAGATTGATATTATTCTCGCCCAGCTTATCTTTAACCATTTGCGTGACCGGCGGCGCGGCAGCAGATATTCCACTACCCAAGGTTTGTAATCCGGATCCCACGACGCTTGCAGCACCGCTTACTGCATTATTAACCACCACAATCAGGAACCAGGTACAAATTAACGTGTTGACCCCAAACATTAATATTCCATGCAGGGCGCCTTCACGCTGTGCCAGTCTCCCGCTGGCGTAGGCCCCGGCAGCAATGGAAATCAGCATGCTGATGCCTGTCCAGATAGCGGCTCCTTTCCCCAATCCATCAAGTGGATTTTGTTCCTTCAGGGGGTCAATAGTACTGGCGCCAACCGCCGTACCTAATATTGCCAATAACAGATACACCACCATTGAAATAATGACGCCAGCAAAAATAGCGCTCCAAGAAATACGTTTTAGTGGAACTCTGTTTACCGACTCAATCAAGGTTTCATTATAGATTTCAGTGGTGGAGTGTGGATGTTCGGTCATGTTGATATCTCCATTTATCGCCATACTTTTCATGGTTGGATGGCAGTTTTTACGATCATAATCACTGCTTACCGTGGCTAATCTCAGCGTTTGATCGCACGATTGCATTAGCTGCCTTAATGTTAGTAAGAGAATGACGATTACACCAAAAAATATTTATTTCTCTCATAAATAAGGGGTTTGTCTTAATAATACCCATCGACCTCCTGATAGCGGCCAAAAATAAAGGGGATAAAGCCGGTGAAATAACATAATGAATTCCAGGGGTAAGCGGGCAATTAAAATCGAATCATCTGTCGGGACGCATTTGGGATTTAACCCTTTGCAGGGCATAATCGCGACATTCTGAGTGGAGACGGGAGGGGAGAATGCTGAGCATAATCAATAAGGGCTGCCTGCTAATGTGGGTTGTGCTCACCCTCGGCGCTTGTTCACCTTTGCCCCTGTCGCAGGCACTCCTCTCGTTTTACGCTGCGCTGGACCAGGCACCTGCTGAAGCACATGTTTCGCTGGCCGCCTTGCAACAGCTGGACCCGCTCTTGTTACGCCCATCCTCACTCTATCCTCATCTTGACGATACGCCGCTGCCGGTTTTATCGGCGCTTTACCGCTTCCATCAACACTGTTCCGGTTTGCCTGAAGGCCTGCCAGTGGCAATGGGGCAATTCGAGCAGACGCTGTGCAATAACACCGCGTTGCCTGCCAGCTGGTTCGCCGCGCACCCGATCTCTATGCTGGGTGGAAGCACTGCCTGGCATTATCTGCAACGTCACCCACAGGCCAGCCTTGCGATGCAAAATCTGCTGCATGTACGGGAGAGACCTCAGGCACTGGGCGGCATTGGCCAGCTTTCTGACGACAATCTTGATGCGCTGGCCAACGGGCAGACCTGGTTATTGCAGGATGGCAATTTATGGCGTCAGCATCAGCAGCAATGGCTGCGCTATGCGCCGCACGTCTGGCAACCCTTGGCACAAAAGGCGGGCATCATGCTGGTAGCCGCGACGGGGCAGTGCGACCTTTCACTGGGCACCCTGTGTGCCCATCCTCTGAACAGTTATGCCCGTTGGTGGCGCTCCTTGCTGGGAGCCGCTGCCTTGTTGACTGCGCTGGCGCTGGGGTGGGGTGCCTGGCAGCGGCGGCGTATGCAACAGAGGCAGCGCTTTATCGTGCAGATGCTGACGCACGAACTGCGCACACCCATTGCTCAGCTCGGCAACGTGGTGGAGTACTTTCGCCGTGACTTTGACGATCTGTCGCCACAGGCGCAGTCCAGTTTTGGGGCGCTGGCAGACAGTGTGCAGCGGATGCGGCAGATGGCCGCAGCCAGTCAGCACTATCTCAGCGGCGACGGCAGCCGTGACGTGCTCGAGATGCCCTCTACTGTAGGCTTGAGCGAGTGGCTGAACCATATCACTGAATCCTATACCGATCTGACGTTTTGTCTTGATACTGACCGGCGGGTCGCACTGCCGCTCTACTGGGTGAGCCTTTGCGTGAATAATTTGCTGGATAATGCTTTCCGCCATGGGCGGGCACCGGTACGGTTGCATGCCGTCTGGCATAAAGGAAAACTGACACTCACCGTAAGTGACGGGGGGTCAATGGCAACGGGCAGTCTGACCCGGTTGCGTCATCTCTGCTCACCGCACGCGGGTATGGGGCTGGGACTGACCATAGTTCAACGCGTTATGCATCGCTTGCACGGACGCCTGACGTTCACGACAAACCCGACGACGTTCACCCTGGAGCTCCCTTGTGATAGCCAAAAGTAATATTTCACTGTTGCTGATAGAAGACGATCAGGCGCTGGGGCAGGGGTTGCAGGCTTTTTTGCAACAGGAAGGTTTTGCCTGCCAGTGGCTGCGGGACGCTACTCAGGTCGGTAGCCTGTGGGTTCAAGCCGATCTTGTGATCCTTGACCGGCAACTGCCGGAGGGAGACAGCCTGCGTTTTCTCCCCCAGTGGCTGGCGAAAAAAGCCCTGCCCGTGATCGTACTGACCGCCCGTGTTGCCGTCGATGACCGCGTGGCGGGGCTCGAGGCTGGCGCACGGGACTACCTCACCAAGCCTTTTGCCCACGTGGAGTTGCTGGCACGGATCCGCGCTCAGTTACGTACGCTGGGCGAAGGCCAGTTGGGTGCCGGAAAGCTGCGGTTGTTCCCTGCCCGGCAGACGGCATTATGGCAGGAGATTGAGGTGGGGCTTACCGCGACAGAGTTTGCTCTGCTGTCGATGCTGGTACAGATGATCGGCAGGGTGTTTACCCGCGACGAACTGCTCAATCAGGTCTGGGGTTATCAGCATTTTCCCTCCACCCGCACAGTAGATACCCACATCCTGCAACTGAGACAAAAATTGCCGGGGATTGCTATCAGCAGCGTGCGTGGCGTGGGTTATCGTCTGGATACACCCGCATGATGCGCTCTATCATCGGTATGATTTTATGCCTGGCCCCGCTTGCCGGTCAGGCAGCGACGCTGGCTTCAACGCCGCTCGAGCCGGTTTATCACGCACTGTTCAGCCAGCGCAATGACCTGGCCTGGCAAGAGCTGCTTAGCTTGTGGCCACAATTGACCAGCGCGACCCAACGAACAGCCTGGCAACAGGCACTGGATGCGGTGATCTCCGGCCAGTGCGGCAATGACCTACCGGTTACTGCCCCTGCATGGCTAGATCACCCGACGCTGGTTTTAGTCCAGCGCGATATTCCTCTCAACCGTATTTACCGCGTGCAATTGAGTGGTAACAGCCCACGTCACGATTTTCAGGTCTCCCTGACGCTGCCCAATGGTAAAGAAGTCATGAAAGCTGCTGAAACAGAATATGACCCCGACGGTCAGTTCAGGCTGAATAGCCAGGATCTTGGCGAAGCGCTGCCAGCAGGGGTTTACCACCTGACGGTGCGTTCAGGAAACGATGTTTGGCAGCAGTCGCTGGCATTGCAGGGCAGCGGCGGACTGGATTGGATCCAGCGTCAGGGCCAAAAAATCCATCTGCAACCACCGGTGACGGCGCGTGCCTGCCCGTCACCGTGGCTGGAGCAAACTTTGCTGCGCCGTAGCGACTATGAGCAAGTGTGGTGGCACAAGAGCGATACCCTGCAACGACTGGCCTGGCCACCGCGTGATGATGCCGCTGAGTTATGGGCGAATGTCTCAGTGATCCGTGTTGAGGCCCGGGGCGGGCTAACGCTGCGTATGGAACATCGCCTGGCTGGGCCGATGCTCACCCTGCAACACTAACCTCACGTACATCCTGACATTGCTCTGACAATCGCCCGGCGGCGACCGGCAATAATGGCGTCCTCAACTTACTGATAAGAGTGACGTCATGACCCTCAAAACCCTGTCTGAACAACTGACGCTGGCTGCTTTGCTGCTTGGGATATTCAGCGTTCCCGTGCGCGCTGCCGATAACATCGTGTTCTGGAATTCCCCTCAATATGGTGGCAACAGCTTTAACCGGCTGCCGCCCGACCAGGCTTACTTCGCCGCACTGCACGGCTACGGTGCGAGTTGGGTGCGGCTCTCCTATGACAAATGGCAACCGGCACAGCGGGATTTTCTGATCGGCAATGCTGACCACTACCAGGGGCTGGTGCCGCAGGATCTGGCGACGCTCAAAACCACGCTGGATCGGGCGCAGGCCGCCGGGTTGAAAGTGGTTATCACACCGCTTTCGCTACCGGGAATGCGCTGGTCGCAAAACAACGGTGGCAAATTTGACGATCGTCTTTGGCAGGACAAAGCCTACTGGCAGCAAAGCGCGGCGTTCTGGCGGGATCTGGCCAAAGTACTGAAAGACCACCCTGCCGTCGCTGCCTACAACCTGATCAATGAACCGGCACCTGAGAAAATGGGCGGGCTGGTGGAACATGCCAGTCTGCCTGATATGCAGCATTGGTATCAGCAACAAAAAGGGTCGGCGCGGGATTTACCTGCGTTCTACCAGATACTGATTAAGGCGATTCGCGACGTCGATCTGCTGACGCCGATTATGGTCGATGGCGGCTGGTACGGTGCCGCTGACGGTTTCAGCTACTGGCCGCAGGCACTTGCTGACCAGCGCGTGCTCTACAGTTTCCATATGTACGAACCCTATGCCGCCACCAGCGGGCCCAATTTGAAACGCACCAAACCCTACCAGTATTCCGGCATCGTGCCGTTCGGGCAGGGGAAAGAGATGTGGAATGCGCAACGGGTGGCGGCGTATCTGCAACAGCCTTTTGACTGGGCCAAAAAACATCAGGTTCCGGCAAACCGGATGGTGGCGGGGGAGTTTGGGTGTATCCGCGTACTCAGCGGTTGCCGTCAATATCTCGAGGATGTGCTCAGCGTACTGGATAAAAAACAGGCGCACTGGGCGTTCTACAGTTTCCGCGAAGACAGCTGGGATGCGATGGATTATGAACTGGGGCAAAGCAAAGTGCCGTGGTCATACTGGCAGGCGATTGATAACAAAAAACCCGATACTTTACAGCGGCAAAATACGCCGGAATTCGGGCCGATAAGCCAGCGATTGGGCAAGAGCAGAACGACAGGTCAGAAGGGGAACTGACGTTCTGCGTATAGAAAATGATGAAGCCCGCAGCAAGGTTGCAGGCTTCATCAACACATCAGCGGCCGACGCGCGCCTGCATGGCGGCCGGATAGCGTTCCCCGACGATTTTCACCGTTTCAAGCGCCTGCGTTATTTTACGCAAATCGTCCTGAGTGAGGGTGAGTTGTGTGGCTCCCAGGTTCTCTTCCAGACGGTGCAGTTTTGTGGTGCCGGGGATGGGTACGATCCAAGGTTTTTGGGCCAGCAGCCAGGCCAGTGCAATTTGTGCAGAGGTCACGGCTTTCTCTTCCGACAGGCCAGTCAGCAACGTCACCAGTTGTTCATTGGCTTCCCGCGCTTCGGTCGCAAAACGAGGTACCTTGCTGCGGAAATCGTCCTCACCAAATGAGGTATTTGCGTTGATGGCACCAGTCAAAAAACCTTTGCCTAACGGGCTGAAGGGCACAAATCCAATCCCCAGCTCCTCCAGCAGCGGCAATATTTCATACTCCGGCTCGCGCCACCACATAGAGTATTCACTTTGCAGCGCTGTAACTGGCTGAACCGCATGTGCCCGGCGGATCGTCTGCGCACCGGCTTCTGAGAGACCAAAGTGTTTGACCTTACCCTCGGCGATCAATGCTTTCACGGTGCCTGCAACGTCTTCAATCGGCACATCGGGGTCAACGCGGTGCTGGTAAAGCAGGTCGATCGCCTCGGTTTTGAGCCGGCGCAGCGACCCTTCCACCGCGGCACGGATCTGCTCCGGGCGGCTGTTTAAAATCTGCTGCTTATTATCATCGCCAAAGGTAAAGCCGAATTTGGTGGCGATAACCACCCTGTCGCGATACGGTTTTAAGGCTTCACCCACTACCTCTTCGTTGAGGTACGGGCCATAGACTTCGGCGGTGTCGAAAAATGTCACGCCGCGCTCAACCGCCGCGCGAATCAATTCGACGGCCTGACGGGTATCCATAGCCGGTCCGTAGCCATAGCTGAGTCCCATACAACCCAGACCCAGCGCCGATACTTCAAGCCCGGAGTTACCGAGATAACGTTTTTGGATGTTGTTGTTCAGTTTTACTGTTTGCACGATGTGATCCTTCTTCTTTTAGCGTTTGAAAAGCATAACGCAGAGTTATTCATCAGATTAGAGGATGTAAATGCATAGACTTCATGAGCAGGGTTCATGAGTGGTTTTAATTTTATTGATATACCCCTGTTCAGGATGTCACAGTAAACGCTGTGCATTTGAACCTATCCGAGAAGCCTGAACTCACTGGGAGATTGCCAATGCCAGAGAAAACCTGTGCGCAGTGCCACTGTGGTGCTGTCGTTTTTAATGCTGAACTGACCGACGGGTTTAACACCGTTCTGCGTTGCAACTGCTCATTTTGCCGCATGCGCGGGGCCGTGGTGGTCACGGCGCGGGGCATTGATATTGTGCAGGGGAAAGAGAAGCTCACTGAATATCGGTTTGGCAGCCAGGAAGCCGCCCATTACTTCTGCTCGGACTGCGGCATCTATACCTTCCATCAGCGCCGTTCTGACCCAACGCTGTATGGGGTGAATGTCGCCTGTATCGACGGCGTTTCGCCCTTCGATTTTGCCTCAGTCAACGTCACGGATGGGATGAATCATCCGAAAGACGGCGGGGCAGGTGGTGTGGCGGGATATATATCCTACAAACCCGCGTAGTTTTCAGCCGAAACCCCTGCTGATTCCCCCGCCAACACTCAAAATCATCGTCATCACGCGGGAAGAAGCATACAATCCGGTGACATAAACAGTTGGAAGAAAATGATGACACGCCCAGTAGAGAAAATTGAGTCAGATTTAATTAAGGCCCGCAAAGAGCGAGATTCCTGGAAAGGCAACCGTAACAGCGGCAACAACGTCGAAATGGTCAAAAAGTACATCGCTTCGTTGGAGAAAGAGCTCGCCGAAGCCACCAAACCTGAAGCGAATAAAGCCTGATATCAGGCTGGCCTAATCTGCTTTCAAACCCGGTTTGAAGGCGGGTTAGGTTCAGGTCAGTTCAACGGCCTGGATATCGCAATGACCTCAGTATCCCCCCGCATTTCAGTGCCCAATCTCCGTATCCCCGTTATGTTTTATTCTGGAAAGCTCATCTCTTTTTCTTGGTAGCCAATAAAAATCCCCGCGCTTAACGTTATGGGTTTGATGAGTAAGGGAAGGGAATAACGTGGCTGGCAATAATAAACGACGTTTGAAAACGCTGGTAGGGGCAGGAAGTTATCTTTACGCCGCTAATGACCTCAAACCACTGCCGGGCATACAGCGCGCAGTTGAACTGGCGCGCAAGGCGGAAGCGGCGAAAATCACCGGACTGTTTACCGCCGACCTGTTGCAGGCCGATCCGGCTGGCCTGGCCGGCAGCACTGGCAGCCAGGACCCACTGATCACTCTGGCGGCGCTGAGCCAGGTGACCTCACATATCGGGCTGGTTGCCACCGTTTCTACCACCTATCAACACCCCTATAATCTGGCCCGTCAGGTTGCTACGCTGGACCACGTCAGCGGTGGGCGGGCTGCCTGGAATGCAGTCACCTCGTCGGTTGGCGAAGAGAATTTCGGCGACATTGATTTACCCGATCCAGCCCAGCGCTATGCGCGCGCCACCGAATTTATTCAGGTGTTAAACGCGTTACTGGACGCCAATGATCCCTCTGCCGTGCAGCGCACGGCTTCCGGCGGCACAAAGATTGATCCGCAGAAGCTGCATCCTATCAACTACCAGGGTGACTTCTTCCGCGTGCAGGGTCCTCTTAATGTGCCGGTTCCTCCGCAGGGCAGGCCGGTACAATTTCAGGCTGGGCAGTCAGAAGAGGGGATCACCTTGGGGGCGCGCTATGCCGAGGTGATCTACACCTCGCAGCCAACTTTTGACGATGCCGTGGCCTTTGTCGAACAGCTGCATCAGCGGGCGCGCGGCTTTGGCCGGGCAGAAAATCTGCCGCTGGTGATGAACTCCTTCCACTCGGTGATCGGCGAAAACGAGGCAGACGTGGCCCGCAGGCTGCGGGAAAAACACGAGCGCATCGATTATCAGCAGGGGCGGCTGAAACTGGCGGATATGTTAGGCGGGGAAATTGACCTGCGTGATCTCCCACTGGATAAACCGCTGCCCGCCGCGCTGTTGCCCGACGTCTCGCAGGTCAACCGCCGCCGGGGACGCGCCGAGATTTTCCGCCGCTATGTGCTGCAGGGGTTAAGTTTGCGTGAACTGATCATTCAGGCGCAGGAGACCGGCCACTGGTTTACCGCAGGCACACCAGAACAGCTTGCTGATGCCATCGAACAGCGTTACCGCGCCGGGGTTCTGGACGTTGTTTCTCTGCATGGTTTAGGGCAACCGGACCAGGAGGATTTGTTGGTAAATGGTTTGTTACCCGAGTTACGCAAACGTGGGCTGGTAGATGAGGATTATCAGGGTGATACCTTCAGGCAGAATCTGGGATTACCCGGTCTGAATTTGGCTTCTTTACATTCAACATAATTTGCAAATATTGAATGTCATGGCGCGCGGCCATCGGTGGTAAAATCGCGCGATATCACTCAACCTGCCATTGCAGAGAGTGTCACCATGAAGGGAATACCATGAGCAAAATCATTATCGCTGGGCTTTTAGCCACCCTGCTTGCCGGGTGTGCAACTCAATCTCCTTGCGTTCCGGTGTACGACTCAGAAGGGCGTCTGGTCCACACCAATACCTGCATGAAAGGCACCACGCAGGATAACTGGGATACCGCCGGTGCCGTCGCCGGTGGCGTAGCCGCCGTGGCTGCCGTCACGCTCGGGATTGTGGCACTGACCCGCTAAGCAACCCATATCGTTGTCATAAAACAGGCCGGTGGTGTCACTCCCCACCGGCTTTTTTTCGCCTGAAATTAGCGGATGCCGTTCGCGACCAATGACGCCCGGCTGATATCACCAATCGTCTTTGCACCGGTCAGGGTCATCGCCACCCGCATCTCTTTTTCGATTAACTCCAGCAGATTCACCACCCCCGCTTCACCGGCAGCGGCCAGTGCATACACAAAGGCGCGGCCAAGCAGCACGCTGTCGGCGCCGAGCGCAATCATCCGCACGACGTCCAGCCCAGTGCGGATACCGGAATCCGCGAGAAGAGTAATATCGCCTTTCACCGCGTCGGCGATGGCGGGCAGCGCGTGTGCCGTCGAGAGCACGCCGTCCAACTGTCTGCCGCCGTGATTGGAGACCACAATGCCGTCAGCGCCAAACTTCACCGCGTCTTTGGCGTCTTCCGGGTCCAGAATGCCTTTGATGATCATCGGTCCTTTCCAGAACTCGCGGATCCACTCCAGATCTTTCCACGAAATCGACGGGTCGAAGTTGGCCCCCAGCCAGCCGATATAATCTTCCAGCGTGGTCGGTTTTCCCCGGTACGCCGACACATTACCGAGATCGTGCGGCTTACCCTTCAGGCCAACATCCCAGGCCCACTGGGGGTGAGTCATGGCCTGTACTATACGGCGTGCGGCGGCGTTCGGCCCGCTCATACCGGAGTGTGCATCACGATAACGCGCCCCAGGCACCGGCATATCGACGGTAAAAACCAGTGTCTTGACGCCCGCTGCCTGCGCGCGCTCCAGCGCATTGCGCATAAAGCCCCGATCTTTCAGCACATACAGCTGAAACCACATCGGCCGGCTGATGGCCGGCGCGACTTCTTCAATCGGGCATACCGAGACGGTGGAGAGCGTAAACGGAATGCCTTTTTTCTCCGCGGCCCGGGCAGCCTGCACTTCTCCGCGCCGGGCGTACATGCCGGTCAGGCCAACCGGAGCGAGGATCACCGGCATCGCCAGCGCCTCGCCAAACAGTGTGGTAGCCGTACTCAGCTCAGACATGTTGTTCAACACGCGCTGACGCAGGGCGATATCGGCGAGATCGGCAGTATTACGGCGCAGTGTGTGTTCGCTGTAAGCGCCGCCGTCAATGTAGTGAAACAGGAAGGGCGGCAGCTTGCGCTTAGCCGCCGCACGGTAATCGGTCGAAGCAGAAATAATCATCTTGATTCAGCGTCCCTTTATTCTGTCAGTAGTTTCAGGTCCGGCACTCAACGCGCTCTCTGACGTAAACCATAGACCAGTACCACGGCAAAACAAATCATTGGCAGGGAGTACGAGACGGCGGTGGTGTAGTGGTCGGCCACGGCGCCCATGAGATACGGCATGATGGCGCCGCCGACAATCGCCATGATCATTACCGAACTGGCACGTTTAGTCTGCGTCCCCATGTTCTTGACGCCCATCGCAAAAATGGTCGGGAACATGATCGACATAAAGAAGAACACCGCCACCAGTGCTACCACAGAGACATTATCAATCCCTGCTACCACTACGCCACACAGCACAATGTTAATCAGGGCGTAAACCACCAGCAGCGTTGCCGGGCGTACGTGGCCCATCAGCCAGGTGCTGAAGAAGCGCCCGACCATAAAGCTGATCATGCCGATGGAGAGCAGGTAAGAGGCATTCTGATTCGACAGCGTATGCCAATGCTCGGTGGTGTAGTTGATGAAGAACGCGCCGACGCCGACCTGCGCCGCCACATAGAAGAACTGCGCGATCACGCCGCCGGTAAAATGCGCATGTTGCCACAAGCCTTTTACTACGCCGCTGGTCAGGTCTGTGCCCTGCTCACGAATATCCGGCAGGCGGGTACGGCCAATCAGCAGGGCAATCAGCAGCACCAGTACGGCGATGGCCACATAGGTAATTTTTACCGAAGCCAGACCCTCCGTCGTGCTGCCCTGGGTTGCCGTGAAGAACAGTGAACCGCCAATGATCGGCCCGACAAACTGCCCAAGCCCGTTGAAAGACTGAGCAAGATTCAGACGACGCTCGGCTCCGGCGGGTTCACCCAGCACGGTGGCGTAAGGATTAGCTGCAGTTTCCAGGCAACCCAGGCCGAGGGCGATCACAAACAGTGCGAACAGGAACATGGCGAAACTGCCTGCCGCTGCGGCCGGGACGAATAGCAGTGCACCCAGCGCATAAAGGCATAAACCGACCAGGATCCCGGCCTTGTAACCAAAGCGGTCCATAAAGAAACCGGCGGGCAGAGCGATGATGAAATACGCGCCGAAGTAGGCAGCCTGCAGCAGACCCGACTGGGCTTTATTAACGTGCAGCACCTCCTGAAAATGCTTATTCAGCACATCTAGCAACCCATAGGATAAGCCCCACAGGAAAAACAGCGTGGTGACTAATATAAACGCCAGCCGCAGGCCAGACGTCGCTTTCTGCCCGGCGTAAGCCGGTACGGCAGTTTTGTTCGCAAGCATGTTCTATTCCTCAGTATCTGTTGCAGGGTTTGTTTCAGCGCAAAAGGCTGGTTTTTTATGTCAGATAACGTGAAAAACAATGTCCTGAGTGACGCCCCTTCTCAGGGCTGTTCAGCCAGTGAAAAAATCCGTTTCATTTCCACCCACTTCTCTCCGTCGGGTGTCCAGGGCGTCGGGCGCTGATATTTCCACATCAGGGCTTCCCACTCGCCGACTTTAGGGTTCTCCAGACTGCGCCGTTCAAACAGCCCGCCGTCGAAATCGTCCGTGGTCTCCATCACCATCATCAGGCGGTTGCCCAGCCGGTAAATCTCCATGTCCTCAATGCCGTATTGGCGCAAATGCGTCGCGATCTCCGGCCAGATCCGGCGGTGATGCTGCTGATACTCTTCGATAAGCGCCGGGTCATCGACCAGGTCCAGGGCCTGACAGAAGCGGCGGCTCATGTTAATGCCCGGTCAAGGTGGGTGTAGCCGCCATCGACCGACAGCCACTGTCCGGTAGTGTGCGAGGCGCGCGACGAGAGCAGAAACACCACGGTGTTGGCGATCTCCTGCGGCGTAGTCATGCGCTGCCCCAGCGGGATATGTGAGGTGATCTGTTTGAGCTTTTCTTCGGGCTGATCGAAGCTTTTTATCCACCGCTCGTATAAGGGCGTCATCACTTCTGCTGGGATCACCGCGTTAACGCGGATACCGTCTTTAAGCAGGGCGGCGGCCCATTCGCGGGTTAATCCGAGCACACCGCCTTTGGCTGAGGCATAGCCGCTGGTGTTGCCCTGTCCAGTCAGCGCGGTTTTCGAACTGATATTGACAATGGCTCCCCGGCTGGCGCGCAGGGCGTCGAGACTCAGATGCGCCATCATGTAGTAGTGGATCAAGTTCTGTTCGAGCGAGCGGACAAAGGCTTCACGCCCGGCCTCCAGCCCCACGCTGTCATTGGCTCCGGCGTTATTCACCAGCCCGTCGAGACGGCCGTACTGTTTTAGGGTCTGGCTGACGGCCGCCGCACAGCTGACCTCATCGCGAAGTTCGGTCAGGATAAAACGAGCCTGCGGCTGATGCTGATGGAGCTGATGAATCAGCTCATTGGACGGTTCGGTATTGCTGATGATCACGGGAATCGCGCCCTCTTCCGCCAGCGTCATTGAGATAGCAGCGCCGATTCCGGAGCCGCCGCCGGTGACCATCACCACGTTATTTTGCAGATGCAGATTCATTACTCGTTTCCTGTAGTCGGTAAACCGCGCAGGCGTTGTCGCCGTAAATGGCTGTCTGCTCGTCAGCGCTAAGTGCAGCCGTGGCCTGTTCACACAGCGCCCAGGGGGTGTCGTCACACCCGGCCAGCAGACAGACCGGCCAGTCGGAGCCAAACATAATGCGTTGACTGCCAAAGGCTTCCAGCACCACCTCGAAATAGGGCAGCAGATCGTGAAGCGTCACGCCCGCCGGTCGCGGTTCGGTCAGCAGCCCGGAGATTTTGCAACTGACGTGCGGCATTGCTGCCAGCGGGGCAATCTGTTTCGCCCAGTGCGCGGCGCCCAGGTGCAGGTCGGGCTTGCCAAAGTGATCCAGTACCAGAGGGTGCCGGTCATGGCGGGCAGCAAACTTTGCGGCGTCAGCCAGATGGCGGTGCGTCACCAGAATTTCGTAGACATAACCTTGTTGCTGAATATGGCGGACACCGCGATTGACGGCGGCGTCCGCCAGCCACTGCGAGGGTGAAGCTTCGTCTTGTACTTGATGACGAAGGCCGCGCAACCGCGGATGGGCTAGGATCTCCATATGCTCAGCAAGCTGCGGCGATGTCAGATCCACCCAGCCGGTCACGGCGCGGACAAACTCTGTTCGCTCAGCAAGGTTCAACAGCCACTGCGTCTCGGCGATGTCCGAACAGGCCTGAACCAGAATACTGCCCTGCATATTGTGACGTTGTAACGTTGGCAGCAGCTGTTCCGGCAAAAAATCTGCTTTCAACACCGCCATCTCGTCACTTATCCAGCGGTGATCTTGCGGCGTGTAGCGCCAGAAATGCTGGTGGCTGTCGATGCGCATCATTCAGGTTCTCCGGCATGTGTTGTCATCATCCCCTCAGGCCCGATGGCGGTATTTTTCTATTGAGGCCGGATACATCTCGATGGAGAAACCCGGTGCCTGTGGTGGCATGTAGGCTGCGCCGCGAATGTCGCAAGGGTGCACAAAGTGTTCGTGCAGATGGTCAACGTACTCAATCACGCGGCCCTCATGCGTACCGGCGATACACAGATAGTCGATCATCGATAAGTGCTGCACGTATTCGCACAGGCCGACGCCACCGGCGTGCGGGCAGACCGGCAGGTTGTATTTGGCGGCCATTAGCATCACGGCCAACACTTCGTTGACACCTCCCATGCGGCAGGCGTCAATCTGCACCACGTCGATGGCTTCGCGCATGATGAACTGCTTGAACATAATGCGGTTCTGGCACATCTCGCCGGTGGCGACTTTGACCGGTGCTACGGCCTGACGGATCTTGCGATGGCCTTCAATGTCATCCGGGCTGGTGGGCTCTTCGATAAACCAGGGGTGGGCGAAGGCGAGGGCGTTGACCCACGGGATAGCATCGTTGGTTTCCCACACCTGATTGGCGTCAATCATCAGTTTGCGGTCGGGACCGATCACTTCACGGGCAATGCGTACCCGGCGGATATCGTCTTCGAGATCGCGGCCTACTTTGAGTTTCAGGTAATCGAAACCGGCGTCGACGGCTTCCTGACACAGGCGGCGCAGTTTGTCGTCCGGGTAGCCTAGCCAGCCTGCCGAGGTGGTATAGCACGGGTAACCTTCGGCCAGCAGTTTCTCTCGGCGCTGTGCTTTGTTGTCGCTGCGCTGTTGCAGCAACGTCAGGGCTTCCTGTGGCGTAATGCAGTCGGTGATGTAGCGGAAATCGATGCAGCGCACCAGTTCCTCCGGCGACATATCGGCCACCAGCTGCCACAGCGGTTTGCCTGCGGCTTTACTCCATAAATCCCATACGGCGTTGACCACCGCACCGGTCGCCAGATGAATGGCGCCTTTGTCCGGGCCAATCCAACGCAGCTGACTGTCGCTGGTAAATTCACGCCAGAACTTGCCCATATCGGCGGTGATGGTCGCTAAATCACGCCCAACCACCAGATGCGTCAGTGCGTTGATTGCCGCACAACAAATCTCGTTGCCGCGGCCGATGGTGAAGGTCAGGCCGTGGCCGCTGAGCGCCGGGTTATCGGTGTCTAAGATCACATAAGCGGCGGAGTAGTCCGGATCCGGGTTCATGGCGTCCGAGCCATCAAGAGCCAGTGACGTCGGGAAGCGCACATCTTCAACACGCAATGCAGTAATTGTTGTCATCGCTTAGATTCCATCAGCAAAAATTAGGGGTTACGCCTGCACCGTCTTCTGACGTTGCTCGCCCAGACCTTCGATACCCAGACGCATGACCTGCCCGGCTTTGAGATAAACCGGCGGCTTCTGGCCGAGGCCCACGCCCGGCGGTGTACCGGTGGAGATAATGTCGCCCGGTTGCAGGCTCATAAAGCGGCTCAGATAGCGGATAATTTCCGGTACTTTGAAAATCATGGTGCGGGTGTTGCCGTTCTGATAGCGCCGGCCATCGACTTCCAGCCACAGATTCAGCTGATGCGGGTCAGGAATTTCATCAGCCGTCACCAGCCACGGACCGGTTGGCCCGAAGGTGTCGCAACCTTTGCCTTTGTCCCAGGTGCCGCCGCGCTCAATCTGGAATTCACGTTCGGAGACATCATTGATCACGCAGTAACCGGCCACGTGCGACAAGGCGTCGGATTCGCTGATGTAGCGCCCGCCTTTGCCAATTACCACGCCAAGTTCCACTTCCCAGTCGGTTTTCACCGAATCACGCGGGATCTCTACGTCATCATTGGGCCCGACTATCGCGCTGGTCCACTTGCTGAAAATCACCGGCTCTTTGGGGATCTCTGCGCCGGTTTCAGCGGCGTGATCGGCATAGTTGAGCCCGATGCAGATGAATTTACCGACCTTGCCCACGCAGGCGCCGAGGCGTGGTTCGCCGCTGACTAAAGGCAGGCTGGCGGTATCGAGTTGGCGCAGCTTGTTTAACGTGTCAGCCTGCAAAAGTTCACCGCTGATATCGCTGACGTGGGCCGAGAGATCACGCAGCTGGCCGTGGCTGTCGAGCAGCCCGGGGCGTTCTTTTCCTGCCGGGCCGTAACGTAATAATTTCATCTTAAAGTCCTTATCTGGAAAGGTGTTGCTGAGGAGGCAGGAAGTCAGTTGCTCCAGCCGCCGTCAATAATTTGTACCGTGCCGGTGGTATAGGCGCTGGCGTCGGAGGCCAGGTAAAGCGCCAACTGAGCGATCTCTTCGGTTTTGCCAATGCGCCCAATCGGCTGACGGGCCACAAAGGCCTTATAAACCTCTTCTTCGCGGCGGCCTTCGGCTTCGGCCTGTGCGGCAATACGCTGGCGCAGCGACGGCGACTCAACGGTGCCGGGGCAGATGGCGTTACAGCGAATGCCGCGGGTGACGTAATCGGCAGCGACGGAGCGGGTCAGGCCGATGACCGCCGCCTTGGAGGCGCTGTAAGCAAAACGGTTAGGCACACCTTTGATGCTCGAAGCGACCGACGACATGTTGATGATGGAACCGCGGTTACGTTCGAGCATGGCGGGTAAAAAGGCGCGAATGGTGTGGAACATGGCGGTAACGTTGAGATCCAGCGCAAACTGCCATTCGCGCTCGCTGCAACTGAGGATATCGCCGCTGTGAACCACGCCTGCACAGTTGAACAGCACGTCCAGCGGACCCGTTTCTTCAGCGATAGCCTGAATGGCCTGTGGGCGGGTGACGTCCAGTACGCGCGGGTGAATACCTGCAATGCCGTGCAGCTTATCGATGTTAATGTCGGTGGCGATCACCTCTGCACCGTGGCTGGCGAACAGGGTGGCGGTATTAAAACCGATCCCTTGTCCGGCGGCGGTGATCAGCACTTTTTTCCCCGTCAGGTTCATAGCTACTCCCGGTAAAACGGATTATTTAGGTCTAATGGTCAGGCCATTGACTGCGAAAAAAAACGCGTTAAGTGAGGTTCTTTTGCTAAGATGTTCAGCAGACTTCCACTTAAAACGCTTTTTCATTTAACTAATTTTTTACATGCATAAAACAAATCAGCAAGATTTTTGTCCCATAAATGCTAGCTGAATCACTTAATTGAAAAAGAGCTCAGGTGTCCGATGCCGATAAAAAAATTAGAAAATCCCAGAATTTACAGGCAGATAGCTGACCAACTGAAAACACTGATCGACAATAATGAATTTCCACCCGGCAGCCGTTTACCCGCCGAGCGCGAACTGGCCAGTCAATTGCAGGTCAGTCGGGCATCGGTGCGCGAAGCGCTGATTGCGCTGGAAGTGATCGGCTTAGTGGATGTTCGCGTCGGCAACGGTGTGATTGTCTGCGCCCCTCCGGTGTCACAGGCGGCCACCTCGCAGGAGCCGGTGATGGCGCGGGCGGGGCGTAATCAGTGGGCCGACGTGGATGACGAGTTGAATATTGAGCTGGATCTGTCTCTTATACACATCTGACGCTGCCGACGA
>CAMLBO010000029.1 GCA_946478305.1 uncultured Enterobacterales bacterium
GTCGAAATATCCTTTAAAAAACAATGCTGGTCACCTTAAGTGACCAGCATTAACCCGGAGGTGGCCTTAATAAGAGGTTATTGCAATCAGTTTTTGGGAATTGCCGTTCCCCATTGCTGCCAGTCTTTGGGCTCTTCAGGGTTAAGCAGGAAGTGGCGTCCGGCAGCCGCTTTAGGCGCAACGGGCGTGGTTGGCGGCGTGGCGAAGGCGATACCACCGCGGATAAACTGCTGGAAGGTCCCGCTTTTAAACATACCACCGGTTAAACCAAACTGCAGGTTGTAGCCTGAGGCCGACCAGAACACACTGTTATCACGAACCAAATACTGATATTTCTTGCTGATGCGTAACGTCACGTTAACCCGGTCAGCCATGGCACCGAGATAGAAGCCGGTAACCGTACCGACTTCGATACCGCGGAAGAGTACCGGCGTACCAATTTGCAAGGAACCCACTTCGGCAGCATCAACCACAATTCCGAGTCCGTCGGTATAGCGGGAATCTGTAATCGTGGATTCCTGCAAATCGAAGGTGCGCGAGGCGGGGCCTCTACCGGCTTCCACATTGATATAAGGCTGGAGTAAGGTATCAAGATTGCTCACTCCGCCCGCTGAAATCTCAGGTGAAACGATGGAGAAGCGGGTGCCCTGACGGGCAAAGGTATCAACATATTCAGGATACAGTACGGCTTTGGCCGACACCTGATTGAGTCTGGATTCCAGTTTGAGCGACTCCACCTGGCCGATAGTGATACCCAGGTAGCGAATTGGCATGCCGGGTGACAGCTTACTGGCATCGTAAGTATTCAGGGTTATCTGGCTGCCTACTGCCCGTGCGGAGGTCTCCGAGTCGTACAACACCCGCTTAGCCCCTTTACTCAGTGAAACGCCCTCGAAATTGTCGAAGCTAATGGCGCCTTTAAGTGCACGATCGAGAGGAGAGGCTTGCACGGTCAGTCCACTGCCATTCAGTTGCACCTTAGCCCCGCCTTCAGCCCAGAAGATACTTTTATCGGTGAGAAGTTTGCGGTACTCAGGACGGATATAGACGTCCACATCAAACTCATTGGCTTTGGGGGTCACATTGACTATCTGACCGACCTGGAACTTACGATACAAAACTACGGAACCCGCCTGAACGTCTGGCAGACTCTTGGCCGTCAGCGTCAGTGTGGCACCAGGTTGCTCGCCCTGAATCCCTTCTGCCGCTTTTTCAGCGTTACTGAACAGCGGGTATTTCTGCCCTGGCGCACCTTTGCCACCCGGTAATATACGCACGCCGCCATCAATCCACTCCTGCGCACTGGCTCCGAGCACTTCCATGCCATCAATGCCTAATTTGACATCAACGCGGCTGTTCACTACGAACTTACTGTCTTTATGCAGCAACTCTTTATAATCGGGTTTTATGGCAAGATTAAACAGAATACCTTCGTCAGTAAGTTTGCGATCAAGGACTTGTCCAACCACAATACCGTGCAGTAACACCGGCTGACCGGCGTCGATACCGTAGGTTTGCGGAGCGATAAGTTGTACTTTCAGTACACCGGGGTCTTGCAGCAGGCGTTGATTGCTGTCCAAAACCACGAAGTGTTTTTGCGCTTCGCCCTCGCCGGGGATCAATTCCAGGGTATTGCCGGTGAGCAACTGGCTGATTTTGGCATTATTCAGGCTAATTTTAGGGCTGTTCATTTCGATACGGCTGCCGCTGCGCATCATATCGAGCACTGAAGGGTCAACGGTGAGTTTACCGGTGACTTTATTATCAGGCTGCAGCGTGACTTTGGTGAGAGTACCGACCTGCAAGCCCTGATACATCAACGGCGTCCGGCCCTCGTTAAGGCCGTCTCCATTGGGCAGGTCAAGATCGATCTCCACGCCGCGCTGGCTTTGTGCCAGATCCGGATAAAGTTCGTATGATTGCTCCTGTTTGGCAATATTGCCGTCAGCCGGAGAGTCCAGTGCGATTGCACCGTTCACCAGTGCGGCCAGACTTTCCATTTCAATCTTCGCGCCACTCAGACTGAAGTCGCCTTTAAAGCCAGAGACATTCCAGAAGCGGCTGGTATCTTTCACCAGATGCGCGAAGCGGCGATCAATCAGCACATCGATAGTGACTCCATCGTTGCCGGCTTCAATATCATAGTCATACACTTTTCCGACCGGAATTTTGCGGTAGTACACCAGTGAACCGGTGCTGAGGGATCCCAAATCACGGGCATGAAGATGGATCATCAACTCACCGGTATTAAGGCGGTATTTCGGTTGGGTATCCAGGGCCACAAAGTGATCTTTTTCTTTGCCCGAACCCGGCATCATGCCGATATAGTTCCCGCCAACCAGCGCATCGAGGCCGGATACACCCGCCAGTGAGGCTTTAGGTGTGACCAACCAGAACTGAGTGCCTTCACGCAGTGAGTCGGCAAGATCACTCTTGATACTGACCTTGACCATAATAGTTCGCAGGTCTTTGCTGAGACTTATCGACTCAACTGTACCCACCTCGACACCCTGATAACGCACAGGGGTACGACCCGCGACGATGCCTGCGGCCGACTGGAAATCAATAGTGACCGTGGTGCCTCGTTCCTGATAATTGCTATAGATAAGCCAACCGGCAATCAGTAAAGCAATAAAAGGCAGTAACCAGAAAGGCGAGATCCGGCGTCTGTTTTTAACCCGCGCTTCAGTCGGTGTATTCGGCGTTTCCTGTTGCATGTGCATCCCAAATCAAGCGGCTATCGAGCCATTCTACGGCGAGTATCGTGAGGATAACGGCGGTTCCAAAGAAGAATCCCGCCGGTCCCATCGTAAATGACAATAACTGGTCACGGTTGACCAGCGACATCATCAGAGAAATAACAAACAGATCCAACATCGACCAGCGACCAATCCACGTCACCAGCCGCAGTAAACGTATCCGCGTTTTCAATCCCTGAATCGCTTTAAAATGAATACTTAACAGTAAGGTCAGCATAACGATGACTTTGGTAAAAGGCACCAATACGCTGGCAATAAACACAATGGCGGCTATTGGCACATTACCGGAAGTCGCCAGTGATACGACGCCCGAGAAGATAGTATCTTCCATTCTCTGCCCGTTAGCGTAAATGATAGACATAGGCAACAAGTTCGCAGGAATCAAAAAGACCATGGCGGCAATCAGGGCGGCCCAGGTTTTCTGCAGACTGTGTTTGTAACGCGTACTCATCGGCACGTGGCAGCGCGGGCAGCGCCCCTGTTTATCGGCATGACCGGTAAATTTACATGACAGACACAGTTTAAGTGAGGCTGGTGAACCCTTAGGGCGTGGCTGCGGGTAAAACTCTTCCCACAGCTGTTCAATATTGAGGTTTATCAGCGTCAACGTAACTAACACGGTCATCATCAGATACGCTACCAGGGCGACCCCCACGTCAATATCTGCGTACTCTTTGACTTTGATACAGGCAACGGCCATGCCCACCAGATAGATATCGAGCATCACCCAGTCCTTTAGCCGGTCCAGCATCAGCAGTACCGGCTTGAGGTTCATTCCCCAGCGACGACCAAAATGCAGATAGAGAATTGAGCAGGCCAGCGTCAACGGAGCGCCGATGGTGCAAAAAGCCACCATGCTGGCCGTGATCGGTGAACCCTGACTGGACATCTGCCAAATCCCCTCGAACAAGCTGGCATCGATACGGGTACCCAGCAGTCTGATACTGATCAGAGGTTCGGTATAGGCAAAGGGCATCAGTAGCAGAATACTGATGGCAATGATAATCAGACGCGGCAGGGAGCAGACGCGACCTTTTTCTGCTTTTGCATTGCAGCGCGGGCAATGCGCAGTTTGAGTCTTTTTCAGATCCGGTATAGAAAACAGGTAATCGCACTCACTGCATCGCTGGTAGCGTGCCTGTGGTAACGGTCCTGACATTGCGAGTATTTTCATAGGGCCTGAGTGTTAATTTGCCTGTTGTAACAATTGTTCACCCATCTGAAATGCATAACAGGGGAGTGATGCTAAGATCTGTCAGGTTTTTTCGACAAAATAACGTATTATGCGGGCGACAAACAGTCATTGTAGGTCAGTCTTTTTGAAGTCACATAGGATTAACCTTGTTCAGGTGAGCATTTAATGCTTATTTTATAGGGGTTAAGCAACGTATAACGGCTGCCTGCCACTGGGTTATTATTGGTTATTACATGAATAAAGAAGAATTCTACGCGGAATTGAAACGTGATTTGGGCGCACTTATCGCCGGAGAAAATAATTTTATTGCCACTCTGTCGAACGCCAGCGCTCTGCTTTTTGAACGTCTTGAAGGGGTTAACTGGGTGGGTTTCTATCTCATGGATGGTAACTCACTGGTGTTAGGGCCTTTTCAGGGCAAAATCGCCTGCGTGCGTATTCCCGTAGGGAAAGGCGTTTGCGGCACTGCTGTGGCCGAGAATAGCGTACAGCGCGTGGGTGATGTGCATGCCTTCCCTGGTCATATAGCCTGTGACGCGTCCAGCAATGCAGAAATTGTATTGCCAGTGACCGTTGACGGTAAAGTGATCGGGGTTCTGGATATTGACAGTACGGTTTATCAACGCTTCGACGAAGCCGATGAACAAGGGCTGACAGAGATAGTCGCCGGGCTTTGCCAACATCTGCAAAACAGCGATGCGGCAAAATATGTCAATCTGATCGCAAGTTGATCTACGGATAACGTGGCATTTAATAATGGCGTCATTATAATGACGCCTGTTCATGCCTGCGCCGGTTGGCAAACCCGTTGTAATCAGGAAATTTCATGGAAAATCAACCTAAGTTGAACAGTAGTAAAGAAGTCATCGCCTTTTTGGCTGAGCGTTTTCCGCTCTGTTTTAGCGCCGAAGGCGAAGCACGTCCTTTGAAGATCGGTATTTTTGCGGATTTGGTCGAGCGCTTACAAGGCGAAGAGAATCTGAGCAAAACTCAGTTACGCTCTGCTCTGCGTCTGTATACCTCAAGCTGGCGTTATCTGTATGGCGTTAAAGTCGGCGCACAACGCGTTGACCTTGACGGTAATGCCTGTGGCGAGCTGGAAGAGCAGCACGTCGAACATGCCCGTAAGCAATTAGAAGAAGCAAAGGCCCGCGTTCAGGCACAACGTGCTGAACAACAGGCAAAACGTCGTGAAGCCGGTGAAGCCGAACCACGTCGTCCACGTCCGGCTGCTAAGAAACCTGCGCCGCGTCGTGAAAATGCGCCTGCAGCTGTGGCTGGTCAAGAAAATCGCAAACCACGTACACCTCGCCCACCGCGTGAGGAAAAACGTGAACCGCGTCAGGTGCCAGTAACAGATATCTCAAAACTGCAAATTGGCCAGGAAATCAAAGTCAGAGCAGGTCAGAGCGCGATGGATGCTACCGTTTTGGAAATTGCCAAAGACGGTGTCCGGGTGCAGCTCTCTTCAGGTCTGGCGATGATCGTGCGCGCAGAACACTTGCAGTTCTGATACGGAGGCCAACTCAGGCATGAACAAATTTGTCAGATTAAGCGTTATTGCAGGCCTTTTGTTGTCAGGAGCGACGCTGGTCAACACCAGCTATGCGAACGATAGTGCACCGGTGACTATCGATCAGCTCAAGCAATTGACGCAAGAACCTCAAGACGCCACGGTAAGCGAGCGTGTTACGGCACGCTTTACCCGTTCGCATTATCGTCAGTTTGACCTTAATGCTGATTTCTCCGGGAAAATTTTTGACCGTTATCTCAACATGCTCGATTATGGCCATAACGTATTAATGGCATCCGATGTGGCTCAGTTTGCATCCAAGCGTAATACTTTGGGTGAAGAGCTGAAGTCGGGTCAACTGACCACGCCGTATGCTTTATTCAATCTGGCGCAGCAACGTCGTTTTGAACGTTACAATTATGCGTTACAAGTGTTGGCTCGCCCGATGGATTTCACCGGCAACGATACGATCAATCTTGACCGCTCAAAATCACCCTGGCCGAAAGACCGGGCTGAGTTGGATCGTTTGTGGGATGCTAAAGTCAAATATGATGAGCTGAACCTCAAACTGACCGGCAAAAGCGATCAGGAAATTCGCGATGTGCTGACCAAGCGTTATCATTTTGCGATGAAACGTCTGACTCAAAGCAACAGCGAAGACGTATTCCAACTGATCATGAATGCCTTTGCGCATGAAATCGACCCGCACACAAACTATCTGTCTCCGCGCAGCACTGAGCAGTTCAATACCGAAATGAGCCTGTCTCTGGAAGGTATTGGTGCCGTATTGCAGGGCGATGACGATTACACGGTGATCAACTCGATGGTAGCAGGTGGCCCGGCGGCCAAAAGTAAAGCTATCGCAGTGGGTGACCGTATCGTGGGTGTAGGGCAAGTCGCAACCAGTAAAGGCGTCGTTGATGTGATCGGCTGGCGTCTTGATGACGTTGTCGCGCTGATCAAAGGTGCAAAAGGCAGTAAGGTTCGCCTCGAAATTCTGCCTGCAGGCAAAGGTACCAAAACACGTACCGTTATTCTGACCCGTGAGAAAATCCGTCTGGAAGATCGCGCGGTGAAAATGACCATCAAGAAAGTCGGCAATGAAAAAGTTGCTGTGATGGACATTCCTGGCTTCTACGTTGGCTTGACGGACGACGTAAAAGTGCAGTTGCAGAAAATGGCGAAACAAGATGTTAGCAGCCTGGTTATTGATTTACGTACTAACGGCGGCGGGGCATTAACCGAAGCGGTTTCACTTTCTGGCCTGTTTATTCCTAGTGGTCCTGTAGTTCAGGTACGCGATAACAACGGACGTATTCGCCAGGATAGCGATACTGACGGCGTGGTTTACTATAAAGGCCCGCTAGTGGTGTTAGTCGACCGCTTCAGCGCTTCAGCCTCTGAGATCTTCGCCGCTGCCATGCAGGATTATGGTCGTGCTCTGATTGTCGGTGAACCGACCTTCGGGAAAGGTACCGTCCAGCAATACCGTTCACTGAACCGTATTTACGACCAGATGCTCCGTCCTGAATGGCCGGCTTTGGGTTCCGTACAATACACCATTCAGAAGTTCTATCGTATCAACGGTGGCAGTACTCAGCGTAAAGGTGTAACGCCTGAAATCCTGATGCCAACGGGTATAGAAGCGATTGAAACTGGTGAGAAGTTTGAAGATAACGCCTTGCCATGGGACAGCATTAATGCTGCGACCTATACCAAGACCGGCGATCTGCAACCTTTCATCCCTGAATTGTTGAAGGCTCATCAAGCGCGTATCACGCAGGATCCGGAATTCCAGTACATCCAGCAAGATATAGCGCGCTATAAAGCGTTGAAAGACAAACGCGATATGGTCTCACTGAATTACGCGCAGCGTGATAAAGAAGACAAGGAAGATGATGCTACCCGATTGACTCGCCTGAATGAGCGTTTCAAAAGGGAAGGTAAGAAACCGCTGAAGTCTCTCGAAGATTTGCCGAAAGACTACGTTGCACCGGACCCTTACCTGGATGAAGCCGATAACATCGCGGTCGATCTGGCCCGTTTACTGAAAGCTCAGGCCCAACAGGCTCCAGCAGCCAGCAAATAGACTGACGTTGGGCTTCGACATGTCCTTCTGAAAGCGCACTCCGGTGCGCTTTTTTTATTATCTGAAGTTCACATTCTGTGACGCCTTTCTGTATTTTGTGAGAAAATTGGACAAGAATGTGAGATCAAAGGCTGCATTTTGTAAAGTATTGTAAAGTATTGTGAATTTGCGGAGCTGGGATAAGCAGGCCCTTGAATTTGCAGCACGAGCCCATAGGATCTAGGTCAACCAGAGAGTATTTCTGGCTTCCACCTTGCACAATAACGATTCAACAATGAGGAAGTGAAAATTTTATGATGCGTATAGGGTTGTTCCTGATAACTAACCTGGCGGTCATGCTGGTCTTCGGTCTGGTACTGAGTTTGACCGGTATTCAGTCGAGCAGTGTACAAGGGCTGATGATCATGGCTGGCCTGTTCGGTTTCGGTGGCGCCTTCGTATCCTTACTGATGTCCAAATGGATGGCGCTGCGCTCGGTCGGTGGTGAGGTCATTGAGCAACCACGTAATGAAACGGAGCGCTGGCTGATGGCAACGGTTGGCCGTCAGGCTCAACAGGCAGGTATCGCCATGCCACAGGTCGCGATTTATCACGCGCCGGATATTAATGCGTTTGCCACCGGTGCACGCCGTGATGCATCGTTGGTTGCAGTAAGTACTGCCCTGCTGCAAAGCATGAGTCAGGATGAGGCTGAGGCAGTTATCGCCCATGAAATCAGCCACATTGCTAACGGTGATATGGTGACTATGACGCTTATCCAGGGCGTAGTGAACACCTTTGTGATCTTCGTTTCCCGCTTGATCGCACAGGTTGCGTCGGGGTTCCTTTCTGGTAACCGTGACGGTGAAGAGAGCAGCGCCGGTAATCCGATGATTTACTTTGCTGTTGCTACCGTACTGGAATTGGTCTTTGGGATTTTGGCCAGTATTATCACTATGTGGTTCTCACGTCACCGTGAATTCTATGCTGATGCTGGTTCAGCCAAACTGGTTGGCCGCGAAAAAATGATTGCTGCACTGCAACGTCTTAAGACCAGCTATGAACCGCAGGAAGCCGGCAGCATGATGGCATTTTGTATCAACGGTAAATCGAAGTCATTCAGCGAGCTGTTTATGTCCCACCCGCCGCTGGATAAACGTATCGAGGCACTGCGTAGTGGCCAGTATCTGAAATGATGCTAACGCGTTAATTGCTTAACAAAAAACCCGGCGAGAATGCCGGGTTTTTTTATGGGTGAAATTCCGAGGAGGCAGATGCTCAGGTTTTATTTTGCGCCTCTTTCTGGCTGGCTGTTTGCTGCGTCATGCGCATGAAGCTCACAATGGCGCCGCCGCCTGCCAACGTACCGGCCAGGATCAATGAAGCATGGGTACCGTGTTCGGGGAAGAGATTAAACATCAGCGCTACCATGGCTGCACCGGTCGTCTGGCCCAGCAGTCGCGCCGTACCTAACAGACCACTGGCCCCACCGCTACGGTTGCGTGGGGCGGCAGTAATGATGGTGTGGTTATTCGGCGATTGAAAAAGCCCGAAACCTGCGCCACAGAGCAACATGCGCCAGATAATATTCAGATTCGACGGATCCTGTGGCAGCAAAGAGAGCGAATACAAGCCGAAGGAAAACACAATCATGCCGATACCGCCAAGCATACCCGGATGATAGCGCTCCACCAGACGTCCAGCGATAGGGGCCATTACCATAGTGGCCAACGGCCACGGGGTTAGCAACAGACCCGTTGAAACGGAATCCAACCCCAGTGTGTTTTGCAAAAAGAACGGTAGTGATACAAAGGCCAGCATCTGGGCGCTAAAGGAGCACAATGAGGTACCGAGCGACATGGCAAAAATAGGAATACGCAGCAGGTCCACTGGCAACAATGGGAAGGGGCGTGACAATTGGCGGCGCACAAAAAACCAGCCAATGATCAGCAAGACGAGCACCTCTCCCAGAATCAACATCCGGTTTTGGCCTTGCGCAAACCCGCTGATGGCGGTGATAAGCAAACCAAATGTCAGTGCATTCATTATGCTGCTGGTAACGTCAAACTTCTGGCCCTGGCTCTTGGTACTGTTAGCGGGTAAATACCTTAAACCCAGCGTCAGCGCCGCCAGACCAATCGGCAAGTTGATAGCAAAAAGCCATTGCCATGATGCGATAGAGAGTATTCCCGCTGCTACGGTGGGGCCTGCAGCGGAAGAGACAGCCACGATCAACGCATTAATACCCATTCCACGTCCTAAAAAGCGCTGGGGGTAGATAATGCGTATGAGAGCGGTGTTAACACTCATAATGGCTGCGGCCCCAAACCCCTGCAAAATACGGGCGATAGTTAACGTTGTCAGGGAGTCAGAAAGTGCGCAAAACAGCGATGTGATACTGAACACCAATAAGCCAGTCTGGTAAATCCGCCGGTAGCCAAAAATATCGCCGAGAGAAGCCAGTGACAGCAAGGATATGGTGATCGCCAGTTGATAGGCATTCACCACCCATATCGACGATGCTGGGCTGGCGTGCAGATCTTTCGCAATAGTCGGCAGCGCTACATTGGCAATGGCACCATCAAGAACGGAGACAGTAATGCCAAGAGCGATAGCGAGGATCGCACCATAGCGCTGTGGAACAGGAAGCCCGTCATTTGGCGTGAGAGTCATGAATGAGTGTCGGCATTAGGGTAATCAGAAGTTGGGATATTATCACGCGAGTAACTAAAAGGTGACAACCGTGATTATTGAGAAATATTTTTAATATTGTAAGTAAAGTTATGAATAGCCCTGTCTGCGTGCCGCAAGTCCGGCGTAAGATTGCGTATGCGCAATGCTTGTCAGTATAATGAAAACTGTGTTCTATTTTTTTTGAAACAAAACTTAAGCGGGCAGGTAAGAAAGACTATGGCTATCGCAGATCTTGATAAACAACCGGATTCCGTCTCCTCCGTTCTGAAAGTTTTTGGCATCTTGCAAGCGCTTGGTGAGGAGCGAGAGATCGGGATCACTGAGCTTTCGCAGCGTGTCATGATGTCAAAAAGTACGGTTTACCGCTTTCTTCAGACCATGAAATCATTGGGTTATGTGGCCCAGGAAGGCGAATCGGAGAAATATTCACTGACGCTGAAATTGTTTGAGCTTGGCGCAAAAGCCTTACAACATGTTGATCTTATCCGCAGCGCTGATATCCAGATGCGTGAATTGTCACGCCTGACCCGTGAGACCATCCACCTGGGTGCGCTGGATGAAGATGGCATTGTCTATATTCATAAAATCGACTCTATGTATAACCTGCGCATGCACTCGCGTATAGGGCGTCGTAACCCATTGCACAGCACTGCAATCGGTAAAGTGCTGATGGCCTGGGGCGATCGCAGCGAGGTTGATGCACTGCTGACGGAAATGGAATTTACCCGTAGCACCGACAACACTCTCCTCAGTGCGGATGCACTACGTGCTGCGCTTGAGATTGTGAGGCAGCAAGGCTACGGTGAAGATATTGAAGAACAGGAACAAGGATTGCGTTGCATCGCGGTACCGGTATTTGACCGCTTTGGGATGGTGACGGCTGGTCTGAGTATTTCATTTCCCACTATCCGCTTCTCGCCAGAGAGCAAAAGTGAATATGTCCGGATGCTGCATACCGCGGCACGTAATATTTCAAAGCAACTTGGCTACCACGACTATCCATTCTGATTCTGTCCCAATGGAAAGTAAAAAACCGAAGCCAAGGCTTCGGTTTTTTTATATAACGCATTCTAAACAGAGGGAATGAAACTATTAACGATGTGCCAGTTCCGCGTTTTCATCTGCTTCCATAACGGATTTATCAGTCTGTCTCAGTAACTGGCTGGTGATAGTCCCTGCGGTCATTGAACCACTGACATTGAGCGCAGTACGGCCCATATCAATAAGCGGTTCCACCGAAATAAGCAGGGCAACCAACGTCACCGGCAGGCCCATCGCGGGCAGAACAATCAGCGCAGCGAAGGTTGCACCACCACCCACGCCGGCAACACCCGCTGAGCTCAGGGTAACAATGCCGACCAGCGTGGCTATCCACATTGGGTCGAACGGGTTGATACCCACAGTTGGCGCGACCATCACTGCCAGCATTGTTGGGTATAAACCGGCACAACCGTTTTGGCCGATAGTGGCGCCAAATGAGGCAGAGAAGCTGGCAATAGATTCAGGGATTCCCAGACGGCGCGTCTGCGCTTCCACGCTCAGCGGTATGGTTGCAGCACTTGAGCGGCTGGTGAACGCGAATGTCAGCACCGGCCAAACTTTACGGAAGAACTTCGCCGGATTTACACCGGTGAAGGACAGTAATAGGGCGTGCACCACGAACATGATCGCCAGACCGAGGTAGGAAGCCACCACAAAGCTACCCAGCTTAACAATATCCTGCACGTTGGAACCAGCAACGACTTTGGTCATTAACGCCAGTACGCCGTAAGGAGTTAGCTTCATGACCAGACGTACCAGTTTCATCACCCAGGCTTGCAGGGTATCGATGAAGACCAGAACACGCGGGCCTTTTTCCTGATCATCTTTGACCAGCTGCAGGGCAGCAACGCCCACAAAGGCGGCAAAAATCACCACGCTGATAATTGACGTCGGGCTTGCGCCGGTCAAATCAGCAAACGGATTTTTTGGAATAAAGGAAAGAATCAGCTGTGGCATGGTCAGATCGGCGACTTTGCCCACATAGGTGCTTTGCAGCGCAGAAAGACGCGCGGTTTCCTGAGCACCCTGTACCAGGCCGTCTGCCGTCAGGCCGAACAGACCGGTTACGAAAACACCGACCAGTGCCGCAATCAGCGTGGTGAACAGCAGGGTACCGATAGTCAGAAAACTGATTTTACCCAGAGAAGAGGCATTATGTAACTTAGCGACCGCACTGAGGATAGAGACGAATACCAGTGGCATAACGATCATCTGTAACAGCTGAACATAACCGTTACCGACAATATTGAACCAGGTAATAGAGGTCTTGAGGACAGCATTATCAGACCCGTAGATCAGTTGTAATGCCAGGCCAAATACGATGCCCATGACCAAACCGACTAATACTTTTTTTGCCAGACTCCATTGCTTGTGACGGGTTTGCGCCAATAGCAAAAGGAGGGCAACGAAGACCACTACGTTAATCACGAGCGGAAGATTCATACCCAGATCTCCAAATTTTTCATAATTCGTTATGTGTTGCTTACCAGTGTTCTCAGCGAGGAGTGCACCATCCCGTAGCGTTGGGCGACAGAATATCAGGTCATTACGGGCATTAATTATATTCAAAAGGAATGATTTATAACTTTTTGGATTGTTTCGTGCGAAATAAGAATGAATTGGATGTTTTTTCGCCAGAATTAAGTGATCAGGTTCAAAATTCTGCTGAAAGACTCCGGTTTTATTGCACTGATAATAGGCGTCCAGTTTGGCCAGAAGAGGGTAAAAGCGACCAATGCCAAACACAAGGTGCGCTCAAGCTGGTTGCCTTTTTGACTGTTGATCAGGGGTAAACGAAAACGCCAACGGCATGGCCATAACAAAGGCACCCCGGCGGGGGTCAACATATCAGCCAGAATGTGGCTGAGGTAACCGATTATCATGGCGTGCATGGCATCAATGGGGATCACCCAGTCATGAGGGAAATGTGTGCGCAATAAAAAAATACTGGCGATTACCGCCAGCAGACTGTGGGTAAATCCGCGGTGACCGAACATTCGGGCAATCGGCGCTGAAACCCACTTAAGACGCTGGCCTATCAGAGATTTAGGATGGTCAATATCCGGCAGCAGAGAAGTCAGCAGTGACGCCGGGATAATATGCCACCAGTCACCATGCGCCAGCTCCGGTGAGAGTTGGGCTTTTTTGGCGAACACCGCACAGGCGATGGAGAATATGAGATGGCCTTCCGCCGTCATGAAGCTTCCGAACTGAATAACTGTTATTTTATCCAGTATATGTGAAAGTGTCACAATCAGGGAAGTGTTACGCTGTAACTAATTGTCAACAGACTGATAAAAAAGCCAAAAGGCGCAAAAATGCGCCTTTTGAGCCAGGGAGTAGCGGCTTAGCGTGCCAGCCACCCACCGTCTACTGCCAGGGTATAGCCGTTGATATAATCAGAGGCTTTGGAGGCCAGGAAAACCACGGGGCCCATGACATCTTCCGGTACACCCCATCTGCCCGCAGGAATACGCTCCAGAATCTCTTTACTGCGGTCTTCATCAGCACGCAGTTGCTCGGTATTGTTAGTCGCCATATATCCCGGAGCAATGGCATTCACATTGATCTTGTGTTTTGCCCACTCGTTCGCCATCAATCGTGTTATACCCATGACGGCGCTTTTGGACGCGGTATAAGAGGGAACGCGAATTCCCCCCTGATACGAGAGCATCGAGGCGATATTAATAATTTTCCCCCCGTTTCCCTGTTTGATGAACTGGCGTGCCACAGCTTGAGATATAAAAAAAAGCGTTTTGCTGTTTACGTTCATCACGTCATCCCAGTTTTTTTCGCTGAAGTCGATCGCGTCTTCGCGGCGGATAATACCAGCATTGTTGACCAGAACATCAATATGCCCAAATTCACCGACGGCAGTTTCAATTAACTGTGGGATGCCTTTAATGCTACTGAGATCGGCACGCAAATCAAGAAAACGACGGCCTAATGCGGTCACCTGTTCTACGGTCTTATCTGGTGCGCTGACGTTGACACCAATAATATCGCAACCCGCCTGAGCGAGTCCCAGCGCCATTCCCTGACCAAGCCCGGTATTACAGCCCGTCACCAGTGCTACTTTTCCTGCTAAATCGAATGCGTTGAGGATCATGATTTCTCTCACTTGTTCAACGGCGCTCCCGCCGTAAAGGAAAACTCTGCCAGCTAAAGCAGAGCGGGTGGCTTAGCGTAAATCATTGACTTTTAGGTGGTCCATATCATCAAACACCTGATTTTCACCCACCATGCCCCAAATAAAAGTATAGCGTTTGGTGCCCACGCCAGCATGAATTGACCAACTGGGTGAAATGACCGCCTGTTCGTTGTGTACCAACAAATGACGTGTCTCCTGCGGTTGTCCCATCATATGGAAGACCGCGGTTTCATTGTCCATATCGAAGTAAAAATAGACCTCCATGCGGCGCTCATGCGTATGACAAGGCATGGTGTTCCAAAGACTGCCCTGTTCAAGTTTGGTCAGGCCCATAGTGAGCTGGCAGGTCTCCAGTACGTCGGGAACAATGAATTTATTGATAGTACGGCGATTGCTGGTTGCAGCATCACCGATAGTTTGTGGAGAAGCTTCCGCCAGCGTGATTTTTTTGTCCGGGAAACTGGTATGGGCTGGCGCGCTGTTGTAATAGAACTTCGCTGGCCGGGAAGCATCAAGGCTGCTGAATTCAATGTGTTTGGCGCCTTTGCCGATGTACAACGCCTCTTCGTTGCCGATTTCATGCGTTTTACCATCGACCACGATCAGCCCTGCTCCGCCGATATTGATCACGCCAAGTTCACGGCGTTCGAGAAAATAACTCACACCCAGCTGCTTACCTACTTCATCACCCACAGATACTTTTGCATCGACGGGCATAACACCCCCGACAATAATGCGATCGATATGGCTGTAAGTCATGGTATAGGCGTTCTTTTCGAAGACTTTCTCGATGAGGAATTCGCGCCGTAATCCGGCGGTGTCGAGCTGTTTGGCGTGTTCGCTATGGATGCTTTGACGGACTTGCATGTCGGTGCCTCTCGTGCGTGATCAATGTAACGAAGGGAGGAGTGGCCGGAGCAGAGTTCGGCGTGGGTGGCAGTACCAACACCATTAAAATTCCGCTATCCGACTGCTCCATGTTAAACGCAGCATAAAGTCATTGGCATGCCAATTCAATAAAAATGAAATGATGTTTTATTTTTTATGAGGGAGTTCAAGGTTTATGAGTGTCGGCGGTGGCAATACGTTCCCTTTCGTTAGAATGCAGACAGAAAGCTCTGCCCGTCGCGGCGCGATGGGGCATTTTTACGTCTTGGGTACCGGAGAAAAATAATGAAGACTTTCTTTATCAATGATGAATCCGCGTGGGAAGAGTTAGGTAACGGGATCCGGCGCAAGATAATGACCTGGAGTGACGAACTGATGATGGTGGCCGTTCAGTTTGATAAAGGCGCAATCGGTGTGGCTCACCAGCATGACATTCATGACCAGATTGCCTACGTGGCGGTTGGCTGTTTCGAGGTGGAAATAGCGGGGGAAAAAAGGGTGCTTAAAGTGGGCGACGCTTATCGTGCGGTGAAACATCAGATGCATGGCGTTGTTGCGCTCGAACAGGGCAGCGTACTGATCGACACCTTTTCCCCTAAACGCGCCGATTTTCTTTAAAGCTTGTCTGACGTCGTTTGGAAAGTATGGGGCACACCGCAGTGTGCCCAATGTGGTCAGCGTATATGGGTAACCGTGAGCTGTTCCAGGGATGAGAGTTTGACGTCAGCCAGCGCCCAGCGAGGGTCATCGCTGAATTCATGAGCCGGGACGACGACCGAGCGCATACGCGCGGCTTTTGTCGCAATCATGCCGTTGAAGGAATCTTCCAATGTCACGCAGTTTAACGGGTCAACCTTTAACTGGCCTGCCGCCTGCAAATAGACTTCAGGATGAGGTTTGCTGTAGGGAAGATGCTCGGCGGAAGCACGCACCTGGAAGTAGGCGGTTAAATTAAACATTTCCAGCACGGTATCGAGCATGTGTAGTGGCGATGCGGATGCCAGACCAATTTTTAGCCCCTGATCGCGACACAAATCCAGCGCATGCGTCACGCCCGGCAGCAGGGGGCGTGTCTGCTCAACCAGTTCAATAGCGCGGGCAATGACTTGCTGCGTCACTTCAGCCTGGCTTGGACCCTGCCATGGCATCGCCTGATACCACATTCTGACCACCTGATCGATTCTCAGACCCAGTGTGTCAGGTAATAAATGCCGTTGTGATAAATCCAACCCCAGGCTGCCAAAAACATCCAGTTCTGCCTGTGTCCATAAGGGTTCAGAATCAATTAACAGGCCATCCATATCAAAAATTGCTGCAGTAACAGGGCGCGTGTAAGCCATCAGTTATCACTCCGTCATGGGGGAAGTGTCACTTTAACATTGGTAACCGGGCAGGTGAAACAGCCAAAAAAGTGCCTGGACTGTCTCCTTTTGCCACACTTTTTCCCTAAGCCATTAAAACACTGGGCGACATTGAGATTCTGTAGGTAAACTTACCTGATAACTGACACGTCCTTACAAGGGGAATTCATGACGTATCAACAAGCCGGGCGCGTTGCTGTGTTAAAACGAATCATTGGTTGGGTAGTTTTTATCCCCGCATTGTTGTCCACAGGGATTTCTCTGCTTAATTTTGTTTATGAACATAGCAAGGCACAGCAGGGAATTAACGCCGTAATGTTAGATTTTGTGCATGTCATGGTGGATATGGTGCGTTTCAACACCACGTTCCTGAATATGTTCTGGTATAACTCACCGGTGCCCGTTCTCGGTCAGGGTGTCACGACTGCCAATATCATGTTTTTCATCATTTATTGGCTGATCTTCGTTGGGCTGGCTTTGCAAGCATCGGGTGCCAGAATGTCACGTCAGGTCACGCATATTCGTGAAGGGATTCAGGACCAGTTGATTCTTGAGCAGGCTAAAGGAAGCGAGGGAAGGACTAAACAACAAATTGAAGAGCGTATTATATTGCCGCGCCATACTATTTTCGTACAGTACTTCCCATTGTATATTCTGCCCATCATTCTGGCCGTTATTGCCTATTTCGTTCTCAAGTTATTAGGTCTGTTGGCCTGATAATTGTTTTGTAAACGTCCTTTTTAAATTGCTCCGCACTGAGCCTGAGTCTAGAAATAGACTCAGGTTTTTCGTGTCATAAATCATCTCGACGTAGTAGGCGTTCAACAGCCCGTTGCGCCACCACCAAATGCTGCCCGCCAAAAAGATTACTGCGATTGAGTAAATAATATAATTGATATACCGGCTGGCGCTGTACGAAATCATCCGGAAGCGGAGTGCGGCTTTGATAACCATCATAAATATTGGCAGGAACTTTAGGATAGAGAGGCAACATGGCCAGATCACATTCACGATCGCCCCAATAACAGGCCGGATCGAAAATCACCGGGCCGCCTACGGCTGATGCGCAATTATGTGGCCACAAATCGCCATGAAGTAATGAAGGGCGTGGCTGGTGGTTATGCAGTCGGGATTCGATCATAGCAGTGATATCATCAATATTGCCAAAGCTCATGCCCTTTTCAGCGGCGAGCTGTAACTGCCAGCCGATGCGTTGTTCGGCAAAAAAGGTGGCCCAGCGACGTTGCCATGTATTGGGCTGGGGCAGAGTGGCCAGTTCATTATCGAAATCGAGTCCGAATTGCAGTTGTTCGCTCCACTGATGCAGGTCGGATAACTGCTGGCCAAGAAGATACGCATTATGGGCATCCAACGGTTCAAGAGACATATACTCCAGTAATAGAAAGCTGTAGTCCCTGTCACTGCCGACACCATATACTTGCGGAACTCGCACCGTTTTACTGTGGGCAAGCAGTGAAAGTTGGTCAGCCTCAGCGGCAAAAATAGGCAACATTTCCCGCGAATTGCACTTTACGAACACATCTTTGTCCCCATAGCTCAAGCGCCATGCAGGATGAATTTCCCCGCCTGGCAGCTCTACACGCTCACGGATTTCAGCAGTGCCCAGATGTTCACTTAACAGACGATTAACGGCTTGCCACATGGAATCACCCCTTCTGACTGGCCTGATAATTCATTAAGTTAGCGCTTTTACCGCTTAAAAAACCCGATCCGGCGCACAGCTAAATCAGGTTGTGAGGTAAATATATACGGTTCAGTTCGCCTCGCGTCTTGGTCTTGAAAAAATGAAAAAGGGCTAAACAGAAATAATTAAGATAAATAACCAAATATAAGCAGAATTGTCTTATCGACTAACTTCTAACATCTTTGTTTAACAGAACTTTATTCATCATAGACTAAAAAATATATTCAGGTGTGCGAAGAAGATGTATATGCTGGCTTCCGTCAACGTCGCGAGAGGCATAACGTGAAACCAAACATTCTTTATTTGATGGCTGCGCTTTTATTAGCGGGTTGCGCTAAAGAAACGCCGGTACAACAAAGGACTCACTTTTTGAATCCACCGGCCTCGGCTTCCACCCAAGATACTTCCATGATGCATCAGGGTCCTTATGGCAGTGTGATACACCAGGCGGCAAATACTTATGGTGTTGATGAAACCCTGGTTAAAGCCATCATTCAGGTTGAGTCTGGCTTTAATCCAACGGTCGTCAGCAAGTCCAACGCCGTGGGTTTGATGCAACTTAAAGCATCAACGGCAGGACGCGATGCTTACAGGATGAAAGGGCGTTACGGTCAACCCAGTACCTATGAACTCAAAGATCCCGCCGTAAACATTGATTTAGGAACCGCGTATCTGAGTATGCTGCAACAGCAGCTGGCGGGTATTAGCGATCCGCAGACGCGTCGTTACGCCACCACCGTGGCCTATGTAAATGGTGCTGGGGCCTTGCTGAGAACGTTTTCCAGCGACAAAACCTATGCTGTAGCGAAAATTAATCAGATGACACCAGAACAGTTTTATCAGCATGTACAGCAAAAACATCCGGCACCGCAGGCACCACGGTACTTGTGGAAAGTGAACAACGCTTATCTGGCGATGCGATAAGCCTTGTTCATTCTATCCGTCAGCGCGCCCCTCAGGCCGCTGGCGGGTAGTGCGAAATAATCTCCAGTATTCCGTTAATCCCAAACTGTACGCCCATACAGACCAGCAAGAATCCCATCACACGTGAAATTGCTTCAATTCCGCTTTTTCCCACCAGACGCATAATGGCCCCAGAACTGCGCAGGCAGACCCAAAGAATCAGGCCAATAATCAGAAAGATTAGCACCGGTGCGACCGCAATAACCCAGCCAGGATAATCCACGCCATCTTTGATGGCAGAGGCACTGCTGATGATCATCGCAATCGTCCCCGGACCTGCCGTACTTGGCATCGCAAGAGGAACAAAGGCGATATTGGGTGAATCCTGCTTTTTCATCTCTTCGGTTTTGTGCTCAACCATCGTTTTCTCTTCAGCGTGGGGCTGAGGAAACAGCATGCGAAAACCGATGAAAGCAACAATCAGCCCACCCGCAATTCGCAAACCTGGAATGGAAATACCAAAGGTATTCATCACGACCTGACCTGCGTAATAGGTCACCATCATGATAATGAACACGTAAACAGACGCCATCATGGACTGACGGTTACGTTCCTGCTCCGTCATATTGCCTGATAATCCCAACAACAAAGCGACGGTAGTGAGAGGGTTCGCCAGTGGCAATAGAATCACCAACCCTAAACCGATCGCTTTAAACAGAAGGCCAATTTCAGTCATAAGTTCTTATCCATTTAATTACTTCCTTTTAATGTTTGCAGGTTGATGGGAATTACACGAAAAATAGCATCAATAAGCAACACAGGTTGCTGGAAATGCGCACTTTACGGATGTTACACTGACAGACGTTTTTTACGTCGCATCCTGAAGCAATGGAATCAGGGCTTCACAGGTGTCTATATTCGGCAAAGTAGAGTCGAATAGCGTAACTAATCGGATGAATTTACTCTCAAATATTTTTCTATATGTGCTCTGTCGTGTGGGGCACCACTGTAGATAAGGAATTAAAATGCCCGTTATTACTCTTCCTGATGGAAGCCAGCGCTCGTTTGATGCTCCTGTTTCACCCCTTGATGTTGCCCTCGATATCGGACCTGGTCTGGCGAAAGCCTGTATCGCAGGACGTGTGAATGGCGAATTGGTCGATGCAACGGACTTAATCACCGAAGACGCACAGTTAGCGATCATCACGACGAAAGACGAAGCCGGTTTGGAAATTTTGCGCCACTCCTGCGCGCACCTGTTAGGCCATGCGATTAAACAGTTATGGCCAAACACCAAAATGGCTATCGGTCCGGTTATCGACAACGGTTTTTACTATGATGTCGACTTAGATCGCACGCTGACTCAGGAAGACATTGATCTGCTTGAAAAACGCATGCATGAACTGGCTGAAAAAAATTACGACGTTATTAAAAAGAAAGTCAGCTGGCAGGAAGCGCGCGATACGTTTGAAAGTCGTGGTGAGCAGTACAAAGTCGCAATTCTGGATGAGAACATCAGTCATGATGATCAACCAGGTTTGTATCATCACGAAGAATACGTTGATATGTGCCGTGGTCCCCACGTTCCTAACATGCGCTTCTGTCATCATTTTAAATTGCAGAAAACCTCAGGGGCGTACTGGCGCGGCGACAGCAAAAACAAAATGCTGCAACGTATTTACGGCACTGCATGGGCAGAAAAAAAACAGCTGAATTCTTACCTGCAGCGTTTGGAAGAAGCCGGTAAGCGCGACCACCGTAAAATCGGTAAGCAGCTGGATCTCTACCATATGCAGGAAGAAGCACCGGGAATGGTGTTCTGGCATAACGATGGCTGGACAATTTTCCGCGAGCTGGAAGCCTTTGTGCGCATGAAGCTGAAGTCTTATGACTATCAGGAAGTCAAAGGTCCATTCATGATGGACCGCGTTCTGTGGGAAAAAACCGGCCACTGGGATAACTACAAAGAAGCAATGTTCACCACTTCCTCAGAAAACCGTGAATATTGTATCAAGCCAATGAACTGCCCGGGCCATGTGCAGATTTTCAATCAGGGCTTGAAGTCTTACCGTGATCTGCCATTACGCATGGCTGAATTTGGTAGCTGTCACCGTAATGAACCGTCCGGTGCTTTGCACGGCCTGATGCGTGTTCGCGGCTTTACTCAGGACGATGCGCATATCTTCTGTACAGAAGAGCAGGTGCGTGATGAAGTCAACAGCTGTATCCGCATGGTTTATGACATGTACAGCACATTCGGTTTTGAAAAGATTGTGGTTAAGTTATCAACCCGTCCGGAAAAACGCATCGGTACTGATGAAATGTGGACTCGTGCTGAGGATGACCTGGCTGCTGCATTGACTGAAAATAAGATTGAATTTGAATATCAGCCAGGTGAAGGGGCGTTTTATGGTCCTAAAATTGAATTCACCCTGCACGATTGTTTGGATCGTGCGTGGCAGTGTGGTACCGTGCAACTCGACTTTTCATTACCCGGCCGCCTGAACGCCTCTTATATCGGCGAAAGCAATGATCGCCAGGTACCGGTAATGATTCACCGCGCAATTCTGGGTTCGATGGAACGCTTCATCGGTATTCTTACCGAAGAGTATGCGGGCTTCTTCCCAACATGGATTGCTCCGGTTCAGGTAGTCGTAATGAATATTACTGACACTCAAGCTACCTATGTCGAAGAATTAACTAAAAAACTGCAAGAAGCAGGCATTCGCGTTAAAGCCGACTTGAGAAATGAGAAGATTGGCTTTAAAATTCGCGAACACACGCTGCGTCGTGTTCCTTATATGTTGGTTTGTGGCGATAAAGAGGTCGAAGCGGGCAAAGTTGCCGTTCGTACCCGCCGCGGAAAAGACTTGGGAAGCATGGACGTTAGCGAAGTCGTTGACAAACTGCTCGCGGAGATCCGCAGCAGAAGTCTTCATCAACTGGAGGAATAAAGTATTAAAGGCGGAAAACGAGTTCAACCGGCGCGTCCTAATCGCATTAACAAAGAGATTCGCGCGCAAGAAGTTCGCCTCACCGGCGTCGATGGCGAGCAGATTGGTATTGTCAGTCTGAATGAAGCTCTTGAAAAAGCTGAGGAAGCGGGCGTCGATTTAGTAGAAATCAGTCCGAATGCCGAGCCGCCAGTTTGTCGAATCATGGATTACGGCAAATTCCTCTACGAGAAGAGCAAGTCGACTAAAGAGCAGAAGAAGAAACAAAAAGTTATTCAGGTTAAGGAAATCAAATTCCGACCTGGTACCGATGATGGCGACTATCAGGTCAAACTACGCAACCTGATTCGCTTTCTGGAAGATGGCGATAAAGCCAAAATCACGCTGCGGTTCCGCGGACGTGAAATGGCGCACCAACAGATCGGTATGGAAGTGCTTAATCGCGTCCGTAAAGACCTGTGTGAAGATTCTGAATTGGCCGTTGTCGAATCCTTCCCTACGAAGATCGAAGGTCGTCAGATGATCATGGTGCTCGCACCCAAGAAGAAACAGTAAGGCTTCCAAGTAACCTTTCCCACGCAGTGCTTGCGCTGCGTGGGTTAAGTTCGCCTTTCTGATTCATGTTAATAACAATGCGAAGTGGAATGTAAAATGCCAAAGATCAAAACAGTACGTGGCGCCGCTAAACGCTTTAAAAAAACCGGTAGTGGTGGTTTTAAGCGTAAGCACGCTAACCTGCGTCATATTCTGACCAAAAAAGCTACTAAGCGTAAACGTCACTTGCGTCCTAAAGGCATGGTATCCAAGAACGATTTGGGTCTTGTCAGCGCATGTTTGCCGTACGCATAAATACACTTTTTTTAATCAAGAATAATACTCAGGAGAGCATATGGCTCGCGTAAAACGTGGTGTGATTGCACGTGCACGTCACAAGAAAATTTTAAAGCAGGCGAAAGGTTACTACGGTGCCCGTTCGCGCGTATATCGTGTTGCATTCCAGGCTGTTATCAAAGCTGGTCAATACGCTTACCGTGACCGTCGTCAAAAGAAACGTCAGTTCCGTCAGCTGTGGATTGCGCGTATTAACGCAGCAGCTCGTCAGAACGACATGTCTTACAGCAAATTCATCAACGGCTTGAAAAAAGCCTCTATTGAAATTGACCGTAAGATTTTGGCTGATATCGCCGTTTTCGATAAGTTCGCGTTCAGCGCACTGGTAGAAAAAGCGAAAGCAGCACTGGCGTAAGTCAGCTAAGAAAGAGGGAGCTTGCTCCCTCTTTTTTGTTTATAATCAGTCGGATTAATGGTTTAATTCCACACTGATGTCAGTATTATCTATTTTCGTGTCAAGCCAACAAGGTACTACAAGCATGAATGCTGCTATTTTCCGTTTCTTTTTTTACTTTAGCGTCTGATTCAGGAAGGCTTTCGCGCGTAAGAGAAGAAACGAAAAGTAGCGCCTAAGCCTCCCTCGTGGAGGCTTTTTTGTATCTGTTCTTTATTCATTAAGGTTCAGGGCCAAAACCGCGCCCCTGATTAATAACAGTTATTTCACATCCGGCCATGCAGGCCAGAAGAAGAGGAAAGCAATGCCACATCTCGCAGAACTGGTTGCCAATGCCAAGGCCGCCGTAGAGAGTGCTCAGGATATTGCCACGCTGGATAACGTGCGTGTCGAGTATCTTGGTAAGAAAGGCCACCTGACACTCCAGATGACCACTCTCCGTGAATTGCCAGCGGAAGAGCGCCCGGCAGCGGGTGCTGTTATTAACGAAGCGAAGGCGCAGGTTCAGGATGCTCTGAACGCGCGTAAAAATACGCTGGAGTCAGCAGTACTGAATGCCCGTTTGGCAGAAGAGACGATCGACGTCTCTCTTCCAGGCCGTCGTATTGAAAACGGCGGTTTGCATCCGGTGACCCGTACAATTGACCGCATTGAAACTTTCTTCGGCGAATTAGGCTTTACCGTGGAAACCGGCCCTGAAATCGAAGATGACTACCATAACTTCGATGCGCTTAATATCCCGGGCCACCATCCGGCACGTGCAGACCACGACACCTTCTGGTTCGACGCTACTCGTTTGCTGCGTACCCAGACCTCTGGCGTACAGATCCGTACCATGAAAGGGCAGCAGCCACCTATCCGGATTATTGCGCCTGGCCGTGTTTACCGTAACGACTATGACCAGACTCACACGCCAATGTTCCACCAGATGGAAGGCCTGATTGTTGATAAAAACATCAGTTTCACCAACCTGAAAGGCACGTTGCATGATTTCCTGAACAACTTCTTTGAAGCTGATTTGCAGATCCGGTTCCGTCCTTCCTACTTCCCGTTTACTGAACCTTCTGCCGAAGTGGATGTGATGGGCAAGAATGGTAAATGGCTTGAAGTCCTTGGCTGCGGCATGGTTCACCCGAACGTTTTGCGTAACGTCGGTATTGACCCAGAGATCTACTCCGGTTTCGCATTTGGAATGGGAATGGAACGTTTGACGATGCTGCGCTATGGCGTTACGGACTTGCGCGCATTCTTCGAAAACGATCTGCGTTTCCTCAAACAGTTTAAGTAAGGCGGGAATATCACATGAAATTCAGTGAACTCTGGTTGCGTGAGTGGGTAAACCCAGCCATCAGCAGCGAAGCATTATCCGATCAAATTACCATGGCGGGCCTGGAAGTTGACGGCGTGGAACCTGTTGCCGGTGCTTTCCATGGTGTGGTTGTCGGTGAAGTGGTCGAGTGCGGCCAACATCCCAACGCCGATAAACTGCGCGTCACGAAAGTAAACGTGGGCGGCGATCGTCTGCTTGATATCGTCTGTGGTGCACCAAACTGCCGTCAGGGGCTGAGAGTTGCTGTTGCAACAGTGGGTGCTGTACTGCCGGGCGATTTTAAAATTAAAGCCGCCAAATTACGTGGCGAGCCTTCTGAGGGAATGCTGTGTTCGTTTTCCGAACTGGGTATTTCAGAAGACCACGACGGTATTATCGAATTACCTGCTGATGCGCCCGTCGGAACCGACATTCGCGAATTCCTTAAGCTTGATGACAGCATTATTGAGATCAGTGTGACGCCAAACCGCGCCGACTGTCTGGGTATCATCGGTGTGGCACGAGACGTAGCAGTCTTTTATCAGATGCCAGTGACCGAGCCGGATATGTCACCGGTCGTTGCCACCATCAACGATGTTTTGCCTATTGAGGTACAAGCAACCGAGGCCTGCCCACGCTATTTGGGCCGCGTAGTGAAAGGCATCAATGTTAAAGCAGCCACGCCGCTGTGGATGCGTGAAAAACTGCGTCGTTGCGGTATTCGTTCTATCGACCCAGTGGTCGATATTACTAACTTTGTGCTGCTTGAACTCGGCCAACCAATGCATGCTTTTGACCTGAGCCGTATTCAGGGCGGTATCGTGGTGCGTATGGCGCATCAGGATGAAGCGTTAACATTGCTTGATGGCACCAAGACCAAACTTAAAAACGACACGCTGGTTATTGCCGATCATGCAAAAGCGCTGGCGATGGGCGGTATTTTTGGTGGCGAACACTCGGGCGTGAATGAAGAGACGCAGGATGTGCTGCTGGAATGCGCCTTCTTTAATCCGCTGTCAATTACAGGCCGTGCACGCCGCCAGGGGTTACATACTGATGCATCCCATCGCTATGAGCGCGGCGTTGACCCAGCGTTGCAGCATAAAGCGATAGAACGCGCTACGGCGCTGCTGCTGGAGATTTGTGGCGGTGCTGCCGGTCCCGTCATCGACGTGACGTCAGAAAAAGATTTGCCTAAAGCGGCCACCATTTCACTGCGTCGTGAAAAACTGGATCGCCTGATCGGTCATCATGTTGCTGATGCGCAGGTAACCGACATTCTGACGCGTCTGGGCTGTAAGGTTGAACAGAAAGACGGTAACTGGACCGCAGTGGCCCCAAGCTGGCGCTTCGATATGCAAATCGAAGAAGATCTGGTTGAAGAAGTGGCCCGTGTTTATGGCTACAACAACATTCCGGATGTGCCGGTCAAAGCCAACTTGGAGATGACCAAACACCGTGAAGCCAACCTTTCGCTGAAACGTGTTAAAAATCTGCTGGTTGACCGTGGTTTCCAGGAAGCGATTACTTACAGCTTTGTTGACCCAAAAATTCAAAACTTGTTGCACCCTGGTGAAGAAGCGCTGATTTTACCAAGCCCAATTTCGGTTGAGATGTCGGCAATGCGCCTTTCACTCTGGACTGGCTTACTGACTTCAGCGGTTTACAACCAAAATCGTCAGCAGAGTCGCGTGCGTATTTTCGAAAGTGGTCTGCGCTTTGTTCCTGATACTCAAGCGAATCTGGGTATCCGCCAGGATGTCATGCTGTCTGCGGTGATCACTGGCAACAAAAATGAAGAGCATTGGGATCTGGCGCGTCAGGCAGTTGACTACTACGATTTGAAAGGTGATCTTGAGGCGATTCTTGAGCTTACCGGTAAACTGGATGATTTCCAGTTCAAAGCTGAAGTAAATCCTGCACTGCATCCTGGGCAGAGCGCAGCGATTTATTTATGCGGCGAACGTATTGGTTTCATTGGTGTAGTCCATCCGGAGTTGGAGCGTAAGCTGGATCTTAACGGCCGCACGGTAGTGTTTGAAATGCTGTGGAATAAGCTCGCAGACCGCGTGCTGCCTGATGCGAAAGCCATTTCGCGCTTCCCGGCAAACCGTCGAGACATCGCCGTTGTAGTCGCTGAAAATGTCGCCGCAGAAGATATTTTGGTAGAGTGTAAGAAAGTTGGCGCAAATCAGGTAGTTGGCGTAAACTTATTTGACGTGTATCGTGGGAAGGGCGTGGCAGAGGGTTATAAAAGCCTGGCTATCAGTCTGGTATTGCAGGATACCGCTCGTACACTGGAAGAAGAAGAGATCGCCGCTACCGTTGCAAAATGCGTAGAGGCTCTAAAGCAGCGATTCCAAGCATCCTTGAGGGATTGAACCTATGGCGCTTACTAAAGCTGAAATGTCAGAACACCTGTTTGAAAAGCTCGGGCTTAGCAAACGGGATGCCAAAGACCTGGTCGAACTGTTCTTCGAAGAAGTGCGTCGCGCTTTGGAGAATGGCGAACAAGTTAAATTGTCTGGTTTTGGCAATTTTGATCTGCGTGACAAAAACCAACGTCCGGGACGTAACCCGAAAACCGGCGAAGATATTCCGATCACGGCGCGCCGTGTGGTGACTTTCCGTCCGGGACAGAAGTTAAAAAGCCGGGTTGAGAATGCCACTCCGAAAGAATAAGTGAGTTGGATAAAAAGGTCGCGCAAGCGGCCTTTTTTTTTACCTTTATTTTGAATCCTCTCCATTTTTCTGCATAAATAAAGCATAAATCTATATTTCCAAAGCAGAGTGAAAAGATAGCGTTAAGAGGGTTGGGAATTCAGGATTAGTCTGATAGATTAAATTAAGTCGCGATGGATGTTTGGGTGTTATTCATCAGTTGTACAAGCGGTAAATAAAAAAGGGGCCGAAGCCCCTTAATGAAAATTTAATTAACGACGTCGTTGGGGTTCTGATGCCACTCAGCAATGCAACGAACGCGCAAATTAAACATTAACTATCAGTGCCAGTAGTGAGGATGTCCACCATCATGGTAGCCGCCATGACCGTAAGGACCAGGGAAGATGCAGCCACTGAGACTAACAACAACCAGAGCAACACCCAAAAAAGCGATTATGCGACGCATATATATACCCTTTATTTAATTGACCACATTCAGTATAAATTGAATGTCTTCACGCTGTTGTCAGGCTAGCGTTAAGATATGTTAAGGGCCTTATAAGAATTGAATAGTTTCACTGTATCATCCTGCTGTTATATTTCAGGGGGGATACGTTTGTCTTTTTTTTGTAAGTCGCAAGAAAGTTAACTGAAAAACTCCCTTCCTCCCATAGCCACCTTTATTTCTACTTGATATAAGTTTTATCAAGAACAGATAAATGAAATTAATAAGGTGGATACTGTGAATAAATCTCTATTACTGCTTTGTTGTGCACTGGCACTGCCTGTCGTCGCACAGGCAGGTGTGACTGTTGACGTCAACGTGCCTGGCGTTTCAGTTCATATCGGAGATCAGGATCAGCGCGGATACTACTGGGATGGCTATGACTGGCGACCACCGCAGTGGTGGCATGAACATCAGGGGCATCATGTTGGTGAGCGCAATAATCATGGCCTGTATTGGCGTGGTGACCGCTGGCAGCCTGCGCCTCCACCCAAGCAATATTATGACCGGGCTCATGAACAGCAACCCCATCATCAGAATCAGCACCAGGGCGAACCGCACCATGACAACAATGGTCATCAGGGCGGTAATGATAATCATCAGGGAAACGGTCAGCCAATACCACCCAACGGGCAACGTTACTAATCAGAACGTATTTCATACAGGCTGGCGCGCAAGCGCTGGCCTTTTTTATATGCTTTGAAAAAATACGACATAAAATGACTGAAAATCGGTAGGATATCTGCATCTCTTCTATTCGTTTTCACTGGTTTGCCGATGGGCAACCGCGTCAGGGTATCCATTTTCATGCCGGAATTGCTGAGAAATAGCGCTTCTTTTACCCTCCTGGAACGACGGCAAAAACGCCGGGATCGTCGCTTATTGATTCTGTTCACCGGGTTGCTGATTGCGGTTTTCCTTTTCAGCCTGTGCGCGGGCGAAAACTGGCTATGGCCGGACTCCTGGTTTACCTCGCAGGGGCGACTGTTCATTTGGCAATTGCGCTTACCGCGAGCACTTGCGGTTATTCTGGTAGGGGGGGGGCTCGCGGTATCCGGTGCTGTTATGCAATCTCTGTTCGAGAATCCGTTGGCTGAACCTGGCCTGCTTGGTGTTGCTAATGGTGCGGGCGTAGCCCTGGTGCTGTGCACCATGTTGGGAAACGGATTACTGCCGGTCTGGGTGATGAGTCTTTCCGCCGTAGCTGGTGCATTGGTGATCACCTTCTTTTTACTGCATTTTGCGCGAAAACGCTTGTTAACTAACGCTCGCTTACTGCTGGTGGGCGTGGCTATAGGCATAGTGTGCAGCGCAGTGATGACCTGGTCGGTGTACTTCAGCAGTAATCTTGATTTACGGCAGTTAATGTACTGGATGATGGGGGGATTCGGTGGCGTCGACTGGCGTCAGAGTTGGCTCGGTGTGATGTTGATTCCAGTGGTCGGCTGGATGATATATCAGGGGAAAACTTTGAATCTTCTTTCACTGGGTATCGTACAGGCCCAGCAACTGGGGGTGTCTATTGCTGTTTGGCGCAATCTGCTGGTACTGGCCGTCGGCTGGGTGGTGGGGCTGAGCGTAGCAATTGCAGGCGTCATAGGGTTTGTCGGGCTGGTGATTCCCCATATTCTGCGATTGTGCGGCATCACCGACCAGCGGTATTTATTGCCGTGCTGTGCGATTGTAGGAGGCTCAGTGTTGCTGTTAGCCGATGTACTCTCACGTATTGCACTTTATTCCGCAGAGTTGCCAATTGGTGTGGTGACTGCCACCCTCGGCGCGCCAATTTTTATCTGGCTGCTGGTCAAAGCAAACTGAATCAGACAGGATGGGCCACGGTCCGCCATAGACGAACTATCTTTAACTTTTCTTCAATTCGCCTTCAGGCCAGATGACTACGATGGCCAATAACCGCAGGATATAAAAGATGAGTAATGAAATTTTTGACCTTCCGCTGAAAAAAATTAGCGGCGATACCACCACATTGGGTGCTTATAAAGGCTCTGTCTTGCTGGTTGTTAACGTGGCGTCCCAGTGCGGACTGACGAAGCAGTATGAAGGTTTGGAAAAACTCTATCAGGACCTGCATGAACAAGGTTTTGAAGTGTTGGGCTTCCCGTGTAACGAGTTCGGCGCACAGGAGCCTGGCACGGAAGAGGAGATCCAGAATTTCTGCACCACCAATTTTGGTGTCAAATTCCCGATGTTTAGCAAGATTGAGGTGAATGGAGAAAACCGCCATCCGCTTTATAAAACTTTGATTACCGCATGTCCTCAGGCGGTGAAACCTGAGGGAAGTGAGTTCTACCAGCGTCTTGCCAGTAAAGGGCGCGAGCCGAAGCAGCCGGGCGATATTTTGTGGAACTTCGAAAAATTTCTTATCGGACGTGATGGTACTGTGATTGAACGTTTTGCTCCCGATATGACGCCGGAAGATCCGCGACTTGTGGATGCTATAAAGCTCGCGCTGGCGAAATAATCTTTAATTGCTGAGCAGGGAGAGCCCATGCTGGAATGCTATAACCTGAGCGTGCCGGGAAGAGTAGAGGCGTTTACTGCCCATGTGAACGCCGGGAGTCGTGTCCATATTATAGGTCCTAATGGAGCAGGCAAAACCAGCATACTGGCGCGAATTGCCGGAATGCTGGATGGGGAAGGGAGCATCAGCCTCGCTGGCCAACGGTTTGAAAGGTTAACGGGTGTAGAGCTTGCCCAACTGCGGGGCTATCTTTGCCAGCAATTATCACCGGTATCCATGATGCCGGTATTCCAATACCTGTCACTGCACCAGCCTGTAGGTGCCAATACTGTGCTGCTGGAGCAAACGATCTCAATGCTGACCGATGCCTTACATCTGGAGGATAAACTGACTCGTCCAGTGACGAGATTGTCTGGCGGCGAATGGCAGCGCGTACGTTTGGTGGCAGTATTTTTACAAGTTTGGCCTACGCTCAATCCTCGTGCGCGTCTGTTGCTGCTTGATGAACCTGCCAACAGCCTGGATGTGGCTCAGCAGTTAGCGTTGGATACCCTGATTACGCTATTTTGTGCCCAAGGTGGGATAGCTATTATCAGCGACCATGACCTTAACCATACATTGCATCAGGCGCATGAAGTATGGCTAATGGCCGCCGGTCGGGTGGTGGCTGCGGGAGCACGGCAAGAGGTTATGCAGATTGAGCCGCTGACTGCCGTTTTCGGTGTTGGCTTTGAAATGCATCAAGTGGCCGGTAAGCAGTGGCTTATGACAACACTGAAGCATAATTGAACAGATATATCTCATAGCTCATCGCCTAAATAATTTATGACATGCTTGTTTACAATCTACTTATCTCCAAAAATAGATCGCGCGCTAACAATAATGTGCACTCCGTTTAAGCCTCGTTAATAGAACTATCCATTATCAAAAATAACCTTTAAAGTATCCATCCACCTGATATTTAAGATATATTTATTCGCTAAATAGCTGTCGCATCACATATCTTTCTATTTTTCATCAAGTTAACTTGACGAGCCTTAAGGTTAAATTAAGATTAAGCTGTCAGTGTGCGTTCATTATTTCAGTCCTGCGTTTAATTATTGTTAATTGAGCGCGTACTAAAGTTTGTTCCGAGTAAATTACCTCTTGCGGGATTGTGTCATGGAAAATTTTTTGCCTTTCTCCCGCCCATCTATGGGTGAGGAAGAAATTGAGGCGGTGAGTCATGTACTGCGCTCTGGCTGGATCACTACGGGTCCTCAGACGAATCAGCTTGAACAGGATTTTGCTGCAACCTTCGGGTGTAAACACGCCATTGCTGTCAGCTCGGCAACCGGTGGTATGCACGTTACCCTCATGGCGCTGGGCATAGGCCCAGGCGATGAAGTTATTACCCCCTCACAGACCTGGGTTTCCACCATTAATATGATCGTTCTGCTGGGTGCAGAGCCGGTAATGATTGATGTTGATCCTGATACCCTGATGGTCAGCGCCGAAGATGTTGCTGCCGCCATCACGCCAAAGACCAAAGCGATTATCCCTGTTCACTACGCAGGCGCGCCTTTGGATCTTGATCCGTTGTATGCATTGGCCGAAAAACATGGCATTGCCCTGGTTGAAGATGCAGCGCATGCCGCAGGCACGCGTTACCGTGATCGCTGGATTGGCGCGCAGGGTACGGCTGTCTTTTCCTTCCATGCGATTAAAAATATGACCTGTGCGGAAGGTGGCCTGGTGGCGACTGACGACGATGCGCTGGCGATGAGAGTCCGGGCATTGAAATTCCACGGTCTGGCAGTCGATGCGTTTGATCGCGAAGTACAGGGGCGTAAGCCACAGGCCGAAGTGATTGAGCCTGGGTTTAAATATAATCTTTCTGATATTCATGCAGCTATTGCCGTGGTTCAACTGCGACGTCTGCCTGAAATCAATGCGCGCCGTACTGAACTGGCGAATCTGTATTTGCAAAAACTGCAGGGTTCACCGTTCCTGCCTATGAGTCTGCCGCAATATCCTCATTTACACGCCTGGCATCTGTTTATGATCCGCGTGGATGAAGAGCGTTGTGGTATCAGCCGTGACGCCCTTATGGAGCGTCTTAAAGCAGTTGGTATCGGTACCGGGTTACACTTCCGCGCCGCGCATACCCAGAAGTATTACCGTGAACGTTATCCTGAACTCAGCCTGCCACACAGTGAATGGAACACCGACCGTTTGTGCAGTTTACCGCTGTTCCCTGATATGCAGGACAGCGATGTAGACCGCGTTGTCGCGGCCCTATTTTCCATTGCGGAGGCCAAGTAGTGGCACAATTTGAACCGATCCAAAAAGTATCGATAGTTATACCGGTCTATAATGAGGAAGAGAGCCTGCCGGCTCTGCTTTCCCGCACGCAGGCCGCTTGCCGTCAACTGACACAAAAATATGAAATTATTTTAATCGACGATGGCAGCAGCGATCGTTCTGCCGAAATGCTTAGCGATGCCGCTGAGCAACCTGAGAACTGTATTATTGCCGTTCTGCTAAACCGTAACTATGGTCAGCACTCTGCCATCATGGCAGGTTTCAGCCATGTTTCAGGTGATCTGGTGATCACTCTCGACGCAGACTTGCAAAATCCGCCTGAAGAGATCCCGCGTTTGGTTGCTAAAGCAGAAGAGGGCTATGACGTGGTGGGCACAGTGCGTGCCAACCGCCGCGATTCCTGGTTCCGTAAGTCTGCTTCAAAAATGATCAACATGATGATCCAGCGCGCTACCGGCAAGTCCATGGGCGACTATGGATGTATGCTGCGTGCTTATCGCCGCCATATCATCGAAGCCATGCTGCATTGCCATGAGCGCAGCACATTTATCCCCATTTTGGCTAACACCTTTGCGCGCAGAACCGTGGAAATTCCAGTGCAACATTCGGAACGCGAATTTGGCGACTCAAAGTACAGCCTGATGAAACTCATCAATCTGATGTACGATCTGATCACCTGCCTGACGACGACGCCTTTGCGTATGCTGAGCGTGGTGGGCAGCCTGATTGCCTTGTTTGGTTTCGTACTGGCAGTGTTCCTGATTCTGATGCGTTTGATCAATGGCCCTGCATGGGCAGCCGACGGGGTCTTCACCCTGTTTGCCCTCCTATTTATGTTTATTGGTGCGCAGTTTGTGGGCATGGGATTACTCGGTGAGTACATCGGGCGGATCTATAATGATGTTCGCGCACGTCCCCGTTATTTCGTTCAAAAAGTCGTTGGGATGCGTTCTGACGAAAACAGCCAGGAAGAAGAGTGATGAAAGCGATTGTATTTGCGTACCACGATATTGGTTGCGTCGGGCTACAAGCCTTAGTTGACGCAGGTTATGACGTACAAGCGGTATTTACTCATACCGATTCGCCAGACGAGAACAACTTTTTCGCCTCCGTTGCGCGTCTGGGTGCCGGATTAAATCTGCCCGTTTACGCACCAGAAGATATCAATCATCCGCTGTGGGTCGACCGTATCCGTGAGTTGCAGCCGGACATTATCTTCTCTTTCTACTATCGCAATATGATCAGTGATGAGGTGCTGTCCCTGGCACCTAAAGGCGGCTTCAACCTGCATGGCTCTTTATTACCTCGTTACCGTGGTCGTGCACCGGTCAACTGGGCGCTACTGAAGGGTGAAAAAGAAACAGGCGTAACCTTGCACAAAATGGTTAAACGTCCTGATGCCGGTAATATTGTTGCGCAGCGCGCTGTACCTATCAGCGCTGAAGACATCGCGTTGACCTTGCACGCCAAAGTGCGCGATGCCGCACAGGTGCTGCTGGCGGACGTGTTGCCGAAAATGAAGCAGGGCGATATCACCCTGACTCCACAGGATGAATCTCAGGCCAGCTATTTTGGCCGCCGTACGGCTGCTGATGGTGAAATTCATTGGCACAAACCGGCCACTGAAATCAATAACCTGGTTCGTGCAGTGACCGAGCCTTATCCGGGTGCATTCACCTATCTCGGCCAGCGTAAAATGACCATCTGGCGTTCGCGTCCGCTGGCTACAGCGCATGAAAAACAGCCAGGCACGGTACTTTCGAGCGACCCTCTGGTGGTCGCCTGTGGTGAAGGCGCGCTGGAAATTCAGGCGGGTCAGAGTGAGTCTGGCCTCTACGTTCAGGGTTCACGTTTGTCGTTAGAAATGGGCATCATGCCTGATGTGAAACTCAGTTCACTGCCAACGTCAGTAATGAAGCGTCGTACCCGCGTATTGATCCTCGGCGTGAATGGCTTTATCGGTAACCACCTGAGCGAACGCCTACTGCGTGAAGATAACTATGAGATCTTCGGTCTGGACATCAGTTCAGATGCGATCAGCCGTTTCATGGATAACCCGCATTTCCACTTTGTTGAAGGCGATATCAGTATTCACTCTGAGTGGATTGAATATCACATCAAAAAATGTGACGTTATCTTGCCGCTGGTGGCTATTGCCACCCCAATCGAATATACCCGTAATCCACTGCGCGTATTCGAACTGGATTTCGAAGAAAACCTGAAAATCGTCCGTGACTGCGTGAAATACAAAAAGCGCATCATCTTCCCGTCCACGTCTGAAGTTTATGGTATGTGCGACGATAAAGAGTTCGACGAAGACACCTCTCGTCTGATTGTGGGGCCTATTAATAAACAGCGCTGGATCTATTCTGTATCTAAGCAGTTACTTGACCGCGTTATTTGGGCTTATGGTGTTAAAGAAGGATTGCGTTTCACCCTGTTCCGTCCGTTCAACTGGATGGGGCCACGTCTCGATAACCTCGATGCAGCACGTATTGGCAGCTCACGCGCCATTACTCAGCTGATCCTCAATTTGGTCGAGGGTTCACCCATCAAACTGGTGGATGGCGGTGAGCAGAAGCGCTGCTTCACGGATATCAACGACGGTATCGAAGCACTGTTCCGTATCATTGAGAACAAAGAGAATCGCTGCGACGGGCAGATCGTGAACATCGGTAACCCGACCAACGAAGCCAGTATCCGTGAACTGGCAGAAATGCTGTTGCGTAGCTTCGAAGCGCATCCGTTGCGTGACCAATTCCCACCGTTTGCTGGCTTTAAATCCGTGGAAAGCAGCAGCTACTACGGGAAAGGCTATCAGGACGTGGAGCACCGTACGCCAAGCATTAAAAATGCGAAACGTCTCTTGAACTGGACGCCTGAAGTTTCGATGGATAAAACCGTCGACAAAACCCTCGATTTCTTCCTGCGTTCGGTTAATCCAGACAGCGATCAGGCATAACGGAATTTGTGCATGAAAAAAGTCGGACTACGAATTGATGTCGACACTTGGAGCGGCACCCGAAAGGGTGTCCCTCAATTACTGCGTGTTTTGGAAAAACATCACATCACAGCCAGTTTTTTCTTCAGCGTAGGTCCGGACAATATGGGGCGTCATTTATGGCGCCTTTTACGTCCGCGCTTCTTGTGGAAAATGTTGCGCTCTAATGCTGCGTCACTGTATGGCCTTGATATTTTGCTGGCCGGCACCGCGTGGCCTGGTAAAAAAATCTACCGTGACTTTGCACCGCTAATGAAAGAGACGGCGGATCGCGGCCATGAAGTTGGTCTGCATGCCTGGGATCATCAGGGCTGGCAGGCAAAAGTGGCTAAATGGTCCAAACCGGAGTTGGAAAACCAAATCCGTCTCGGCCTGGATGCGTTGGAAAAAAGCCTTGGTAAAAAAGTTGATTGCTCTGCTGTGGCGGGCTGGCGGGCCGATCAGCGGGTTATCGATGTAAAGCAAACCTTTGGTTTTCGTTATAACAGTGACTGTCGAGGGAAACGGCCATTCCTGCCGCTGTTGGAAAATGGCGAAACAGGCACGGTGCAAATTCCTGTGACATTGCCGACCTACGATGAAGTCATAGGCAATGAAGTGACCACCGCCACGTTCAATGACTTTATTTTACAGGCCATTGAGCATGATAACGGCGTGCCTGTTTATACCATCCACGCCGAAGTAGAAGGCATGTCACTGGCGGAAATGTTTGACGACTTACTAACCCGTGCTGCGCAGCAGGGTATCCAGTTCTGTGCGCTGGGTGAATTATTGCCTGCTGATCTGGCTACGTTGCCTGTCGGTCGTGTTGTTCGTTCCACTTTCCCCGGGCGGGAAGGGTGGTTAGGTTGCCAGCAAGAAGGTTTTTCCTGATGTCGAAAGCGTTCAAAGGTGTGTGGAGCACCGTACTCCTCCTGTTCTTTGCACTGGTTTATTTGGTCCCGCTGAATACCCGCCTGCTCTGGCAGCCTGACGAAACCCGCTATGCGGAAATCAGCCGCGAAATGCTACTGAGGGGCGACTGGGTTGTCCCTCACCTGCTGGGCTTACGCTATTTTGAAAAACCAGTGGCTGGATATTGGTTTAACAATATCAGTCAGATGATCTTCGGTGACACCAATTTTGCGGTGCGTTTCGGTTCTGTTTTCTGCACGTTACTTAGCGCCATTATGGTGTTCTGGCTGGCGATGCTGATGTGGCGTAACCGCCAGACCGCGTGCATTGCAGCGCTGATGTATCTCTCTTTCGTCCTGGTTTTCACTATCGGCACTTATAGCGTGCTCGACCCGATGATCACCTTGTGGATGACGGCCGCTATGGTCGCCAGCTACTATTCTCTGCGGGTCAGCCGCACTCGGCATAAAGCACTGAGCTGGATTGCGCTCGGCCTGGCTTGCGGTATGGGCTTTATGACCAAAGGCTTTCTGGCACTGGCCGTCCCGGTGATCGCCGTGCTGCCGATAATCTGGCGAGAAAAGCGCTTTAAAACTTTGTTCGGCTGGGGTCCTCTGGCCATTCTCAGTGCTGTTTTACTGAGCCTGCCCTGGGTCTTGGCTATTGCACATCGTGAGCCGGACTTCTGGAACTACTTCTTCTGGGTAGAACATATCCAGCGCTTCGCCGAGCAGAATGCCCAGCACAAAGCGCCGTTCTGGTATTACATCCCAGTCGTCTTCCTGGGCGCATTGCCGTGGATGGGGTTACTGCCAGGAGCCGTTATCAATGGCTGGACCAAACGGGTAATGCGCCCTGAACTGTTTTTCCTGCTCAGTTGGGCAGTGATGCCGTTGATCTTCTTCAGTATCGCGAAAGGGAAACTGCCGACCTATATTCTGCCCTGTTTTGCTCCGCTGGCTTTGTTGATGGCTGATTATTTGGATCAGATACGATTGTCCGGGCGTTTAAAAGCACTCAAAGCCAATGGCATCATCAATATTGTTTTTGGTGTACTGGCTGTGGTGGCGCTGCTTGTGATTTCCGGGCGTTTGCCATTGCATATTAAACCTGTCTATACCGCAGCAGAGTTTCCGAAAGTCGTCATAGCTATGTTGTGCTTCGCCGTTTGGGCGCTGGCAGGCTTACTCAGTCTGACCTCTGTGCGTAACCGTTGGTATTGGGCGGCAGCTTGCCCGCTGGTGTTGGCTTTGCTGGTGGGCCAGGTTATTCCGCAAAAAGTTATCGACTCTAAACAACCTCAGGCGTTTGTAGATGCCAACATTGCGTTGTTGAAAGAGAGCAAGTACATATTGGCTGATAACGTTGGGGTGGCAACTGGCCTCGCCTGGACGCTCAAACGCAGTGATATTTTGATGTACGACGAGAAAGGTGAATTGCAGTACGGTCTGAACTATCCAGATGCAGAACATCACTATATTGATGCGCATGACTTCTCTGCATGGCTGCAAAATGCGCGTCAACAAGGTAGGGTTGCGGTTGCAGTGAAGCAGGAGAGTATCGATGCTGATAACTCTAAACTGCCTGCTCCAGACAAAATTATTGAAATGGATCGCTTAGCCTTGCTGTTCTACAACAAACTGCCATGACCGGATATCTGTTGGTATTAGTGGTCAGCATTCTGACCTGCGCGGGGCAGCTTTGTCAGAAGCAAGCCGCCCAGGTTGGTAAAGGTGACGTCGCCCGGGTTCTGCGCTGGTTGGTGCTGGCGGTAGGTCTGTTGGGCTTCGCCATGCTGTTGTGGCTGCGTGTGCTGCAACAGCTGCCGCTGAGCATCGCTTATCCGATGCTCAGTCTGAATTTCGTGTTGATCACCCTCAGTGCGCGCTGGATATTCAAAGAGCATGTTGACCGGCGCCACTGGGTTGGCGTCGGTTTTATCATGTTAGGGATTGCGCTGATGAGTATTAACGCATGAAAACCAACGAACTGATGAAAGGCTACTTGTGGGGTGGTGCCAGTTTGCTGTTAGTAACGCTGGCCCAGCTGTTGATGAAGTGGGGAATGGTACAAATCCCGCTGCTTTCACTGTCTGCGATACAGATATCGTGGTTTCTCAATCACCTGACGGCACTGATTGCAGTGGGTTTAGGTATTACCGGCTATGTTTTGTCGATGGTGTGCTGGTACTTCACGCTGCGCGTATTACCGCTGCATCGTGCCTATACGCTGCTCAGCCTGAGCTATGCGCTGGTCTATCTGGCCGCAGTGACACTGCCTTGGTTCAATGAAGACGTCCATCTGCTGAAAACCTGCGGCGGGTTGTTAGTACTGTTTGGCGTCTGGCTTATCCACAGTAAACCGAGCCAGCAAGCTCACTGAAAGCGATAAATTCCAACAAATTTGCCTTTTTCGATTGGATGACGGATAAAATAGCGTTAGATTCTTTTTATCCTCAAATAACCAGATCTTAGCGCGCAGTGGTGTGTTCCGGTAACATTCCGGCCAGACAGTGTCACTGTGACCGTCATCCCTGAAGGAAAGACCGCAATGCATTGGAAGACCGGAACCCTCTATTCTTTGCTGATTTTCGCCGCGCTGGTTCTCAACGGATGTAGCAGCCATGCACCGCCACCGAGTGGTAAGTTGTCCGATTCAATTGCCGTAGTTGCACAATTAAACGACCAGCTCAGCCAGTGGCGTGGTGCGCCATACCGCTATGGCGGTTTGCAGCCGAGTGGTGTCGATTGTTCCGGTTTTGTTTTCCGTACTTACCGTGATCGCTTTGGCGTGATCTTGCCGCGTACGACGACAGCCCAGACCAAAATAGGCAATAAGGTTTCCCGGGATGAACTGCTGCCGGGCGATCTGGTCTTTTTCAAAACCGGCAGCGGTGAAAATGGCCTGCACGTGGGCATCTATGACACCGGTGACCAATTTATTCATGCATCCACCAGTCAGGGCGTGACCCGTTCGTCACTTGATAACGTCTACTGGCGTAAGGTGTACTGGCAGGCGCGTAGAATTTGATTTCCCCTCAGCCTTCGAGTTGCTTCTGCGTTGACTTGAATGCTTTTGGGAAATTAATCATGTCGATACCCCCGTAGTTACTGCGTATTTTGCCTGCTTTTTACCTGCTATCATCTCATCAGCCTTTTTTCAGGATGAAACGTGATGAAACCTCTCAGATTACTGCTTTCCGACTCTTATGATCCTTGGTTTAACCTTGCGGTAGAAGATTGCATCTTCCGCCAGATGACCACTCAGCGTGTATTGTTCCTGTGGCGCAATGCGGAAACCGTGGTGATCGGACAGGCACAAAACCCCTGGAAAGAGTGCAATACCCGCCGTATGGAGGAGGACGGTATCCGCCTTGCCAGACGCAGCAGCGGCGGCGGAGCGGTATTCCACGACCTGGGTAACACGTGCTTTACGTTTATGGCCAGTAAGCCGGAATACGATAAAAGCGTGTCAACGGCCATTATTCTCGATGCACTGAAATCGTTGGGTATCAGTGCAACGGCGTCGGGACGTAACGATTTGGTGGCAAAAACGGCTGATGGTGAGCGTAAGATCTCCGGCTCCGCTTACAAAGAGACTCAGGATCGGGGCTTTCATCACGGTACTTTATTACTCAATGCCGATCTCAGCCGTTTGGCAAACTACCTGAATCCGGATCCGAAAAAATTGCAGGCCAAAGGCATAACCTCGGTGCGTTCTCGCGTTGCCAACCTCAGCGAACTCATTCCAGATATTAATCACATGCAGATTTGTGATGCGATTACCCACGCATTTTTTGATTGGTATGGCTTACAAGTTGAACCTGAAATAATTTCTCCTGATGTTTTCCCTGACTTACCCGGTTTCGTCGAACAATTCGCTAAACAGAGCAGTTGGGAATGGAATTTCGGTAAAGCACCTGCATTTAGTCATTTACTGAATGAGCGCTTTGTCTGGGGCGGCGTAGATATCCATTTTGATATTTTAAAGGGCCGAATCAGCCGTGCACAGATTTATACTGACAGCCTAAACCCCGCGCCATTAAATGCCCTCGCGTTGCATATGGTCGATACGCTTTATCGCCCGCAGGAAATAGCGGCGGTGTGTGAGCAAATAATCGCTGAGTATCCGGCACAGCAGGCGGAGCTTACTGAACTGAAAAACTGGCTGGTAAGTTGTGTGCAATGATACCTGGTTGAACCCCCGCCACCGAGTCAAAGAAATCTCATGCTCAATATGAGAATACGAATAAATCCCGCCTACATTTACTCAGTTGCGCTAAAGGATGGCTAGCGATAAGATTGAGTGATAACCCCCTGTTTTCGTCTCCTGGGCTCCCGCAAAGAGAGAGTAACAAGGAAGGGGATACGCTTAAAAATATTTATTTCGCTCTTTTTCAGCAAATCCTGACAAGATGCTTAGCACCGGACCGGCACTTTTTTGTTATCAGCAACAGGATTGTTTCGGGAATGCCAAGGAGCTCCGGTACCGTTCTGACTTGATTGATATACAACAAAGTTATTAATCATTGCGTAGCGCCGTTGACGTTTTGGAAAAAAATGAAAATACAATTCGATGCGGCCTTTAACAGCAGCTACCTCTGCCAGCCAATATATTCCGGTAAAGGGAAACTATTAGCGGTGGAATTAATTTGTCGCTTTGCCAGCACTGACAGCAAGCTAATAATGCCCACAGAACTGGTTTTGAATTTATTAAACACCCAACAATTATCCCTTTTTTTAGCTGAGCAGGCGGCATGGGCCCTCGAGCATGCGCTTTGGTTCGAGTCCAATCACGTGACGCTCAATATTTCTATCGAAGAAAAACTGGCAAACATTATTATTGAGGATGCGGAAATACGTGATGGTCTTAAGGCCTGCTCGTTTATTCATCTCAGTATCAATGAGTCATTTCCGCAGCTGTCCGAGGGAAAACGCAATTCACAATTAACGGCGCTAAAAAATGAATTCACGTTGTGGCTGGACGGATTTGGTTCAGGCAATGCGAATATGGCTGCGGTATTTGATCAAGTTTTCAGCTGGGTTAAGCTTGACCGCTCTCTTTTTCAGGAGCTGTATGAAGGTGAGAATTTCACCATTATCCTGCCGTCATTGATAAGAAATATTAACCGATTTTGCCGCAATATTGTCATCGATGGCCTGGACAGTGCTGAGTATTTTGACGCGTTGAATAAAAGCGAAGTCCAGGGTATGAAAGGGCAGCTATGGCCCGGTGTGGAACCCCGCGAGTTAGATAATCTGCTGCGAAGCCCTCCTCAATTTCACTGATATCCCCTCATCCTTTAAGCTGACTGCGCGTTGATTTCCTGAATTCATCCCGGTGACTTACTTGGGTAAGCTCCCGGGGATTTATTCCTTAGCCGCCCGGCTTGCGCTTAACAATTTTTGGGGAAAATATTTTTGCCAGCCTCATTTTTGCCAACGATGATGTGCCTGTGTGTAATCTCCCTGTTTTTAATCCGTGTTAATCGATGTCCCGTGGTTCTACACTGAAAGAAAGGGGGACTTATGCCACAGTTTGAACATCATTATGCCGATCAGCTCGGTGGTTTTTACACCTCGCTTAAACCTACTCCGCTAAAAGGCGCAAAGCTGCTCTATCACAGTGAGCCGCTGGCACAGGAGCTGGGATTGGACGCGAGTTTATTTGATAGTGCACACCGCGAATATTGGTGCGGCGAGGCCTTTTTCCCTGGCATGAAGCCTCTGGCACAGGTTTACAGCGGCCACCAGTTTGGTGTCTGGGCCGGTCAGCTGGGAGACGGGCGGGGAATATTACTTGGTGAGCAGGTGCTTCCTGACGGCCGCCGTTATGACTGGCACCTGAAAGGGGCTGGGCTGACGCCTTATTCCCGGATGGGTGATGGCCGCGCTGTGTTGCGTTCAGTCGTGCGTGAGTTTCTGGCATCCGAGGCACTGCACCATTTATCGATTCCTACAACTCGCGCACTGACGATTGTCACCAGTGATAACCCCGTATTTCGTGAGCAGCCCGAGCGCGGCGCTATGCTGATGCGCGTGGCGGAAAGTCATATCCGCTTTGGCCATTTTGAGCATTTCTACTATCGAAAGCAGCCCGAGCAGGTTAAGCAACTGGCCGACTATGTGATTGCCCATCACTGGGCACATCTGCTGGAAAGTGAAAGTGATCCTTCGCGGCGTTATGCGCTTTGGTTGCAGGACGTGGTGGAGCGGACGGCCAGGCTGATTGCCCAATGGCAAAGCGTCGGTTTTGCGCATGGCGTCATGAATACCGATAACATGTCGATTCTCGGCCTGACCATTGACTTCGGTCCATATGGTTTCCTCGACGATTATCAGCCCGGTTATATCTGTAATCACTCAGATCATCAGGGACGTTATAGTTTCGATAATCAGCCGGCGGTTGCCTACTGGAATCTTCATCGACTGGCACAAACGCTTTCCGGCCTGATGAGCGCTGAACAGTTAGAAAGCGCGGTGAATGCCTATGAACCGGCGCTTATGGCAGCCTACGGTAAATTGATGCGCGGCAAACTGGGCTTCTTCACGGAAGATAAGCAGGACAATGATTTACTGACTGGTCTGCTGAGCCTGATGGCGAAAGAGGGGCGCGATCACACCCGCACCTTCCGCCTGCTGAGTGGCGTTGAGCAACAACAGTCGGCGTCGCCGCTGCGTGATGAATTTATCGATCGTGGGTCTTTTGACAGCTGGTATCAGCAGTACCGCCAGCGATTGCACCGAGAAGATCAGGACGACGCTGCGCGCCAGCAGGCGATGAAGCTCTGTAACCCGCGCATTATTTTGCGTAACTATCTGGCCCAGCAGGCGATCGAAAGGGCGGAACAGGATGACATCAGCGTACTGGCGCAATTACACCAGGCGTTGCGTGACCCCTATAGCGACGCGACGCAATATGATGCTATGGCTGTATTACCACCAGACTGGGGAAAACATCTGGAAGTCTCCTGCTCCAGCTGATCCCGTTAGCACCCGGTACTACTGCCGCAGGAATACCTGCGGCACAGCCGTTTCAGGGTGCCAGTTCACACCGAGATCCGCCTGATACCAGCGGGCGAGGATCTCGGCCGTCAGCACCTCTTCTGGCGTACCAGAAGCCACTACGCTCCCTTCATGCAGCAATATAATCCGGTCAGCATAGAGTGCAGCCAGATTTAAATCGTGCAATACACAACAGACCGACAGCGGACTTTCGCGCGTAAGTTGGCGTAATAGCCGTAACGTATGCTGCTGATGGTAAAGGTCCAGCGCGGAAGTTGGCTCATCGAGGAATAACCAGCGCGCTGAGGGCTGCGGTTGCCACAACTGAGTCAGCACCCGCGCCAACTGTACTCGCTGCTGTTCGCCGCCCGACAGCTGGCGGTAATCGCGATCGGCCAGGTCTAGACAGTCGGTTTGCGCCATCACCTGGTGCAGCGCCTTAGCGTTATGTGTTTTAGCATGAGGTGCGCGCCCAAGGGTGATAATTTGCCGCACGCTGAAACCGAAAGCCAGTTCGCTGCTTTGGCGCATTACTGCACGGGTACGAGCAAGCTCCTGCGGTAGCCAGTCAACCAGTGCCTTACCCTGTAATTCGCAACGACCGGCATCTGGTCGCATAAATCCAGTCAGCAGACGTAAGAGTGTGGACTTTCCGGCACCATTTGGGCCAATCAGCGCGACCATTTCACCTCCCTTCAGTTCAAGGGAAACGTCATTGATCAACTGGCGATGTCCGACATTAAGGCACAAGTTTTGAGCTCGCAAGGTGGAAGGTGAGTGGGTCATCGGCGTCTTCCCGGACGTAAAATCAGCCATAAGAAATAGGGCCCTCCCAGCAGGCTGGTCAACAGCCCCACCGGCATTTCTGCTGGTGCGACCAGAGTTCTTGCTAGCGTATCGGCCAGCAGTAATAAACAGGCCCCACCCAGCGCGGAACCCGGCAGCAGCCATCGGTGATCGGCTCCCACGTGCATACGCAATAAGTGCGGGATAACCAGTCCGATAAACCCGATAACGCCTGTCACTGCCACAGCAACACCGACCAGCAGTGCGCTAAGCAGCAATAACTGTAACTGGGTCTTACGGACATTCACCCCGAGATAGTGGGCGTCTTCATCACCCAGCTGTAACAGATTCAGGCGACGTGAGAGGAGGAACGTCACGATGCAGGCGGGCAGAATCAGCGATGTCGCGACGATCAGCGTCGGCCATTGCGCCTGACCCAAACTGCCCATGCTCCATAATGAAAACTGACGCAACTGCTGGTCATCGCTCACGTAAGTCAGTACGCCTACCGCTGCGCCGCACAGCGCATTAATCGCAATCCCTGCCAGTAACAGGCGTGACAGATTACCGTGGCCAAAGCGGCTCAGGGTAAATACGATAAGTGAAATCACCAGACTCCCGGCAAACGCGGCAAACATGTGCCCATACAGGGCGACCACCGGTGGCAGGGAGAGCGGTATCACAATCATCAGCGCAACAAACAGCGCCGCGCCGCTGCTGATCCCGAGTAAACCCGGATCAGCCAGTGGATTGCGGAATAGCCCCTGCATCACCGCACCCGAACAGGCGAGGGCGCAACCCACGACCACGGCGAGCAGTACCCGCGGCAGGCGGATCGTGAGCCAGATCTGCCACATGCCGTCATCGAACGGGCGGCTTATCAGGGTGAGAAAAGACAGTGACATCGCTCCGGAATTCATCGCAATCACCGCCAGGGCTAACAAGATGATCGTCAACCCCAACAGCACCCTGACCGGCGTGCTGATGCGCAGATAAGCATGTGTGGTCAGCGAACTCATTATTTAACCTGTTCCGCAGCCAGGCGCAGGGTGGCCAGCACGGCGGGAGTGTTAAGCCCAAAACCCAACAACGACATATCATCCAGGACCAGCACCCGATGGTTTTTCCCCGCAGGCGTTAGCGCCAGACCCGGCAACGTCCAGACCTGATCCAGCCCACCGAGCGTACGAACGCCGTCGGTGGTGATCAGCAATAAATCCGGTGCGCTCGCGATAATGCCTTCCTGCGACAACGGGCGGTAGCGGGTGAATCCCTGTATGGCATTCTGCGCACCCGCCGAGGTTATCATCGCGTCCGCCGCCGTGTTCTGCCCGGCGGCCAGCGCGGTCGTCCCGCCGTGATTCATTACAAACAGGATCTTGACCGGTAACGGCCCATGCGGCACTGCGGCTAGCTGCTGACGGTATGTCGCGATCAGTTTTTCACCTTCAGACTGTCGGTTGAGGGCTTGGGCGATTACTTCGATTTTTTGCGGTACCGTATCGAGCGTAGTATTGCCGGGGATCCGTACCACCGTTACCCCGTTTTGCGCCACCTGCTGTAATACCAGCGATGGCTCCGCCAGTTCGCTACTCAGCACTAATGTAGGTTTCATGGCCAGAATGCCTTCGGCATTCAGCTGGCGCATGTAACCGACATCAGGCAGCTTTTTCACTTTCTCCGGATGCAGACTGGTACTGTCACGCGCTACCATCTCATCGCCCGAACCCAGCGCATAGACGATTTCCGTGACATCGCCGCCGATACTGATAACCCGTTCTGTTGCGTGTGAAAGCGGGGCCAGCAAGCCAGCCAATGCGATCACGACTGCACTCGACCGACGATTCATGCGGCGATTTCCTCGTTGTGCAGCGCGGCGATCTGCTCACGCCACTGCGGTTGCTCCGGCTGACCTTCTGTCCGCTGGCCATAGAGCTGTGCGATTTGCGTACCGTCAGTAGCGAACAGTTCCAGACTGGTGACAAACCCGTCTTTGGTCGGTTTACGCGTGACCCAGCTTTCAGCAATGGCACTTTCGACCAGGTGCAGGGTAAAGCGCGAATTGAAGATGTTAATCCATTCGCCGTGCGGTCTGACTTTCTCGATTTCACCGGTGAAAATCTGCACACAACCCGGATTGCCCACGAAAATCATGATTTCGTTTTTCTGATCACGTGCTGTTTCGAGAAGTTGCGAAAGCGAACGGTTATCCACCCTGTAGGCCAGATCGTCACCCACGGCGCGGAAGGCCTCCTGACGGCTGAGGTTATGGCGGCGCAGTAGTTGGAAAAACTGATGAACATCGGTCATTGCGCGCCATTCGGTATCCACGTCCGCCGTCTCGGGCTGAGCAGTGGCTTGCGGTTTTTGCACCGGCACGATCGCCAGCGGCGGGTTTTCTTCGCGACGGTACTTCGCTACCAGAGCTTCCCAGGCGGCCATGTCAGTTTCATCGGTGGTATAGACTTTATGGATTGCATTCCCAGCAGCATCAAAAAACTGAATGCTGTGACGATCGCCTTTCGGATGGTGTTCCGTCAGGCAAAAGATATGTAACCAGTGCTGGAGGAACAGGCGTAAATCCAGCGCACGCGGATTAAGGATCAATCCTGCATGGCCGTTCAGATGCTGATTCTCATAGCGCCCAATCTGTTCATGTACGGCATAATCATTGCGGGTGATGGATTTAGTGACGCCGACATTTTCCAGCGCAGCCAGCAAAGTACGCGTGTCCGTGTTCAGACGATCGGCATCGTGAGAAACGCGCAGATGAATCAGCTCAGCTTCGCTGATATTGAGGATCTCAGCCAGATCACGGGCATATTTTCCTGGGTTAGATTCTTTTGCTTGCAGATAATTCTCGTAAGTTACTGAACTCATTGCAATGTCCTCGCATTAACTTTTTTGATAACGCCCGGCGCTTTGCCGGGCGGTGAAGAGGGAAGGATTAACCCTTTACCACTGGTAGCTGACGAACAACCGGGCATTGCGTCCGTCCTGTGGAATGCCCTGCGGTGAATAAGACTCTTTGTCGAAGGCATTACCCAGTACCACTGCGGTGTTCATGCCTTTCCAGCTGCCCTGGCCTTTATAACTGACGTAGAAATCGTTGATGGCGTAACCTGCCTGATCGGCGTAATCGGAGGTCACGTGCGTTGAACGCTCAACGAAGGTCCCGACCCAGCCGAGTGAGAAGGCAGTTTGGGCGACCGGCACGTCAAGTGTACTGACCACCGTGTCTGGGTTGATACTGGCTATCCAGTCACCGGTCGCTTCATCTTTACCCCGGGTGCGGTTATAGGCGACATCCCATGAGAACCAGTCAGTTTTGTAACTCATGGTGGCATCCCAGCCCCACAGTTTTGCCCGGTCGATGTTGGTTGAATAGGTGCTGCATTCGATACAGTAAGGTCCGTTACGGCCATAACCGAGGTTCATAGTGACTCCGGTCGTAATGTAATCTTTGGCTTTTGTATCGAAGTAGCTGGCTTTGAACTGCAGATCGTCATTGGCCATCATCAGATCATTGAAGCGCAAACCGAAACCGTACTCCTGAGTTTCATTGGTTTCAGGCTTCAGATTCGGGTTCGGCACCCAGTTATTGGTGATAGTGGTTCTGCCCATCGGGATGGAGAAGTGAACTGAATCGTTGTACATCTCGCCCATGGTTGGCGCGCGGAATGCCTGCGCGTAGGAGCCAAACATCATTAGCCAGTCAGTTGGGTTGATGCTCATCGCGCCACGGGAGGACCACTTATCGGCATCAACGTCGGCGTAACCCTCGCTGCTGCCACGGTAGTTGTCGTAACGTGTGCCGGCCAGAATCGAGACCGGCAAGTCACGCAGTGTTATCTCATCCTGCAACCAGCCGGAGCCGAAATTAATGTCCGCCTGCGGGAAGCTGGTGGTAGCACCGCCCGGAGTTTGTTCCTGCTTGTAGGCTTCACTGCCGTACGTCAGCAAGTGGGCGGCAAAGGTGTCGGTAAACGCGCGTGAGCGGTTTTCCAGTTTGGCACCTTTAGTGGTCTGTTTGCGCTCTTCCTCGCTGCCGCCGTCCGGGCGCGCATTGATTTCCACTTCGGAATAATAGACATCGGCTTTGGCATCCAGCCACTCCTGATCCAACGGTTTGAGGTGATAGCTTAGCTGGGCATCGCGCTGTATGGTTGAACGATCAGTCCAGACGTTACTGCCGGAAATATCAGGCGTTTGCGGATTTTTTGGCTCTTTCGCGCGGTTATCGTAATAACGCAGGTTGGTGCTGAGGGATTGCGCCGGATCTATCTGCCATGTGCCTTTTGCCAGCACGTTGCTGATAGTCTCATCATTGGGCGCGTTGAAACTGTCACTCTGCTTGATATCACCCACGTCGCGGGTTCCGAAGGAGAGCAGACCGTCGAAATTATCGTTTTTGCCATAGGTACTGGCGCCCATGCCAAGGCTGTGGTCGCCTGTCGCACCGGTACCAAAAACCCGATAACCCATATTCTGGCCCGGTAAGAGTAAGTCTGCGGCATCCACTGTTTCATAGGACACCACGCCACCCAGTGCGCCACTGCCATAGAGCAGGGCAGAGGGACCCCGCACCACTTCGATGCGTTTAACTAAGCCTGGGTCAATAAACGTGCTGTTAAGATGCCCGGTATCGGTGCCCTGACGGATGCCATCTACCAGGGTCAATACGCCCCGGCGATCGTAGCCACGTAGCGAGATGTCTTGACCGTTGGTGCGTCCGGTTCCGCCCACGCTAAGGCCTGGTACGTGACGCAGCATGTCTGCGGATGAAGACGACGTCAGACTTTCCGCGCTGGTGCCGTCAATCACCGTCACCATCATCGGCGCTTCAAAGCTGTCGCGGGCGTTGCCTGTTGCAGCAACCGTTAAGGTATCTTCCTGGGATTTTTTATGAACGCCACTGCTTTTTTCACCGGTTTTAGATGCAGGTGTCGTGGTGTCGGCCTGAGCTACCAGCGGCAGAGCGCAGGCAATGGCCAGGCTAAGGGATGAAAAACGCAGCCGTGTGGTAAGGGAGTGAAGCATGGGGCAATTCCTGTCTCTTATACACATCTGACGCTGCCGACGACTCCT